>JADJUF010000021.1 GCA_016717005.1 Myxococcales bacterium | reverse complement strand
CACCACGTGGCTCGGGTCTTGATCTCGATCCAGAGCCTTGGACCTCGTTCGTAGCTGACGTCCTGCGTGTCCTCGTCCCACGGTGCGATCGCAAGGTCTGCAGCCTCGCGGCAATCGCCATCGACCGCACCGAAGTCGCGCGGTTTCGGCTCCACCAGGACACTGAAGCCGGGGTCAGGGACACGACTGCTCCACGTCCACGCCTCCAGGGCCGCGGCGAACTCCGCCTTTCCACCACCCTTCGAACTGCCGCTGCTGCCCGAGTAGCACGCCCCAGCGCGCGCGCTGATGGAGCACGGTGCCCTGTAACACGGCGACAACTTCGTCTTGGAGTTTGTCCTGGGTCAGCACCCGCTTACTTGCCACGCGTTCGGTGCGGCAATCGAGGGCCCGCGCCTAACCGCCTCCTGAGCCGACGACGGAGCTGCTGCGCACGCGGCCGCCCCCTCTTCGAAGGTTGCTTTCGCCCGCCGGGGCGCTTCGAAGAGCACCCCGAGCGGCACCTGAGCACGCCGGCGAGCTTCACCGCCGACCGGATGCTGAGGTTCTGCGTGCCCTGCTCGATGTGCTGCACGTAGCGCACGCTCACCTCGGCGCGCTCCGCCAGCTGCTCCGGCGTCCAGCCGCGATCGTGGCGAACCTCGGCGACGCGCCGGCCGAAGGCGCGGACCGCCTCATCCGGATCGATCGCACGTGACCGCATGGCGGCCGAACGTCGGGCACGGGCGCGGCTACCACCACGAAGTCATCGCTGGTACATAATGCGCCAGGACGGCCGGCGTGTTCGAAGCCGGCCTGCATCACGCAGGGGCAAGACATGGCCAAGTGCAACGACTGCGAACTCTGTACGCAGGGGCTCCTCGGGGCGATCCACAAGGCCACGGCGGGTGGCCCCTCGACGCTGTCGATGCTGCCGCCAGCCGTGGCCGCGCCGTTCTTGAAGCAGTGCTCGAAGTGCTTCCACACGATGGCCGAGCACCAGGCCTTCGTGTCCAGATTGCCGTCCTGGTCGCACCGCAGGCGCAGGCCGCCGCGGTCGCCGTGCCTCCGCTTGTGCTGCAGGCCCCGCCAGCGCCGCCCCGAAGCCGCTGCGAGCACTGCGGGGCGTCGTCTCTCTAGGCTCGCAAGTGCCCCGGAGTGGAGCGAACACGGTCCTGAGACACGGGCCCGCCTCCGCGACTGCTTCACCACCTGCACCTTTCCCGGGCTGCGCCCGCGCCGTCGACGGGGGCAGCAGTCGCTGCCGCGGTTGCCGCGCCGGTGTGGCGCTGCTGGCCGTCTGCTGCGGCCTCAACAAGGTGGGGTGCCCTGGCACAAGCGCATGGTCGTCGCTTATCCGGCCCTGGTGCTCTTCGCGCCCCTCGGCATCGCGCTCGTCTGGGGCAAGCCATACAAGCTGTGGTCTCAGCGAACGCGGATCCTGGGACGATCGCGTCCGCCGGGTTCTTCGTCACCGCGATGGTCGGCGGCCAGTTGGACAAGCGTGCGAAGGAGCGAGCGAGGGTTGCCGCCGCTGCCGGCAGGCCGACGCCTGAGATCAGCCACGCGCGGCGGGCGCGGGCCGCAGCGCGGTGACGAGCCCGTCGTGCGCCCCGAAGGCGTTCCGCCGACCACCGCACCTCCACCGCCCCGACGCCGCAATGCCGGTCGACGACCAGGCCGCCGGCCGACGCGGGAGTTCCGAGTCAGGCCCGAGCTCCGGGGCGGGAAGACCGCCAAGCGGAGCAGCAGCGGCTCAAGAGCCGGCGATTTGTCGACGTCACGGCGGAAGCGCTCGCTCGCAAGATGCTGGATACCGACGACTTGGCCTCGGCATGGAAGGTCAAGTACCCGGGCAAGTACGTGAAGTGGAAGGGGCACGTACGAGCGCAAGGGCGTGATCGTGAACTTCGTCGCGAGCGGTGGCGGGTCTCCGCCTTCTCCTGCAAGGACTGATGCCGCGCATGCACCAGCGCTCTTCGCCGGCGTCGAGAGCGGGCGATGGTATCCGCGTCGAGGGCAAGCTCGACGGACTGCAGCAGCAACTCGGCAAGCAGAAGGTCGAGTTCATCTTGACCGAGTGCATCGCCGAGACGCGCTAGCCGCAGATCGCCGTGTCAGCAGGCGCGACGCCTGCTGGGCGAAGGCGGCACGACGTCCCCGAGCGCCTTCCGGCGGAGCCGGTCGTAGGTCTCGCGACGGTGGCGATCGGGTTCGGCCGGCGCGCAGGGCAAGGCCTCCCAGTACGCCTTGACTCTTGGCGACCGCCTCGTGGCGCGGCTCCACGCGCTGAGGACCTGCCTGGCGACCGCTGGGTCGAGCGCACGCTTCCGGCTGCGGAACGCGCTCGCGAACTGCGCGACCGGCGACTCGCGCTGCACGTGCGAGAGCAGGTCGGGCAAGCCAGCGATGTCGCTGTCGCCTGCGTTGTCGATGAGCAGCGGACTCGCCGCATCCGACAACGGCATCGCCCCTGGCTTCCAGCGCGCCTCGCGTCTCGGCCAGTCCACGCACCTCCACCGGCGGCGTCAGCGTCACCAACCGAAACCCGAGCGGCCCGCCCTGCGCGAACGCGAGCCGTGCCCCGTCCGCAGCCTCGTCGTGCAGGAGGTTGGCGGCGTGGCACCCCGTCAGCCCGAAGCTGCCGAACTCGAAGAAGGGGTCGGTGCGGGCATCCTCGTCGGACCTCGGCTGCCGGAGCACCACGATGATCACGCGCGCGCTCATCGCGCGACCTCCGGGTTGTTCGCCGCCAGGTACGTCGGCTTCTGCCGCGCCAGGCGACGAACCGGTCCGGTCCAGCAGTGCGGCGGGACCGCTGCGCTGGATGAAGCCGTCGCGACAGGACAGCCCCCCCACGCCTCCAGGAGATCCTCGAACCCGATAGGCTCGGCTCCGCCACTCCCCGATCGGGATGCACGCGCGCAGCCGTCCGCTCACCCCGGGCTGGGCACGGACGATCACGTCGGTGGAACGCTGCTTGAGCCGGCGCGTGTGAGCGTTGTCCGCCCACCGCGCCCGCGCGACGTCCGCAACCCGCACCACCTCGCCTACACGGTACACGCCGATGATCGCGTAGGTCAGCCGGTGCTGGCACGGCCGGCACGGTCGAAGCCCGGCGAAGAAGACCAGCAGGTCGCCGGCGGAGAACGCCGCGATCCGCTTGCCGCGCCGCTCGCCATTGTCCCCGTAGGTCAGGCGATCGAAATCGGGGTCGAGGTGCATCTGCCGATCAGCCAGGGCAGCGGGCAGCCCGACCGTGTCCGGGCGGATGCCCCCCCGGGACCCGAGGAACGCGTCGAGCGGCGCTTTCAGCAGGCGGCGGGCGTCTCCATCCCCGGTGGAAGGGGACGTCGTCGGGGGGATCGCCACGTAGATGAACTCGTTCGTGTCCGGGTCGACCGGCGCGTTCCAGTGGCCGAAGGTCTGGTCCACGCCGACCCGAATGAGGGCACCCCGCATCTTCCGACCATGGTACCGGGACCGGTTGCGAACATGTGTTCGCACGCGATCTGGAAACCACGGCGGCTTTGGCTACGGGCAGCGCGCCAACTGCGAGGTCACGGTCCCAACGCGACATCGTTCGCCATCCTGGGCTGCGCCCTGGCTGCGGAGTGGGGAGCGCAACGCACACGTGTGCGTCGCTGGCTGCCACGCCTCGGGCTCGACGTGTGATGCGGGGAGGTCGACCAGGAACGTCCTCGCCGCTGTCCCGTCCCGGAGCGGCCGCCGCTGCCGCCTTCCGAACTCAGGGTACTTCCCGAACTCGGCCCGGCCAGCTCACACGACGGCTTGCCCCGTCGTCGTTGCGCACCTCGACCGCGAGGAAGTTCCGCGGTTGCGAACCCAACTCATCGACCAACGAGACCAGGCGCGCCCGAGGGTAGCTTGCCAGCAGCGCGATCACGTTGCTCGTCCAGAGACAGCACCTCCGATGACGCCACGGGGTCAGGGCGACCGCGTGCTTGCAGCCAGCCCGTGTCCATCCGGGCGAAGGCGGCGCGGACGGCGACCTCCTCGCGCTTGGTCAGGGGCGTCGTGAGGCCTCCTGGGAGCGGCGGGAGGCCCCTGGCGGCGGGCGGCGGCCACACGCGCTTCTCGACGCCCGGAGCCAACCAGGGCACGTGTACCTCAGGGCCGCCGTACATCCCCAGCGTGACCGACCCGTGATCGCCGCAGACGACGTCGGAGAAGAGCTGCTGGCCGATCTGCGCATCGCCGAGGCCGACCGGCTCATCGGCGGCGGGTAGCAGCTCGGTTGGGAAGAGCGTCACGTACCTGTTGCCTGGCTCCTTCCACCAGGAGAACCAGCTCACGGAGGCCCGTGGCGCAAGCACCTCGATCAGCGCACGCGCGATCCGCAGCGGCCGGGTCGCGTCTGCCAAAGGGACCGACTTGGCGCTCATGCCGCCGCCGCCCTACGATACCAACACCTTGCGGGGGCGAAGCGGCACCCTGGTTGGCAGGGCGCGACGAGCTGCCGTGGCGGTACAGCCGAGCTTGGTCGCGATGACCGCCCAGGATGCCTTCGACGCACGCAGCGCAGCGACGGTCGCGGGGTCGGGGGCTGCCCCCTTGCGGGGGCGACCTAGCCGTCTGCCGTTCCGCCGGGCCTTGTCGAGTCCGAGGCGCGTGCGCTCGACGATCAACGACCGCTCGAACTGCGCGACGCCGGCGAGCACGGTGAGGATCAGTCGCGACATCGGGTCCCCATTCGGTTGGACGTCGATGCCCTGCGTCACGGCGATGAACCTCACGCCGCAGCGCTCCAGCTCCTCGATGTTCCCCAACAGGTCGAGTGCGCTGCGACCGAAGCGGTCGAGCTTCCAGACCAGGACGGCGTCGAGCTTGCCGCGTCGCGCCGCGTCCATCAGCCGTTGCAGCCCAGGCCGGTCGTTCCGAGCGCCGCTGCCGTGCTCCTCGATCTCCATCGCCACGGTCAGGCCCCGCGCGGCCGCGGCGGCGCGCAGCTCGTTGCGCGCGAGGCCTGGGTCTGATCGACCGTGCTCGCTCGGTGGTAGAGGCCGACCCGCTTCGGAGTCATGCGGCCTCCAGGGCCACGGTGGGCTGCGCCTGCCCCGCGCCCCCGCCAACCTGAAGCGCCCGGTGCAACGTGGCGACGGCGATGCCAAGCCGCCGCCCCGTTTCCCGAAGGCTGTGCCCTTGGCTCAGCAGCTCTCGCGCCTGCACGACGGGAACATCGACTCGCTTGCGGCCGATCGGCTTTCCCTGGCGGCGCGCTTCGGCCAGCCCCAAGGCGATCCGCTCCCTGAGCGCCGCGCGATCCAGCGTCACAAGGCCGCCCATGAGCGGCCCGAGGTCGCAGCCGCCAGGAACCGTGGAGTCGATACCCTCGGCCTGCGCAACCAGGCCGATTCCCCGGACCGCGAAGTCGCGCAGGACCAGGATGGCCTCGCGCTGGCTCACGAACAACGTGGCAAGCGACGTGGCAACCACCGTGCCCCCACCGCCCTGACGGGCCTCGCTGAGCATGCGCTCGAACTGCGGGCGCGGCCCCGCACCCGGGCTCGTGAAGTCGACATGCTCCGCAGCGATCAGCCACCCACGCGCAGCCGCGACGTGTCGAAGCGCCCGAAGCTGGCCGGCAGCTCCCAGGTGGTGCGCGCTTCTCGCGTAGACGAGCACCGGTGGGGGCGCGTGGCTTGTCGTCACGCCTGAGCCACGGGTGGCATCCACCCCGAAGGGGCCTCGTCGACGTACGCCTCGACAGCCGCGGCGACGAACTGCTCCAGCGACCAGGCGCGAGTGCGCGCGAGCCGCGCACCGAGCCGAAGCAACGCGCGCACGATTCGGCGACCGTGCTCGACGCTGAGGGTAGGCGCGTTGATCCCCAGTTCGCTGAGGGTCGCCACGACCGCCTTGCCCAGTTCCGCCTGGAGTTCCTGCCGCGTGTAGCGATTGCCAGCTTCGATGCCTTCTTGCTTCATGACTTTATGATAGCAATAAGTGTCGGCATCGTCAAGATGATGTCAAGATGTCAGAATCACACATGAAGCGCGCGGGAGTACGCATGGCCAAGGCGACGACAGAACCCAGGCGGATGGGCAGACCGAAGAAGCGTGAGGAGTTCCAGAGCTTCACGTTCCGGATGCCACCCCCGCCTCCACGTCGAGCTGAGGCACGCTGCGTTCGATCGCCGCATGAGCGTCAACGACCTGCTCCTGGAGCTTGTCGACCGTGCGTGGCGCGCGGATCCGGCGCGTGCGCGCTACGCGCAGCTCGCCGAGCTGGTCGACACGCCGTCGCACGCATCGCCAAGGCAGACTCGAACGCGTGGTCGCAAGGCTTGACGCAGATGGACCTCGACCTCGTTGACGGCTCCTCGTTGCCCTCGCCGCTCCGCGGTACCGGCTCGTCGATGCTGAGGGCCACGTGCCGAACGCCGCCGGGCTCTACGCCCTGCACGGCTCGATCGAGACCTGGCAACTGCTGGGGCTCGGGGCCGCCCCTGATGCGCGGCCCCTTTATGTCGGGAAGGCCGAGCGGAGCCTGGCGAGCCGAGATCTCCAAACGCACTTCCGCACCGGAAGCACCGGCCAGTCGACGGTGCGCCGGTCCTTCGCCGCGCTGCTTCGAGACGAACTCCCGCTTCGAGCCGTACCCCGCAACGCGAACCGGCCTGACGCCAAGCCCACGCACTTCGGCCTCGACCGGGCCGCTGACGCGAGGCTCACGGCGTGGATGCTCGACCGGCTGGAGCTGGCCGTCTGGGCGAAGCCCGCCGATTGCGCGAAGCTCTCGGTGGTCGAGTCGGAGGTCATTCGTCGGTGGGGCCCTCCGTTGAACATCCAGGGAAACGTGGGCTCGCCGTGGATCGCGAAGATCCGCAAGGCGCGGCAGATCATGGTGGCCGACGTCGGCGCGAGCGTGCTCGCGCGCCGCACGCATTCGCGCTGAGCCTATCGATGGTAGCCGCCTCCGGCTGTGGACCTACTTAGCCATCACTGCGCCGGGACGTCTGCGAGGACCCGCCGAAATGATGCGCGCCCGCCACCACATCTCCGTCGGAATCGAAGGCGACAATGCTCAGGCCCAACGCGGCCTCCAAGCGCGCGAGGTAGCGCGCCCGGGTATCGGGATCGTCGAGCTTCCCGAAGCAGTTGGTGGCCAGGAAGTCCTGGCAGATCACCGTGAGGTTGTGGCTGCGGAACGTCGAGCCCGACAGCTGGCCCGCTCGGACGAGAGCTTGTTCGAGGAGGTCTGTCTCCTCCGCTTCGAGCGCGAATCGGTGGTGCTTGAGATCGCCGCGCGCGCGTCTGCTGGGTTCCTTCCAGCATGGCGCGCGGGGCCTCGACGACGCCGCGCGGGACCTCCTCGTCGGCGCGGTAGCCGGCGCGCATCAGGAGCCGCAGCTTCGTCCACGGGATCGAGCGAAGGCGCTCTCGCCTATCCGGAGGAGCCTGGTTCAGCCAGGCCCAGAGCGCCACGTACTGTTCCGCCGTGCGCTTCCCGAAGCCCAACTCGGTCTCGGACCACTCGCCGAACGTGGCGAACCCCATCGACGGAGGTGCCCAGGTTCCCCCCGGCAGGGCGTGAAGTGCCTCGGCAACATCGAACACATGTTCGCTTCGGCGGCGTGCCTGCTCGCGCCAGGCGTCCGCTTCTCCGTCCGTCATTGCGCCTGTCCGCCCTTCTTCCGTGGCCAGGCGATCTGGGAGCCGGCGGCCGTGGACACCCCTCATCACCACCTCCAGGAGATGCAACGGGTTGGTCTTCCCAGGGGGCGGGCACCATGTGTCGGCCTTGGTCGTGTACGTCGCGAACCCCGAGGGACTGTAGATCGCGTCGTGAAGCTGAACCTCGCCCCGGTTGGCGGTGACCTTCTTCCAGGCCGCCGCGAGGACAGCCTCCTCAAGGCCGCCGTGGATGTCCAACGCCATGTGCGAGTGGACTTGCCAGACCGTGCCGTCCTTGCTGAGGCTGGTCTCGATCGCGCCGACACCGGCGCGGACGCACGCGAAGAAGCGCCGTTCCCGCAGGAGGCGGAGGCCGTGGCGGAACGACGTCACCGCCGTGCGCAAGGTGGGCGCGCCCAGCCCCTTCGAGCGGTACGTGAACAGCGTGTAGACGGGATGCTTCATGGCCGCGACGGCGGCGACGACCTGGCCGGCGTTCTTGTGGGAGATGCGCTGGCTGCACTGCGGGCAAAGGCGTTGTTTGCAGGTCCAGTACCCGGCGGAGGTCCACCCGCACAACCGAACCCCGCTCGGCCATGGTGGCATAGCCCAACAGATCCAGCTCGCGTGCTCGTAGTTCCTGGGGCTCCTGCGCGAGGTCAGCCCAGGTGAGGACTACGTCTTGAGGCAGCGTAGTTTCTACAATTGGCGGAGAAGAGATGGGTGGGGTCGGGTTCGCGGGAACAGCATCCCAGCCGGCGAACTGCCCGAAGCTCTGTGAGGTGCTCACGTGTTTCGCCCTTCGGCCGCAGACCGGCTCCCATCCAGCCACGCCGTCAGGTCGGCGGCGCGGTAGCGGATCTGCTGGCCGACGCGCACGAACGGGATCCGGCCGTGACGCTCGGCGTACTTGAGCCAGCTCTCCGGCTTTCGCAGGAGGGCGGCGGCTTCTTGGCGAGTCAGGAGTCGTTCCATGGGGGCCTCGGTGAAGTGGCCACCACTCTTGGCGCATTTCGACGAAGCCGAACAGGTTACCGGGGACGCCCTCCCCGGGTGTTGTTTGTAACCGGCTCCGCGCTACTCGTCGGCGGGCGGGAAGACTTTGGCGACGAGCGCCTCGTCGTCTTCTTCCGTCGTGCCTGCTTTCTTCCGCAGGCGATGCGCCGCGACCTTGAGGTTCCGGTGACGCGCGCTCCAGCGCCATCTCCTCGGTTTCGGAATCGTCCTCGCCCTTGTTCTTCACACGGAGGGCGCGTGCTTCTTGCCGGGCAGCGGGTTCAAGAGCAGGTGCGCCTGATCGCGGAAGCTGACGCCCTTCTCGCTCAGGAGCGCAGTCAACTCAAGCGAGGTTGCGGCAGAGGAGCAGGGGAGCCCTCTCGACAGATCGGGCGGTGCGCTCGGCGCTGTTCAGCCGCAGGCGATCGACGATCTCGTTGAGGGCGCTGCGCGCCGTCTCGTAGTGGGCGGCGATCTGTCCGTCGCTCGCAACGACCTCGTCGTCCAGAAAGAGGAATGCGTGCCCCTCGATGAGCGCGTGGAGTCCGACCGCTGCCGTGAGTCGCTGTTCGTTGCGGTCATGTGCGCCGTTCAGCAATCCGGTCGAACCCGCCTCGTCGGCGTACACGACGGCGGCGTAGAACACGTCGGTGGAGATGCCGGCGTTCTCCAGCCGACCCCTGGCGTCCTCGAACGTCGACTTACGCATGGGACTTGGCGAACCGAGTATCGGAAGCTGCGAACCCGGTGACAAGTGGTTACCGTGTCCGACCTCGCCGTAACCTTCCGCTTCACGCGGCGCGGGCGCAGGGTCGCTTTGGTGAAGAAAGCCAGCGCTGCGCAGACCAGCACCAACGACACCGCCGAGGTCGGGTCCGCGGTCGAGTCGCCGGACGAAGACGACGTCCTGACTGTCGAGGAGGCGGCCGGGCTGATGCGGATCGGCCGCAACGCGATGTACGCGGTCGTGGCTCGCGGCGAGGTTCCGCACCAGCGGATCGGGAAGCTCATTCGCATCAGCCGTCGGAGCCTCATGCGATGGTTGGTGGATGGTCATCGCAGGTAGCGCGGCTGGAGTGTCCATGCCTGCCGATCGCGACACGAGAACCGGCCGCTGGTTCTTCAAAACCACCGTCAGGCTGCCCGACGGCACGAGGCGGCGGATCTCAGGGAGGCCCGGGGTGACCGGGCCGTTCCAGGATCTGTCGCCAACGAAGATCGGGGCCACCGAAGCTGAGCGCAGGGCCATCACGGCGGCGCTCGGCGGCTCGTGGCCCGGTCAGCCGGTCGAGCGCGAGGAGGAGCCGCCATGCCCGATGTTTAGCGAGTTCGCCGAGGGGCACTACCTGCCGAAGATGCGAGCGATCGGCAACAAGCGCGTCAACAAGCCGGCCACGATCAACGCGAAGGAGTCTCACCTGCGGCATCACCTGCTGCCGAGGTTCGGCGGCAAGCGCCTCGACGAGATCGATGAGGTCGGCGTCGAGGACCTGAAGCTCGGCCTGGCGAAGGCCGGGCGGTCCGCCAAAACCATCAACAACGTGCTCACGACGTTGCGCAACATCCTGGTCAACGCCCGCAAACGGAAAGCACATCGCAGCGGTGCCCGAGATCGAGTGGTTGCAGACCTCGACGCCGAAGTTCGACTTCTTCGCCTTCGAGGAATGCGAGCGCCTGGTCGCGGGTGCAGCGAAGGTGGAAGGCTGGTCGATCGCCGTGCTCGTCGCGGTGAAGACCGGCCTCCGGCTTGGCGAGCTGCGGGCACTGAGGTGGGGAGGACGTCGATCTTGTCGCCGGCAAGATCCACGTCCGTGTGAACCTGGCGAACCAGGAGGGCACGCCGAAGAACGGCCGGCCGCGCTGCATCGACCTGCCGGCGAGCGCGCGTGGCCGCCCTCCATGGGCATCGGCACCTGCGGGGCGAACGCGTGTTCGTTGACCTCGACGGCGGCGACTTCACCATCGGGGCCTGGCGGTACGGGCTCAAGCGCGCGTGGCCTGCGGGCGGCCTGCGGTCGTTGGCTGGCATGTGCTTCGTCACACGTACGCGAGCCACCTCGCGATGCACGGCCAGCCCGTCACCGTGATCAAGGAGCTGATGGGCCACGGCACGATCGCGATGACGCTGCGGTACGCGCACCTGGCCCCAGGGATGACTCGGGCGGCTGTGGCGTCACTTGATGAGCCAGCGCCGGCCTGGAGTGTCCGCGACGTGTCCGCGGGACCGGAGAAGCGGCTGCAAGTCGTGAAGAACTAACGGAAGCGCACGGGAATCGAACCCGCCGTGCCGCCGCTCGCGCGGAGCACCATCGGCTTTGAAGGCCGAGCCGCACACCAGTCGCAGAAGCGCTTCCGCCGCGCAGCCTGGCATGGGCCCGCGACGGTGCCAAGCGACGGCGCGCGCAAGCGCCGGGAATCGACGGCCGCCGCCGGGGGCCTGGCTTTGCACGGAGGTCCCGCGGCGGCCCGCGACGCCAAGCGGCGGCGCGCGCAACCGAGCGGCTACGCGCCGGGGCGGCGCGGCGGTTCGCGCACCCGAGTGGCGCTACGCGGCGGCGCGGCGGACCAGCTCGGCGATCAGCGCGACGCCGTAGCCGGTGGCGCGATCCTTGGGGAACGCGGGGCCGGCGAGGTCGATGTGGCACCAGCGGCGGGCGGCCGCGCCGGGTGCGTCGGCGAGGTGCTCGTAGACGAACTGCGCGGCGCAGCTCGACTGCGCGTTGTTGCGATCGGCGACCGAGTTGCGCAGATCGGCGACCGGGCTCCGGAACTCGTGCGCGTACAGCTCGGGCGCGAACGGCAGCGGGTGGACACAGGTCGCCCGAGGCGCGGCCGACCTCGATCGCCAGGGCCTCGAGCGCGGCGTCGTCGCTGACCACCGCGGCGTGGACCAGGCCGGTGGCGATGAGCTGCGCGCCGGTCAGGGTCGCGGCGTCGATGATCACGTCGGCGTGGAGCTCGCGCGCGGCCCAGCTGACGCCGTCGGCGAGCAGCAGGCGGCCCTCGGCGTCGGTGTTGTTGATCTCGACGGTCTTGCCCGAGTGCATGCGCAGGATGTCATCGGGCTTGTAGCTGCGCGCGTCGATCGCGTTCTCGGCGATGCACAGGACCAGCGACAGCCGGTAGCTGGGCCGCTCGGCGGCCAGCACGCGGAACGCGCCGAGCACCGCGGCGGCGCCGCCCATGTCGGCCTTCATCGTCTCCATCATGCCGCGGGCCTTGAGGTGCAGGCCGCCGGTGTCGAAGGTGATGCCCTTGCCGACCAGCGCGACGTGGCGGGTGGCGTCGGCGGGGCCGCAGGTCGCGACCAGCAGGCGCGGCGGCTCGACCGCGGCCTTGCCGACGCCGTAGATGCCGCCGAGGCCGCGGACCGCGAGCGCGTCGCCGATGATCTCCTCGACGGTGATCGCGTCGCCGAGGTCGGCGCGGGCGCGCGCGGCCAGCGCGGTCGGGTGGAGCTCCGACGGCGGCGTGTCGACCAGCACCGCGGCGTCGCGGGCGCAGCGCACGGTGGCGCGCGTGCGCGGGTCGGCGGTCAGCGCCGCGCCGTCGGGCCCGAACGCGGCGATCTGGATCTTCACCCGCGACGCGTCGCCGCGGGCCGAGTAGCCGGGCACGGCGCGCGCGACCGCGTTGGCCGCGGGCAGGAGGTGGGCGGCGTCGTCGAGGAGCAGCACCACCAGCGCCTTGCCCTTGGCGCCCCAGCTGATCTGCTCGAGCACGAAGCGGATGCTGTCGGCGCGGGACGGCGCGTTGTAGCGCGACACCTTGTCGGGCAGCACCGCGAGGTGGAGCCAGGTCGGCTGGTCGGCCAGGGTCGCGCCGTGCGCGCCGCGGGCGCCGGGCCGGGTCTGGGCGGCCAGCGCGCGCACCAGGTCGGTGCGTTTGCGATCGAGCAGCTTGGGCGGCAGCTTGGCCAGGCGCGCGGCCGGGGCCACGAGGACCAGGTGCGTGAGGCCGGTGGTGGTGAGGCGTCCAGGCGTCGCGAAGCTGAGATCGATCACGGCGCCAGCCTACGCCGATCCGGGCGCGGACCGGGGCCGGCGGGCTGTCGGCGCGATCACACGCCGCGGGCGGCGCCGACCGGGTGGTGCATACTGAGGAATGGCCGCGCCCCGTCGACCGAGCCGCGTCTGGGAGGCGCTCGCGGTCGCGGCGCTGGCCAACGCCGGGCTGGTGCGGGTGCTCGACCACGTGATCGTGCCGGCCGGGCGGCTGCCCCTGACGCCAGTGCTGGCGTCGGCGTCGCCCGAGGTGCCGGCCGCGCCGGCGCTGACCCCGTCGGGGATGAGCGGCATCGGCGTGGTCACGGTGACCCCGCCGGCGATCCCGCTCGACGTGATCCTCGGCACCGGCGACGACGCCGCGGGCCACGGCCGCGCGCCGCGACCGTCGAGCGCCGACCTGCCGGGCGCCCGCGCCGCCGATCGCGGCGGGGGGGCCGAGGGCGGCACCGACACCTGGGCCGACCGTCGCGACCGCGCCGACGACGCCGCGCTGCGGGCCCGGGTGTGGACGTCGGATCAGGGCTACCTGACCCCGCGCACGCCCGGCGCGCGCACGGCCCGCTCGCCCGAGGCGATCACCCGCGCGCCGATCGCGGCCTACGGCGATCGCGCGCCGCAGCCGCTGGCCCAGGCCGGCGACGACCGCGCGCGCACCGGCGCGGCGACCGGCCCGGGCGCCGACGGCACGCCGACCTCGCTCGGCCAGGACGACACCCACGCCGGGTCGCCGGGCGCGACCGCGCCGGTGCGGCAGGACGGCGCCGCGGCCCGGGTGCGCGAGGCCGCCTACGTCGATCGTGGCGAGCGCGCGGTCGACGTGGCCGCGCGCGGGCCCAGCGCCGACGACCGCGCGGTGGCGGCCTCGTCGGATCAGCGCCGGCCCGATCCCTACGATCTCACGCCGCCGCGCGCCGGCGGCGGTCCCGACGGCGAGGGCGTGCGCGGGCTGGCGGCCCCGGGCGTGGCGCCGGACGGCTGGGGGCCGGGCACCGCCGCGTCCCGGGCCGAGGCGCCGGCGGGCGACGACGGCGCGCCGACCTACGCGTCGCGGCGCGATCCGTACTTCCTCGAGCTGTTCCGCCGGCTCGATCGGCGGGTCGAGTATCCGCATGAGCTCGCGCTGTCGATGACCTCGGGCCGGGTCGTGGCGTCGCTGGTGCTGCTGGCCGACGGCAGCTTCGCCGAGATCGGGCTGCACGCGACCAGCGGCCACGGCGCGTTCGATCGCGAGGTCACCGACGCGCTCAAGGCCGTGGCGCGGCTGGGGCCGGTGCCGTCGGCGTTGCTGGGCGGGCGCGCGGCGCTGCGCGTGCGCATCCCGTACACGTTCAAGAGCCCGATGATCCAGTAGCTCGGCGGGGCGGGGCGCGACGTGACGATTGTGCGTGTGCGGTCCATGCGCGGCGTTATGCTCGGCGAGCCATGGGGACGCCTGCTGTCCGCGTGCGTCGTCGCGTCGGCTCGACCGCCGTCGCGGTCGCGCTCGCCGGTGGCGCCCACGCCGCGGTGCTGGGCGCGGCCACCGTGGTCGAGATCGGCGGCTGGGGCGGGCTCGGCGGCGGTCGCGGGCGCGCGGTCGACCTGGCGCCGCTCGCGCCGTCGTGCGATGGCCGCGCGCTCCTGGCGGCGAGCGTGGCCGTGCTCGCGTGCGCCGCGCCGTGGATCGACGACGGGCGGCGATGCCTGGCCGAGCTCGACGTGCGGCTGCGCAGCGATCTGGCGTCGTGCCACGCGCGCACGCTGGCGGCGGTGCCGGTCGAGCTGGCGACCTTCGACCCCGCGGAGCTGGCCCAGATCGATCCCGAGCCGCTCCTGGCGAGCGTCACGCCCGAGGCCCAGCGCGCGTTCGAGCAGGCCCAGGCCGAGCGCGCCGCCGAGCACGCGGCCGAGGTCGAGCGGACGGTCAACCGACCGCGACCCGACGCCCAGGTGATCGAGCAGGCCCGCCCCGACCTCGAGCTGGCGCCGGAGCGCGCCCGGTTCGTGTCGGAGTACGACGTGACCGTCGCGCGCGAGACCGTCGCGCGCGGGTCCGATCGCGCGCCGATCACCCGGCGCGCCGCCGCCGGCGCCGATCACCCGGCGCTCGACGAGCTACCGCCGGAGCCCGCCGCGCCCAGCGCCGCGGGGCGACCGGGCAGCCGCGGCGCCGCGGCCACGCCGGGCGCGATGACGCCGGCCGCGCTAGTGCAGGAGGCCCGCCGCCAGGGCGTGCTCGACGGCGCGCGCGCGGCGCCCGGCGATGGCCTGGCCCCGCGGCGCGGCGACGGCGCGTTCGCGCGCGCGGCGACCGCGGCGGTCGCGGAGCACGGCGGCGGCGACGGCGACGGCGGCGACGGCGGCCGGGCCGGGGCCCCGCTCGATCTGCGTCCGCGCCGTGAGCTGCTCGAGCGCGCGCTCGGCGGCGGCTCGGTCGACGCCGTCGACGTGGCCGACGGCGACGAGACCGCGCTCAACGCGCGGCAGTGGGTGCACGCGTCGTTCTTCAACCGGCTCAAGCGCGCGGTCCATCAGCAGTGGCACCCGATCGAGCTGTGGCGCCGCCACGATCCGACCGGCGCGGTCTACGGGGTCAAGACCCGGGTCACGCGCCTGCGCGTCAGCCTGACGCCGACCGGCGCGGTGGCGCAGATCGTCGTGGTCGAGCCGTCGGGGGTCGACGTCCTCGATGACGAGGCGGTGCGCGCCTTCGAGACGGCGCAGCCGTTCGCCAACCCGCCGGCGGCCTTGATCGGCGGCGACGGGCGCATCACGTTCGTGTTCGGCTTCCACCTCGAGGTCGGTGGCGTCCGCACCGAGTGGCAGCTGTTCCGGTGACGGTCGTGCCGAGCGTGGGTCCGGGCTGTGCCCGGGACGGCTGGCCGAGCGTGGCGGCGCTGCGCCGGTGCCGGTCCTCCCACGCGCGGGTCCACGGTGCCGGCGTCGGGCCTAGCCGAGCGTCGCGGCCTCGGGCCGCGCCGGTGACGGGCTGCCCGCGCGTCGGGGCTGGGCCGGTGTCGGGCTAGCCGAGCGTCGCGGCGTACGCGTCGGGCGTCAGCAGCGCCTCGACCTCGGTGGGGTCGCTGGCCTCGAGCTCGATCATCCACGCCGCGTAGCAATCGGCGTTGACCTGCTCGGGCGCGTCCTTGACCGCGGCGTTGATCTTGGTGACCTTGCCGGAGATCGGCGCGTACAGGTCGGACACCGACTTGACGCTCTCGATCGTGCCGAAACGCTGGCCCTTGGTCACGACGTCGCCCTCCTTGGGCAGGTCGACCAGCGTGATGTCGCCGAGCTGCTCGACGGCGAAGGCGGTGATGCCGACGGCGAAGGACGCGCCGGTCGGGCGCAGCCACTCGTGGTCGGCGGTGTAGCGGAGATCGCTCGGGACGTTGGACATCGGTGTGCTCGCGGTTGTGCCGGTGAGAGTTCGGGGCCCAGGAACGACGACGCGGCGCGCGGTCAGGCGCGCTTGTAGAACTTGCCCTTGACCACGGTCGCGGCCACGTCCTTGCCGCGGCAGTCGATCGTGAGCGCGGTGCCGGCGGCGGCGTAGGCCGGCGGCAGGTAGGCCAGGCCGATGGCGCCGGTGATCGAGATGCCGGGGCCGCCGCTGGTGACCGCGCCGATCACCTGCGCGCCCTCGGGCTTGGTGCGATCGAGCACCGCGTAGCCGTGGCGGGCGATCGCGCGGTCCTCGATCCGGAATCCGGTGAGCTGGCGGGTCAGGCCCGCGGCCTTCTGCGCGACCAGCGCGGCCCGGCCGAGGAAGTCACCGCCGGCCTGCACCCAGGGCCGGTCGAGCTTGACCGCCCAGCCCAGGCCGGCCTCGAGCGGCGAGGTCGTGTCGTCGAGATCGTTGCCGTACAGCGGCAGCCGCGACTCGAGCCGCAGGCTGTCGCGCGCGCCCAGGCCACACGGCTGCACGCCCGCGTCGATCAACGCCGCCCACAGCGCCGGCGCGTCGGCGTTGGCGCAGGCCAGCTCGTAGCCGTCCTCGCCGGTGTAGCCGGTGCGCGCGGCGACCGCGGCCACGCCCGCGACCGTCGCGTCCTTGAAGCCGAACGTGATCACGTCGGCCAGCGCGCCGCCGGCGAGGCGATCGACGATCGCGGCGGCGGTCGGGCCCTGGACCGCGATCAGCGCGGTCGCGTCGCTGACGTCCTCGAGCTCGCACGCGCCCGCGACCTGCTCGCGCATCCACGCCACGTCCTTGTGGCGGTTCGACGCGTTGATGATGACGAAGTACTCGTCCTCGGCGCGCTTGTAGAAGATGCAGTCGTCGACGATGCCGCCGTCGGGCCGGCACAGCAGCGTGTAGACCGCCTTGCCGACCGGCGCGCCGCCGACGTCGTTGGTGGTCAGGCGCTGGACCGCTGCGGTCGCGCCGGGGCCGCGCAGGAACGCCTCGCCCATGTGCGAGACGTCGAACAGCCCGGCGGCCTCGCGCACCGCCTTGTGCTCCTTGATCGTCCCGGCCGGGTAGGACACCGGCATGTCCCAGCCGCCGAAGTCGATCATGCGTGCGCCGAGGGCGCGGTGGGCGTCGTAGAGCGGAGTGCGAAGGCCTGCCACGGCGCGCATCCTACACTACTGCACGACTCAAGCGGTCACGACACCGCGACGTGCTCGCAGGTGACCGCCGGATCCGGGGTCGGGCCGGCGATCTCGAAGGCCGCCCGGCGCGCCGAGGTCAGCCGCTCGGTGACCTGCCAGCGGCCGCGGACCCGCCGCGACACCGTCAGGCGCAGGTCGCCCAGCGCGGTGAAGTGGTTCCAGCGCTCCTCGCCGTCGGGGTCGTGGTAGTGCGCGCGCACGAGGTCCGCCGGCGCGCACGAGAACTCGCCCTCGACCCGGGCCAGCAGGCCGCCGGCCCGCCACCGGAACCGTCCGGTCGCCAGCTCGGCCGGTCCCGACCACAGCGCCTGATCGAACCGGTTGAGCGCCAGATCCTCGCCGGGCAGGCGCAGCACCGCGACCGTCAGCGGCGGCAGGTTGACGCCCTTGCGGCGCAGCTTCGCGTGCAGCACCTCGAGCGCGGCGCCCGGGCGATCGTCGAACGCGTTGCAGTGGCCCCAGGCCCACGACGCCGCGTGCTTGGTGCCCCAGAGGTGGGTCTGGCCACCGCGGGCCGCGTCGAGCGGGAAGCGCTCGCCGTCGATGACCAGCGCGCCGGAGATCGGCACGTCGACGTTGGGCGAGTGCACGGTGGTCTCGCCCAGGCCGCCGCGCCGGTACATCACGTCGGGCAGCTGGTGCAGCGTGGCGACCCCGGGCGTCCAGGTCAGGTCCCACTCGACCGCGTGGCCGTCGCCCGACAGCGCGCCTCGGGCGTGGTCGTGGCCCAGGCGCGACGGGCCGATCGCCACCGCGAACGGGTCGGCGCCGGTGACCAGCGACTGGATCGGGTAGCGCCGGTTGATGCCGAACGAGCGCGCCGGATCGCGCGCGCACAGCCGCGCGAACCACATCTGCGCGTACGGTTCGCCGACCTCGGCCAGCGGCGCCTCGATGACGTAGCGCAGCCAGTAGCCGTCGTGGGTGACCGGATCGTTCCAGGTCACGAACCAGACCTCGTAGAAGCCCCGCCGCTGGCCATCCCAGCGCGCCACGTTGTCGGCCACGGTCGTCACGACGCGCCCTCACACATGGCCGGAACCTAACGCATCTCGGACGCGAACGCGATGGAGCACGCGGCGCGAAGCGGCCCATTGACGCCGTGATCGCGATGCGCGCGCCGACCGTCGGCCCCGGCTCCGAGAACCTGGTGCGGTGCGGCCACGCCTGGCCGGCGATGAGCGGCATGAACTGGATCACCGCGCACCGGGTCCGCGGCTGTGCGCCGGGCGTGAACCTGGTGCAGAACGGCCCCGGCACCGGCGACACCGTCGGCGCGGGCGGTGGCTGGGGCGCGATCTACTGCTTCGCGCTCGCGCCCTGACCACGACGCGCGCGGCGGACCGGGATCCGCGCCGGCGCGCCCTGGGGTCGGGCGCGGCGCGCGGGTAGCATCCCCGCATGGGCGACGTCCGGTTCGAGATCGATCACGATGAGGTGGTGGGGCAGGGTGGGTTCCTGACCATCCGACGGCTGCGCATGCACAACCGTCGCGCCGACGGCTCGCGCTCGGCGGGCTACGTGTGCGACTTCGTGCAGCGTCCCTACGCTCAGGACGCGGTGGTGATCCTGCTGTGGCACCGCGACGCCGCCGGCGCGGTGCAGGTGCTCTTGCGCGTCGGCATGCGGCCGGCGCTGGCGTTCGGCCGCGACCCGGGCCGCGCGCCCGTGCCCGATCGCCGCACCGACGGCTGGCTGGTCGAGCTGCCGGCGGGCATCGTCGAGGTCGACGATCACGGCCGCGCCGGCCTCCTGGCTCGGGCCGCGGCCGAGGCCCACGAGGAGGGCGGCTTCGCGATCGCGCCCGCCGCGCTGGTCGTGCTGGGCGCTGGCGTCTACCCGAGCCCGGGCTCGATGCCCGAGAAGTACTACTTCGTCGCGGCCGAGGTCGAGCCCGGCGCGCAGCAGGCGCTGGGCGGCGACGGCTCGCCGATGGAGGAGGGCGCCGAGACCGCGTGGTGGCCGCTCGATCGCGCGATCGCGGCGGGCGTCGCCGGCGAGCTCGAGGACGGCAAGACCGAGCTCGGGCTGCGGCGCCTGCGCGATCACCTCGAGGGCCGGCGATGATCCGGCGCGCGGCGGTGGCGCTGGCGGTGGCGGCCGTGGCCCTGGGCGCGACGATCGCGTTGCGCGCCGAGCGCATCGTCGCCGGCGAGGACGCCAGCGTGCGCGTCGAGGTGGCCATCGCGCCCGACGTGGCCCTCGGCGACCTCGAGGCCACCTGGCGCGCCCGCCTGCGCGGTCATCCGCTGACGATCGAGCTGGCCGGCTCGGGCGAGCCCGGCCTCGTGGTCGAGGTCAGGGTCGGCGGCGTCCGCCGGAGCGACGCCGAGCGCGTCGCGCGCGCGCTCGATCAGCGCGGCTCGCTGGCGTTCCGCTGGGTCGCGGCCGACACCGAGGTCGCGCGGGCCTGGTACGCGCGGTTCCGCGACGGCGTCCGGCCCGGCGGCGTGCGCGCCGAGATCGACCACTGGTCCGGTCCCGACGGCTCGACCGATGACTACTACCTGCGCGGCGACGATCGCCAGGCGGTCCTCGACGCGCTGGCCCGCGACGCCGCCGATCTGCCGGTGTCGCCCGACCTCGAGCTGATGTTCGAGGACATCCAGCCACCGGACGACGATCGCAGCCGGAGCCCGTACGTCCGGACCTACCTGGTCGAGCGCGCGACGATCCTTACCCAGGCCGACGTCGCCGAGGCGTCGATCGGCGTCGATCCCTACACGAGCCGACCGCAGGTCCAGCTCGACTTCACCCGCGCCGGCGGCCGGGCCTTCGGCGAGGCGACCGCCAGCCGGACCGGCGCCAAGCTGGCGATCGTGCGCGACGACGTCGTGGCCTCGGCGCCGGTCGTGATGAGCGCGATCCCTGGCGGGCGCGCGGTCGTGACGATGAGCGTCGGCTCGCCCCAGGCCCAGCGCGACGAGGCCGAGGCGCTCGTGGCCTCGCTCGGCGGCGGTGGCGACGCGGCGCCGCTGCCGGCCGGCCTGCGCGCGCGGGTGGTCGCGATCGACGACGAGCCGTCGCCGCCGTGGCTGCCGCGGCTCGTGATCGCGCTCGGCGCCGGCCTGCTGGCGTGGCTGCTGGTGCCCGTCCTCGCGCGCCGGGGCTGCCTGGCTGCGCGCCTGCGCTGAGCGGCGCGCCGTGGCCGATCGGGGCGCGGCTACGCGTCGCCGTCGCCGGTCGGCGCCCGCGCGGCGGCGAGCGCGCCGTCCTGGCGGGCGTACTCCTCGAGCTTACGGTACAGGGTCTTGCGATCGAGCCCGAGCCGCTGCGCCGCCCGGGTCTTGTTGCCGCCCTCGTCCTCGAGCACGCGCTCGATGTACTCGCGCTCGAGGTCGGCCACGGTCATGTGGCGGGCCACCGCCGCGGCCAGGAAGTCGCCGGGCTTGCGCTCGCGGACGTGGCCCGGCAGATCGTCGGCGCCGATGACCTCGGCGCGACACAGCGCCGCCCCGCGCTCGAGCACGTTGTGGAGCTCGCGCACGTTGCCGGGCCAGGCGTACCCGAGCAGGATCTGCTGGGCCTCGGGCGCCAGCGTCAGGCGCCGCGGCGGCGTCGAGCGGGCCCCGAGCTGCGCCAGGTAGCGCTCGGCCAGCGGCATCACGTCCTCGGGCCGGGCCCGGAGCGGCGGCAGGTCGAGCCCGATGACGTTGAGCCGGTAGTAGAGATCCTCGCGGAAGCTGCCGTCGACGAGCATGCCCTCGAGGTTGCGGTTGGTCGCGGCGATGATGCGCACGTCGATCCGCTGGGTCTTGGTGCCGCCCAGCGGGCGGATCTCGTGCTCCTGGAGCACGCGCAGCAGCTTGGCCTGCAGCGGCAGCGCCAGCTCGCCGATCTCGTCGAGGAAGATCGAGCCGGTGTCGGCCTCGGCGAACAGCCCCAGCCGATCGGCGCGGGCGTCGGTGAACGCGCCGCGCTTGTGGCCGAACAGCTCGCTCTCGATCAGCGTCTCGGGCACGGCCGCCAGGTTGACCGCGACGAACGGCGCCTTGGCCCGCGGCGAGTTGTAGTGGATGGCGCGCGCGATCAGCTCCTTGCCGGTGCCGCTCTCGCCGGTGATCAGCACCGACGCGGTCGAGCTGGCGATGCGGCTGACCAGCCCCAGGATCTCCTTCATCGCCTCGGACCGCGACACCACGTTCTCGAACCCGTACTGGCGCTCGACCTCGCGCTGCAGCCGCGCCACCTGCCGGCGCAGCGACCGCTCCGACAGCGCCTTGCCCGCGAGCAGGATCAGCTCCTCGAGCTCGAACGGCTTGGTGATGTAGTCGTACGCGCCCAGCTTGACCGCCTTGATCGCGGTCTCGATCGAACCGAACGCCGTGATCATGATGATGTGCGGCGGATCGGGGAGCGCGCCGACGTCGCGGATCAGATCGAACCCGTCGAGATCGGGCATGCGCAGGTCGGTGATGATCAGATCGACCGGCTCGCTGCGCGCGGCCTCGAGCCCGGCGGAGCCGCCGTTGGCGGCGCGCACGCGGTAGCCGGCGTCGGCCAGCTCCTCGGTGAGGAGCTCGCGCATGGCGTCGTCGTCCTCGACGACCAGGATCGTGGCCGGCACATCCGCCATGGCGCCCACGCTACCGCACAACCGCCTCGCCGTCGCGGTCAGGCCTCGGTCCGCGCGCGCTCGCTGGCCGCGGCCGGCAGCAGCATCCGGAACACGGCGCCCCCGGTGGAGGCGTCGTCGACCTCGATCCAGCCGTCGTGCTCCTTGACGATGCCCGCGCACACGGCGAGCCCGAGGCCGGTGCCGCCCTGGCCGTCCTTGGAGGTGTAGAACGGCTCGAAGATCTTGTCGCGGCGCTCGGGCGGGATGCCGGGGCCGGTGTCCGCGACCTCGATCCGGACGAACGCCTGCTCCGGCGCCAGCTCGAGCCCGGGCCGCTGCCGGGTGATGGTCGAGGTCTCGACCGCGACCGCGCCGCCGTCGGGCATGGCCTGGATGGCGTTGATCAGCAGGTTGAGCAGCACCTGCTGGATGCGATCGCTGTCGGCGAGCACCATCGGCAGGCCGTCGGCGCGGACCAGCCGGGTCTTGACCTTGGCGGCGGCGAACTGGCTGCCCAGCAGCTCCATCGTCGTCAGCGAGATCTCGTTGAGGCTCACCCGCGTCATGCCCGGCGGCCCGACCCGGCGCCGCGCGAAGTCCAGGAGCCGCTGGATGATGCGCGTGATCCGCGCGGTCTGCTCCTCGATGATCGTCACGTTCTTGGCCACCGCCTCGGGGTCGCCGATCTTCTTGTGGGTCGCGCGGGCGCGGCCGGCGATGACGTTGAGGGGCGTGCCGACCTCGTGCGCGATCTCGGCGGCGATCTGGCCGATCGTCGCGAGCTTCTCGGTGTGGGCCAGCCGCTGCTCGAGCGTGTGCTTCGCGTCGGCCGAGCGCTGGGTCTCGGCGCGGGACTCGCGCAGCGAGAACGTCATGTCGTTGAAGCGGGCCGCGATCGCGCCGATCTCGTCGTCGCGCTCGGACAGGAGCGCGTGCGACAGGTCGCCGCGGGCGACCTCGTCGACGCCGCCGAGGAGCTTGGCCATCGGCCGCGTCATCAGGCTGCGCGTCAGCAGGAACACCGCCGTCGTCGTGAGCGCGGTGATCACGACCACCCACCCGACCGCGCGCCACAGGTCGTCGGTCCAGGCCGCGTCGAGCTGGGCGATCGGGCGCGCCAGCTCGAGCATGCCGGTCACCTCGACGCCGCGCGCCGACTGAGCCCGCAGCGGGAGCGCCAGGACCAGCTCGCCGCGCTCGCGCTCGAGCAGCGCCAGCTGGGGCGCCGCGCTCAGCGCCGCCAGCCGCCGGGCCTGGGTCGGCGACAGCGTCGGTCGGGTCGCGGCCGGGCTGGCCGGCGCGGCCGGCGCGTCGGTCGGGACGATCGTGACGCGCCAGCCGGTGCCGCTGCGCCCGAACTCGCGTCCCAGATCGCGGGTCAGGCGGATGGGATCGACGTGATCGATGTCGCCGCCCAGGGTCTCGAGCGTGGTCCGCAGGGCCAGCGCCGTCGACCGCGCCTCGCGCTCGATCGCCCGCTGGCGCGAGTCCGCGCGCGCGCGGACCTCGAACGCCGCGTACACCGACAGGGTCAGCGTCACCGACAGCGCCGTCGCGACCGTGATGCGAGTGCCGATGCGCACCCGCTCATCCTACCCTCAACCAGCGCCAGCGCCGCCCCCGCACCCGGAACCGCACCCGGAGCCGGAGCCGGAGCCGGACCAACCCAAACCCAAACCCGGATCCGGACCCGGAACCGGAGCCGGAGCCGCACCCGGACCCGGAGCCGGACCCGGAGCCGGAACCGGAGCCGGAGCCGCACCCGGACCCGGAACCGGACCCGGACCCGGACCCGGACCCGGAGTCGGACCCCGCACCCGGATCCGAAATCCGAAATCCGAAATCCGAAATCCGAAATCCGAAATCCGAAATCCGAAATCCGAAATCCGAAATCCGAAATCCGAAATCCGAAATCCGCCGGCGCCCACGCGCCGACGCTCCGGGAAATAACGCCACGCTCACGCCCCACGGCACCCCGCCCGGTAGAGACCACATCCCTCGCGCACCACGCACCGGGTGCAGAGATCAATACTAGTGCGTCGTCGGCGGCGGCGCCACGGCGACCACGGTGCGCTCGGAGTCGCCGTCGGACGACTGCGTCAGCGGGGCGCTGTCGCCCGGGCGCACCACCGGCGGCCGCGGCATCCGCTTGGCGGCCTTGTCGAGCGCCTTCTCGGCGGCCTTCTCGTACTTCGCGGCGACGTTGTCGGCGGCGGCCTTGGCCGCCTCCTTCTTGTCGCTCTCGCGCTCCTCGCGGCGCTTCTCGCGCATGCGGCGCAGGCCGCCGGCCATGATCTCGGCGATGAGCTGGTCGTACTGGATGCCGATGGCCTGGGCGATCAGCACGAGGTCGGAGTAGCCCGGGGTCAGGCCGGGCAGGGGGTTGACCTCGAGCACGTAGATGCGGCCGTCGGCGTCCATGCGCAGGTCGACGCGGGCGACGTCACGGCAGTCGAGCGCCCAGAAGGTCGCGCGGGCGATCTTCTCCATCGCCTTCTGCTCGGCGTCGGTCAGCTTGGCGGGGCACTCGTAGAAGACGTGCTCCTCCCACTCCTGCTTGACCTCGTAGTTGTAGACCGGCCGCTCGGTGTTCTTCTTGAACTTGATCTCCATCGGCGGCAGCACCCGCGGGCGCTTGTCGCCGAGCAGGCCGACGGTGAACTCGCGGCCGGCGATGTACTCCTCGATCAGCGCCGGCTGGCGGTAGCGCTCGACGCACACCTTGACGGCGGCGCGGAGCTCCTCCTCGGTGTCGACCACGCTGGTCGCGCCGATGCCCTTGCTCGAGCCCTCGGCGTTGGGCTTGACGATCAGCGGGAACTTCATGTCCGGCGACAGGCGCTCGCGCGGCGACTCCATCAGCTGGAACTTCGGCGTCAGGATGTCGTGCTGCAGCAGCACCTTCTTGGCCAGCGCCTTGTCGAGCGCGATGGCCAGGGTCGCCGAGTCCGAGCCGGTGTACGGCACGCCGAGCAGCTCGCACAGCGCCGGCACCTGGGCCTCGCGGTTGCGGCCCTCGACGCCCTCGGCGATGTTGAAGATCAGGTCGACGTCGGCCTCGGCCAGCACCCGCGGCAGGTCGGGCGTGGCCTCGAGGTGCACGACGATGTGGCCCTGGCGGGCCAGCGCGTTGGCGATCGCGATGATCGTCTCGGGCGGATCCCACTCGGCCTCGTCGTCGCCGTCGTGGTCGCGCTTGACGTTGTAGGTGAAGCCGACGCGGATCGGCTGGACCCGGCTGGTCCGGCGCGAGACGCCGAGCTGGCTGGCCGTGGCCAGGCCCGAGCGCAGCGCCGCCGAGTTGAGGATCGACGCGATGGTCTGGCCGTAGCCCATGCCGAGCTGCGAGGTCGCCACGAACAGCGCCGCGCTCGGCGCCAGCGACGGGATGGCGTTGGCCTCGAGGAAGTAGATGCGGCCGTCGGGCGCGACCCGGAAGTCGAGGCGCGCGATGTCGCGCATCCCGAGCGTGCGGATGACCTCGATCGAGATCGTGCGCAGGCGCGCGGCGATGTCGCGGGGGATGCCGGCCGGGCACCGGAACGAGACCTTGCCGGGCTCGACGTTCTTGAGCCGGTAGTCCCAGACGTTGTAGGGGCGGTCGGCGGTGGTCTCGAGCAGGAGCTCGACCGGCGCCAGGATGCCGGCGTCGTGGCCGACGCCCTCGATGTAGCCGATCAGGATGTCGGTGCCCTCGACGTACTCCTCGACCAGGACGCCGTCGGGGTAGCTGCGCAGGGCCGCCTTGAGCACCGCGCCGAGATCCTTGGCCTCGCGCACGACCGAGCCGTCGCGGCCCGCCGCGCCGGGGCCGCCGGTGTAGATGCCCTTGCTCGAGCCCTCGTGGTTGGGCTTGACGATCACCGGGAACGACAACCCGGGGCCGCGCTCGACGACCGCGTCGAAGTTGCGCGGGTTGACCAGGCACGCCCGCGGCGTGTCGACGCCGGCCCGGCCGACCAGCAGCTTGGTCATCCACTTGTCGAGCGTCACCGCGTTGGCGTACGCGTCGGACCCGGTGTAGGGGATGCCGAGCTCCTCGAACAGGGCCGGGTACAGCGCCTCGCGCAGCTTGCCCTGCTGGCCCTCGGCGGTGTTGAAGATGAGGTCGGGGTCGATGGCCTCGAGCCGCTCGAGCAGGGTCGAGGCCGGGCCCGACACCTCGACCTTCTCGACCTCGTGGCCGGCGGCCTCGATCGCGGTCGCGATGGCGTTCACCGTGTCGACGCTGTCGAACTCGGCCTCCTTCTCGGAGTGGCGGACGTCGGTGAGCCGGAGGTTGTGAGTGAACGCGACCTTCATCGGAGAGCGACCTGGCCTTCGCATCGAGCGGCGACGACCGGAAGTGGTTCGCGCACGCGCCGACGTTGGACTTGTAGCAAACCGGTGTGACAACGCGCCGTCAAGCAAAAGCGCACGCACATCGGGTCGTGTTACGACTCGATCATGGCGGCCACCGAAGTCATCGACGTGCGCACGACGACCCGCAGCGAGACCGTCGACATCACCGCGCTGGTGCGCGCGGCCGTCCGGCGCAGCGGCGTCGACGACGGCATCGCCGTGGTGTTCTGCAAGCACACCACCGCGGGCCTGACGATCCAGGAGAACAGCGACCCGCAGGTGCGCGCCGCGGTGCTCGCGCACCTGACCCACGCGGTCCCGCACGGCGCCGGCGCGGTCAGCGCCGCGACCAACGCCGACGCGCACGTCAAGTCGAGCTTGATCGGCGTGTCGCTGGCGCTGGTGGTCGAGGCCGGCAAGCCGGTCATCGGCCCCTGGCAGGCCATCTACTTCTGCGAGTTCGACGGACCCCGCAACCGCCACGTCCTGGTCAAGGTCGTCGGCCAGCGCGGGTGAGCGCGCGTAAGGGCCCGCGCGTGAACAAGTCGATCGAGGATCGCGGACGAGGCGCCCGGATGGCAAGGCGACCGCGAGGACCGGAGGGGAGCGTCCTCGTTGGACGTGACCCGAGGACCGGAGCCGGCAACGCAGCCAGCCGGGATGGATCGGCCGCGAGACCGACCGAGTTGTTCACGCGTGGGCCCTAAGTCCCCGGATCGCGACGTCGATCACGGATCGCCGGGACCGCTACATCGCCGGGGCCGATCGTGCGTCTATAGAAGGGTGACCCGAACCCTCGCGCGCCTCGCCCTGCTCACCGTGGCCACGCTGGTCGGATGCGGCGGCCGCGCCCATCCCGCCGCGCCGCGCCCTCCTGACTCCACCCAGGCCTCCTCCGAGCGCTCGCCCGACAGCGACCTCGCCGCCGCCACGCCCATCAAGGCCGCGGTCGGGGATCCCAGCGCGCGCCCCGGCACTGGCGCCGGCAAGGTCTACGACCTCGAGGAGATCAAGCTGGTCGTGTCGCGCGATCCGGGCGGCGACGAGACCATCGACGCGGTGGCGCCGTCGACGCTGCTCGACGAGGGCCGCGCCGCGCTCGCCGCGGGGCGGCCGGTCGAGGCCATCGCGGTGTTCCGCCGGCTCGCCGCCGAGTTCCCGGCGTCGCGCCTGGCCCCGTCGGCGCTCTACTACGTCGGCGTGGTCTACGAGGGCCTCGGCGACACCACCTCGGCGATCACCAGCTACCGCGACGTGGTCACGCACTTCCCGACCGGCCGCGAGTCGCTCGACGCACACCTGCGCATCGCCGGGCTCCAGGCCGAGCGGCAGGACTGGCGCGGCGCCGACGGCACGCTCGGCGAGATCCTGCTGCGCGCCGACCTCGGCCACGCCGACCGGCTCGAGGCCCAGGCCCGGCGCGGCTACGTGCTGATGGAGCAGGGCCAGGCGCCCGAGGCCGAGGCCAGCCTCAAGGCCGCGATCGCCACGTGGAACCGCGCGATCCGGATCGACGACCGCTACTACATCGCGATGGCGCACTACTACCTGGCCGAGCTCCGGCACCGCGCGTTCGCCGCGGTCAAGCTGCGCACCGCGCTCGACGAGCTCAAGGCCGACCTCGTCCAGAAGGAGGCGCTGGCCGCCGCCGCGTACGATCAGTGGCGCGAGGCCCTCGAGCTCCAGGATCCGTACTGGGCCCTCGCGTCCGGCTACCAGATGTCGCAGATCTTCTTCGAGCTGTGGCAGACCGCGGTGACCTCGCCGTACCCCGACGGCCTCGACCCGGCGGCGCGCACCTACTACACGACCGAGGTCCACGATCGCGTGCGGCGTCACCTGACGACCGCGTTCGACGGCCACCAGATGAACGTCCGCCTGGCCGGGGCCTACGGGGTCAGCAACGCCTGGAGCGAGGCGTCCAAGACCCGCTCGATCCAGGTCGCGACGATCCTGGCCCGCGAGGCCCGGGGTGAGATGAGCGCGGTCGTGCCGCCGGCGCCGTAGCGCTGCAACGTCTTGGGATCTCAACGACCCGGCGGAAGGTTCGCCAGCATGCGCCAGCGCGGGGCCAGGCGCCCGCCGATCGGCCCGCGCGCGTATATATAAGCGCGCGCTCCGCGGCTATATAAGCGGGCGCGTGAGAGATCCTTCCGCCGCCAAGGTCGCAGAAATACCGCGCAGCGCCGTTGACTTGCCGGACGACCTCGCCTATACAACGGCGGCTGTGGCTCCCAAGGCCACCGCACCTGCGAATCAGCAACGTTTCCGCTGGCGTAGCTCAACCGGTAGAGCACCTGACTTGTAATCAGGAGGTCGCGGGTTCGAGTCCCACCGCCAGCTCTCACGAGGTAGCACCAAGCATCACGTCTCGACAAGGAGGGGTTCCCGAGTGGCCAAAGGGAGCAGACTGTAAATCTGCCGGCTCCACGCCTTCGAAGGTTCGAATCCTTCCCCCTCCACTGGCCCCTGGGTAACCACGGCCCCGCGGGTGTAGCTCAGCGGTAGAGCTCCAGCCTTCCAAGCTGGATGTCGTGGGTTCAAATCCCATCGCCCGCTCCGAGTCCGACCAACGAAATCCGCTAACGAAAACCAGCCCTCATAGCACAGTGGCAGTGCACTTCCTTGGTAAGGAAGGGGTCGTGAGTTCAATTCTCACTGAGGGCTCGAGCAACCGCGACAGATCGCGACCACCCTCGATCGTCACCAGAACCTGATAGCCACCGAGCGCCTGAGGAGCACGCCGCCATGTCCAAGGAAAAATTCGTCCGCAACAAGCCGCACGTCAACATCGGGACGATCGGCCACGTCGACCACGGCAAGACCACGTTGACGGCGGCGATTACCAAGACCCAGTCGACCAAGGGCCTGGCGAAGTTCACGGCGTTCGATCAGATCGACAAGGCGCCCGAGGAGAAGGCGCGCGGCATCACGATCGCGACGGCGCACGTCGAGTACGAGTCGGACAAGCGGCACTACGCGCACGTCGACTGCCCGGGCCACGCGGACTACATCAAGAACATGATCACGGGTGCGGCGCAGATGGACGGCGCGATCCTGGTGGTCTCGGCGCCCGACGGTCCGATGCCGCAGACCCGCGAGCACGTGCTGCTCGGCCGCCAGGTGAACGTGCCGGCGATCGTGGTGTTCCTGAACAAGTGCGACATGATCGCCAAGGGCGACGAAGAGCTGCTCGACCTGGTCGAGATGGAGCTGCGCGAGCTGCTGAGCAAGTACCAGTTCCCCGGCGACACGACGCCGATCATCCGCGGCTCGGCGCTCAAGGCGCTCGAGGGCGACAAGTCGGACCTCGGGACGCCGTCGATCGACAAGCTGCTCGAGGCGTGTGACTCGTTCATCGTCGAGCCCAAGCGCGAAGTCGACAAGCCGTTCCTGATGCCGGTCGAGGACGTGTTCTCGATCAAGGGCCGCGGCACGGTCGGCACGGGCCGCATCGAGCGCGGCATCGTCAAGGTCGGCGAGAACATCGAGGTGGTGGGCTTCGGCGACACCAAGTCGACGACGTGCACGGGCGTCGAGATGTTCCGGAAGCTGCTCGACGAGGGCCAGGCGGGCGACAACGTCGGCCTGCTGCTGCGCGGCCTCAAGCGCGAGGACATCGAGCGCGGCATGGTGCTGTGCAAGCCGGGCTCGATCCTGCCGCACACCGAAGTTCGAGGCCGAGATCTACGTCCTCAAGAAGGAAGAGGGCGGGCGTCACAAGCCGTTCTTCAACGGCTACCGCCCGCAGTTCTACTTCCGCACGACCGACGTGACGGGCATCGTCAAGCTGCCGGAGGGCATCGAGATGGTCATGCCCGGCGACAACATCAAGGTCAACGTCGAGCTGATCACCAAGATCGCGTGCGAGGACGGCCTCCGGTTCGCCATCCGCGAGGGCGGCAAGACCGTCGGCGCCGGCGTCGTCACCAAGATCACCGAGTAACGCTGGGCCGCCCCCAGGCTCGATGAGCGACAGCCCGGAGGCGACTCCGGGCTGTTCGTCGTTTCGGGAGGCGTTGCGAACTCCGGCTGGCGTCGGGGGGAGGCGCTCCACGGGCAAGTGGTCCATCGCCGAAGCCGGTACAAGATCCGCCGCCGGCCTCCAGTTCCTTTGGGCGCCCTTCGAGGCGCCGCCTCCGCTCGGCTCCGCCCGGCCTCCGGGTCCGTCCGGCCCGGCTCCGGCCTCCGGCTCCGGTCCGGCTCCGGGTCCGGCTGGCCGCTCCGGGTCCGGCTCCGGGTCCGGCTCCGGCCGGCGGGCCGGTCCGGCCCGGGTCCGGCTCCGGGTCCGGCCCCGGTCCGCTCCGGGTCCGGCTCCGGTCCGGCTCCGGGTCCGGCTCCGGGTCCGGCTCCGGCTCCGGCTCCGGCCCCGGCTCCGGCATCCGGGACCGCGGGCCGATCCCGGGCCCCGACTCCTACCCGGATCCGGATCCGGATTCGGCAGTGGCAGCGGCGGAAAACCGCAGGGCGGGGCGGGGGTAGATCTGGTACCCGAACGATCGCAACCCCCCCGCAGATGTTCGATTTTTCGGATCGCCCCTTGCTCGTGTGTAGCAGTTGATGTACACGTCCGCTTCCGTCTCGACCGCCCTCGCCTTGCCCACCCGATCCCACCAGGCATCCAAGACTACGAGATCACGAGTTTCTAGGGGAGTAGCTCAACGGTAGAGCATCCGTCTCCAAAGCGGAGGGCTGCAGGTTCAAGTCCTGTCTCCCCTGCCACGTACCTGCCCGACTAGCGAGTCGACGACGCCTCTCAAACGACCCAGAGTCAACCCGTGGCCCAGCAAGAGAACGTCCCCAACAAGCCCGTCCACCTCATGTACCTATGCGGTGGGATCGTGCTGTTCTATCTCACGCAATGGACCATCGACTGGCTGTGGGGGTACTTCGGTACCCCGCCCAGTGAACTCTGGATGACCGTCGGTGCCATGGTCGTCACCCTCACGGCCGGGGTCGTCCTGTATCGCCACGATCGGATCCACACCCTCGCCAACGAGGTTGCGTCCGAGCTCGGCAAGGTCACCTGGCCAACCCCCAAGGAAGTGCGTGCTGCGACGATCGTCGTCATCGTGATGTCGATCATCTCCGCGCTCGTCCTCGGTGTCTTCGACCTCGTCTGGTCGAACCTGACGGAGCTGGTGTATGGCTGACGCGACGTCGAACCCCGCGGATACCACCGACGCCGCGCCCGGCGCCTCGCCGCTCGTTGCGCAGATGAAGTGGTACATCGTGAACACCTACTCGGGTCACGAGAACAAGGCCAAGCTGACGCTCCTCGAGCGCGTCCGCAACAACGGCCTGTCCGAGTACTTCGGCGAGGTCCTGGTCCCGACCGAGAGCGTCATGGAGCTCAAGGCCGGCCAGCGCCGCACGACCACGCGCAAGTTCTTCCCGGGCTACATGTTCGTGCAGATGGTCCTCGACGACCGCACGTTCACGCTCGTCAAGAACACCCCGAAGATCACCGGCTTCCTGGGCGGCATGAAGCCGACCGCGGTGCCCGAGCGCGAGATCACCGGCCTCCAGACCACGGTCACCGAGGGCAAGCAGAAGCCCCGGGCCAAGGTCTCGTTCGAGGTGGGCGACAACGTCCGCGTCACCGAGGGCCCGTTCGCCAACTTCTCGGCCAAGATCGAAGAGGTCAAGGCCGACAAGCAGAAGGTCAAGGTCTCGGTCTCGATTTTCGGGCGCTCCACGCCGGTCGAGCTTGACTTCACCCAGGTCGAGAAAGCATAAAGCCGGCCCCAGCGGCCAGGGCAACATCGCCCTCGGCGCCGGGTGTCTCGCGAAAGTAAACGGTCATGAAGAAGGTCACCGCCCTCATCAAGCTGCAGTGTCCCGCTGGCAAGGCTAACCCCTCGCCGCCGGTCGGACCCGCGCTCGGCCAGCACGGCCTGAACATCATGGCGTTCTGCAAGGAGTTCAACTCCCGCACCGCGCAGATGGGCGACCTGATCATCCCGGTCCTCATCACCGCCTACGCCGACCGCACGTTCACCTTCGTGACCAAGACGCCGCCGGCGTCGATCCTGCTCAAGAAGGCGGCCAAGATCGAGAGCGGCTCCAAGGAGCCGAACAAGAACAAGGTCGGCCAGGTCACGACCCAGCAGGTCCGCGAGATCGCCGAGCACAAGCTCACCGATCTCAACACCACCTCGGTCGAGTCCGCGATGCGGACCATCATGGGCACCGCCCGCTCGATGGGCCTCGAGGTCGTGGACTGAGATTCCGAGAGGGTTTTTCGAAAAAACCCTCCCCCGGCATGCGCCGGGGCCCCCATCCGAAACGGCCCGGAGCGCGGCTCCGGGCGTGGGGGACCCACCCGAACAGCCCCGAGCGTGGCGTGCGGGTGACCTCGAACGGATCTGATTGCCTCGCCCGGATGTCGGGCTGGCTCCTGAAGTACTTCGATAACCGAGTGAACACAGCCTGGGAGCCCGCGAGGGCGTTGAGCCAGGCCCCACCGGAGGACACGATGGCTGGTAAGAAATACAAGAAGGCGATCGAGGGCTGGGAGCCGACCAAGAAGTACTCGGTCGACGACGCCTGCGCGATCATCCCCAAGGCCAAGGTCTCGACCAAGTGGGACGAGACGGTCGACGTCGCGGTCCGCCTGGGCGTGAACCCCAAGTACGCCGACCAGATGGTCCGCGGCTCGGTCGTCATGCCCTCGGGCACCGGCAAGACCAAGCGCGTCCTGGTGATCTGCAAGACCGAGAAGGTCAAGGATGCGCTCGAGGCGGGTGCCGACTACGCCGGCAACGACGAGTACATCAACAAGATCAAGGACGAGAACTGGTTCGAGTTCGACACCCTCGTCGCGACCCCGGACATGATGGTCTCGGTCGGCAAGATCGGCCGCGTCCTCGGTCCCCGCGGCCTGATGCCGAACCCGAAGGTCGGCACGGTCACCGCCGACGTCGCCAAGGCGGTCAAGGAGCTCAAGGCCGGCCGCGTCGAGTTCCGCGTCGAGAAGGCGGGCGTCATCCAGACCCCGATCGGCAAGGCCTCGTTCCAGCCCGAGGCGCTCGCGGTCAACCTGCGCGCGCTGCTCGATCAGCTCATCAAGCTCAAGCCGTCGACGGCCAAGGGCACGTACGTCCGGTCGATCACGATCTCGACCACCCACGGCCCCGGCATCAAGGTCGACACCGCCGCCTACGTCGGCGTCGTCAAGGACTGATCGACCCGCACAACGCAGCACATACGACCGCACGACGTCGCAGAAGCGGGCAGGGCGCACGCCCCCAAGTCCCGCGGAGACCGAGTCCCGTCGCACCGTCGCCCACCCGGGCGACCGTCGACCCCTCGCTCTCCCGATCGAGGGGTCGCTGCATTTTCTAGCCACTCGCCGACCGTCCCGGTTCGGCATCTGCAGAACGGACAAGCACCATGGACAGAGCAGGCAAGGCCGAGATCCTCGGCGAGATCCAAGAGGCATTCGCCAACGTCGCCTCGGTCGTGATCGCGGACTACCGCGGCGTGACCGTGCCGGTCGTCACCGCGATGCGCGATGACTTCCGCAAGAACGGATGCCACTACCGCGTGCTCAAGAACTCGCTCGTCAAGATCGCCGTCAAGGGCGGCTCGATGGAGCCGATGAGCGCGCTCATGGTCGGCCCGACCGCGGTGATCTGGTCCAACGAGACCCCGCAGATCGCGGCCAAGATCGCGCTCAAGTGGGCCAAGGACGAGCCCAAGTTCACGATCAAGGGCGGCTTCTTCGACGGCAAGGTCCTCGACGCCCAGGGCGTCGACGCGCTGTCGCGCATGCCGGGCAAGGACGAGATCCGCGCCAGCTTGCTCATGACCTTCCTGGCCGCCCCGCAGGACCTGGTCCGCACGGTCATCGCCGGTCCCCAGAACTTCATGTACGTCCTCGACGCCCGCAAGCGGGCGCTCGAGGGTGCCGCCTGAAGCACATCGACTCCCTGGTGAGGGGCGGCGTCGCCGTCCCTCGCGCCCCCCGACGTCTCTCACCGGTCGCCTGACCGGACCTTGTTCCTTCGGTCATCCGACCGACCCAAACCGGGCCAGCCGGCCCCGCATCCTCCGAGGCATCTCATGTCGCTCACGCAAGATCAGGTCATCGACTACCTCAGCACCCTCACGGTCATGGACATCGTCAACCTCACCAAGGCCCTCGAGGACAAGTGGGGCGTGAAGGCCGCGCCGGTCGCCGTCGCCGGCCCCGCCGGCCCGGCCGCCCCCGCCGCGCCCGCCGAGGTCCAGACCGAGTTCACGGTCATCCTCAAGGCCAAGGGCGCCTCGCCGATCAACGTCATCAAGGTCGTCCGCGAGATCACCGGCCTGGGCCTCAAGGACGCCAAGGACCTGGTCGACGGCGCCCCCAAGGAGGTCAAGGCCAACGTGCCCAAGGCCGAGGCCGACGAGATCGCCAAGAAGATCAAGGACGCCGGCGGCGAGGTCGAGGTCAAGTAGTTCGACGATCCCGGCGGGGTGCGTCACGATCGGGCTTCGGCAGCGAATCCCGGTCAAAACGAATACTTACCGCCGGGCGCGGAGTTGGCATGGCGGCTTGCATGGCCGACTTGCCACTTCCGCGGCGTTCCGTGCTATACGCACGCGGCGTCGAGTCCGGGAGCGTTCGTTCCTCGGCTCGCTGCCGTGTCCGTGCTCGCTCGGCGTCACGCTCACGTCGCTCGACTTCCTCGACTCGATCCTCGGCCGTCTTGACGATCGCCTTCTGACCTTCGCCTGTCGCCGCCCACTCGGCACCCCTCGCGGGTGATCCGAGCAAGGGCGGTCGGCGCGTTTTCGGTCGGTCTTCGTCCGCACGCTACCGCTTCGCACTCGCTTCGCTGTACTCCAACCCGGAAGAGGCACCCACGTCCATGGCGTCTGCCATCCAGAACAACTTCCGCGCCCGCAAGAGCTTCGCCAAGCTCAAGCAGGTCATCGAGATCCCCAACCTGATCGACATCCAGAAGCGGAGCTACGACAAGTTCCTGCAGATGGATATCGCGCTCGATCGGCGCGAGGACATCGGCCTCCAGGGCGTGTTCAAGAGCGTCTTCCCGATCAAGGACTTCTCCGAGACGAGCTCGCTGGAGTTCGTGTCGTACAACCTCGAGAAGCCCAAGTACGACGTCGACGAGTGCCGCGCGCGCGGCATGACCTTCGCCGCGCCCATCAAGGTGGTGATCCGCCTGGTGGTGTGGGACGTCAACGAGGAGACTGGCGTCCAGTCGATCCGTGACGTCAAGGAGCAGGAGGTCTACTTCGGCGAGATCCCGCTGATGACCGACTCGGGCACGTTCATCATCAACGGCACCGAGCGCGTCATCGTCTCGCAGCTGCACCGGTCGCCCGGCGTGTTCTTCGATCACGACAAGGGCAAGACCCACAGCTCGGGCAAGCTGCTGTACAGCGCCCGCGTGATCCCGTACCGCGGCTCGTGGCTCGACTTCGAGTTCGACCACAAGGACATCCTCTACGTCCGCATCGATCGCCGCCGCAAGCTGTACGGCACGGTGCTGCTGCGCGCGCTCGGCTACTCCACCGAGGAGCTGCTCAACTACTTCTACGACACCGAGTTCGTGCACATCGAGGGCAAGGGCAAGTACGCCCGCGAGATCAACTACGAGTTGCTCGTCGGTCAGCGCGCCACCCGCGACATCAAGCACCCCAAGACCAAGGAAGTCCTGGTCAAGAAGAACCGCAAGTTCACCAAGGGTGCGATCCGCAAGCTCCAGGAGTCGGACGTCGATCGGCTGCCGCTCGACGCCGACGAGATCGCCGGCAAGGTCTCGGCCAAGGACGTCATCGACGACGCGACCGGCGAGGTGCTGCTCCAGTGCAACGAGGAGCTGTCGGAGGAGAAGCTCGAGGAGCTCCGCGAGCGCGGCGTGATCAAGGTCGAGGTCCTGTTCATCGACAACCTGAACGTCGGGCCGTACCTCCGCAACACGCTCCTGGCCGACAAGCTGCAGGGGCCGGAGGAGGCGATCATGGAGATCTACCGGCGCCTGCGGCCGGGTGATCCGCCCACGCTCGAGACCGCCAAGACCCTGTTCCAGAACCTGTTCTTCAACCCCGAGCGCTACGACCTGTCGCGCGTCGGCCGCCTCAAGCTGAACTACAAGTTCAAGATCGACGAGGCGATCGAGACCCAGATCCTGACCAAGCGGGACATCCTGGAGACGGTCCGCTACCTGATCGATCTGCGCAACGGCAAGGGCGTCGTCGACGACATCGACCACCTCGGCAACCGCCGCGTCCGCGCGGTCGGCGAGCTGATGGAGAACCAGTACCGCATCGGTCTCGTCCGCATGGAGCGCGCCATCAAGGAGCGCATGTCCATGTCGCAGGAGATCGAGACGCTCATGCCGCACGACCTGATCAACGCCAAGCCGGTCTCGGCGGTGGTCAAGGAGTACTTCGGCAGCTCGCAGCTGTCGCAGTTCATGGACCAGACCAACCCGCTGTCCGAGGTGACGCACAAGCGCCGCCTGTCGGCCCTCGGGCCGGGCGGCCTGACCCGCGAGCGCGCGGGCTTCGAGGTCCGCGACGTCCACCCGACCCACTACGGCCGCATCTGCCCGATCGAGACGCCGGAAGGCCCGAACATCGGTCTGATCGCGTCGCTGTCGACCTTCGCCCGGGTCAACGAGTACGGCTTCATCGAGACGCCGTACCGCCAGGTCGAGGGCGGCAAGATCGACGACACGGTCCACTTCTACTCGGCGCTCCAGGAGGAGGGCCAGATCATCGCGGCCGCCAACGCCGACATCGAGAAGGGCAAGCTGGCCGGTGACTACGTGTCGTGCCGCAAGGGCTCGGACGTCGTCATGACCAAGCCCGAGGACGTGACCCTCATCGACGTGTCGCCGAACCAGCTGGTGTCGGTGGCCGCGTCGCTGATCCCGTTCCTCGAGCACGACGACGCCAACCGCGCGCTGATGGGCTCGAACATGCAGCGCCAGGCGGTGCCGCTGGTCCGCACCATGTCGCCGCTGATCGGCACCGGCATGGAGGGCATCGTCGCCCGCGACTCCGGCGTGACCGTCGTCGCCAAGCGCGACGGCGTGGTCGACTTCGTCGACGGCTCGCGCATCGTCGTGCGCCCGACCACGGGCGCGGACCCGACCGCGGCCAAGCCCGACATCTACAACCTGGTCAAGTTCCAGCGCTCGAACCAGAACACGTGCATGAACCAGAAGCCGATCGTCCAGGTCGGCGACAAGGTCAAGCGCGGCGACGTGATCGGCGACGGGCCGGCCACCGAGACCGGCGAGCTGGCGCTGGGCCAGAACGTGGTCGTCGCGTTCATGCCCTGGGGTGGCTACAACTTCGAGGACTCGATCCTCATCAACGAGAAGCTGGTCAAGAACGACGTCTTCACCTCGATCCACATCGAGGAGTTCGAGTGCGTCGCCCGCGACACCAAGCTCGGCAAGGAAGAGATCACCCGGGACATCCCGAACGTCGGTGAGGAGGCCCTGGCCGACCTCGACGACTCGGGCATCGTCCGGGTCGGGGCCGAGGTCAAGGCCGGCGACATCCTGGTCGGCAAGATCACGCCCAAGGGCGAGACCCAGCTGTCGCCCGAGGAGAAGCTCCTCCGCGCCATCTTCGGCGAGAAGGCCGGCGACGTCCGCGACACCTCGCTGCGGGTCCCGCCGGGCGTGACCGGCGTGGTCATCGGCGCCCGCGTGTTCGCGCGCAAGGGCACCGACAAGGACGAGCGCGCGGCCGCCATCGAGGAGGCCGAGACCGAGCAGCTCAACCGCAACAAGAAGGACGAGATCAAGATCATCTCCGAGGCCTACTACTCGAAGATGAAGGAGCTGCTGGTCGGCAAGACCACGGCCTCGCGGCTGGTCGACGACAAGGGCAAGGTGCTCCTGCCCAAGGGCGAGAAGATCACGCTCGAGATGCTGGCCGAGGTCGCGCACAAGTACTGGCCGGAGATCCAGCTGGTCGAGGGCGACGGCAAGACCGAGGAGCAGATCGAGAAGCTGGCCCGGATGCGCGAGGAGGACGTCCACGCCATCGAGACCCAGTACTCGGACAAGATCGCCAAGCTGACCAAGGGCGACGAGCTGCCGCCCGGCGTGATCAAGCTGGTCAAGGTCTACCTGGCCATCAAGAGGAAGCTGTCGGTCGGCGACAAGATGGCCGGTCGCCACGGCAACAAGGGCGTCGTCTCGCGGCTCCTGCCCGAGGAGGACATGCCCTACCTCGAGGACGGCACCCCGGTCGACATCGTCCTCAACCCGCTGGGCGTGCCGTCGCGCATGAACGTCGGCCAGATCCTCGAGGTCCACCTCGGGTGGGCCGCGAAGCAGCTGGGCCGGCAGATCGACGCGTACCTGCAGACCAGCTGGAGCGGCGACGTCCTCAAGGAGAAGCTCAAGAAGCTGTTCCCGGCGGACGACATGAAGACGTTCATCGACAAGCTCAAGGAGGACGACGTCGGTCGCTTCGCCGGCAAGCTCCGCGCCGGCGTGCACTTCGCGACGCCGGTGTTCGATGGCGCCGACGAGAGCGAGATCAAGACCGCGCTCAAGATGGCGGGCCTGCCGTCCAACGGCCAGGCTCGGTTGATCGACGGCAAGAGCGGCATCCCGTTCGAGCACCCGGTCACCGTGGGCGTGATGTACATGCTCAAGCTGCACCACCTCGTCGACGACAAGATCCACGCCCGGTCGATCGGCCCGTACTCGCTCGTCACCCAGCAGCCGCTGGGCGGCAAGGCCCAGTTCGGTGGCCAGCGCCTGGGTGAGATGGAGGTCTGGGCGATGGAGGCCTACGGCGCGGCCTACGCGCTGCAGGAGTTCCTGACGGTCAAGTCGGACGACGTGCTGGGCCGTACCCGCATGTACGAGTCGATCGTCAAGGGCGACCACGTGCTCGAGGCCGGCCTGCCGGAGTCGTTCAACGTGCTGCTCAAGGAGCTCCAGGCCCTGTGCCTGGACGTCGAGCTCATCGAGGATCCGACCGCGCCCCGCAAGTCCGAGACCCCCAGCCCCGGCATCCCCGCCGGCCTGGCGGCCCTGGCTCGCGAGGTCGCCGACAAGGTCGGCAGCGCCGGATGAGCCCGGCGCGTCGCCGGCCGGCCGCACCCCCCGGGCTCGCTCGCGCCCCCCCCCCCCCCCCCCCCCCCCCCCCCCCTCACGCTGATTTTACCTGTCACCGCCGTGCTGTTTCTGGTCCGTGGCGCCATCGGCCACGGATCCGCCGCCGGCGGCTAGCCTGCCCGCACTGACCGAGGAGCCCCCGTGAAGGACATCTTCAACTTCTTCGAGAAGCCCAAGGACCCCCGCTCGTTCTCCGCGATCCGCATCATGCTGGCGTCGCCGGAGCGCATCCGCGAGTGGTCGCACGGCGAGGTCAAGAAGCCCGAGACGATCAACTACCGGACGTTCAAGCCGGAGCGGGACGGCCTGTTCTGCGCGAAGATCTTCGGGCCGGTCAAGGACTACGAGTGCAACTGCGGCAAGTACAAGCGCATGAAGCACCGCGGGGTCGTGTGCGAGAAGTGCGGCGTCGAGGTGATCCAGTCCAAGGTCCGCCGTGAGCGGATGGGCCACATCACCCTGGCCACCCCGGTCGCGCACATCTGGTTCCTGAAGTCGCTGCCGAGCCGCATCGGCAACCTGCTCGACATCCCGCTCAAGGACCTCGAGAAGGTCCTGTACTGCGAGAGCTACATCGTCATCGACCCGAAGGACTCGGGCCTCGAGCGGGCCGAGCTCCTGAGCGAGGAGCAGTACGGCAAGCGCCTCGACGAGCTGGGCGCCGACGCGTTCGACGCCGGCATGGGCGCCGAGGCGATCCTCGGCCTGCTCCGCCAGATCGACATCCTCCAGATGGCCGAGACCCTGCGCGTCGAGATGCGCGAGGTCTCGTCGGAGGCCAAGCGCAAGAAGATCGCCAAGCGGCTCAAGGTCGTCGAGGCGTTCCGCGAGAGCGGCAACAAGCCCGACTGGATGATGCTGACGGTCGTCCCGGTCATCCCGCCCGACCTGCGCCCGCTGGTGCCGCTCGACGGCGGCCGGTTCGCGACGTCGGATCTCAACGACCTCTACCGCCGCGTCATCAACCGCAACAACCGGCTGCGCCGCCTGCAGGAGCTCAACGCCCCCGAGATCATCATCCGCAACGAGAAGCGGATGCTGCAGGAGGCGGTCGACGCGCTGTTCGACAACGGCCGCCGCGGCAAGACCATCACCGGCCCCAACAAGCGGCCGCTGAAGTCGCTCTCGGACATGCTCAAGGGCAAGCAGGGCCGGTTCCGCCAGAACCTGCTCGGCAAGCGCGTGGACTACTCGGGCCGCTCGGTCATCGTGATCGGCCCCGAGCTCAAGCTCCACCAGTGCGGCCTGCCCAAGAAGATGGCGCTCGAGCTGTTCACGCCCTTCATCTACAACAAGCTCGAGGAGCGCGGCCTGGTCACGACGATCAAGAGCGCCAAGAAGCTGGTCGAGAAGGAGCGGCCCGAGGTCTGGGACATCCTCGAGGAGGTGATCAAGGAGCACCCGGTGATGCTCAACCGCGCCCCGACGCTGCACCGCCTCGGCATCCAGGCGTTCGAGCCGGTCCTGACCGAGGGCAAGGCCATCCAGCTCCACCCGCTGGTGTGCGCGGCGTTCAACGCCGACTTCGACGGCGATCAGATGGCCGTCCACGTCCCGCTGTCGATCGAGGCCCAGATGGAGGCCCGGGTGCTCATGATGAGCACCAACAACATCCTGTCGCCCGCCAACGGCAAGCCGATCATCGTGCCGTCGCAGGACATCGTCCTCGGCCTCTACCACATGACCCGCGAGCGCCCGTTCGCCAAGGGTGAGTACCGCGAGGACAAGAAGGGCAAGATCATCCGCGGCGTGTTCTCGTCGGTCGACGAGATCCGGATGGCCTACGACCACGGCGAGATCCACCTGCAGGCCGCGGTCAAGGTCCGCATGGCCGACCAGGCCGGCGTCAACTCGGTGGTCTCGACCACCGTCGGCCGCGCGCTCCTGTACGAGCTGTGCCCGCGCGAGATCCCGTTCGAGGCCATCAACAAGGTGATGGGCAAGAAGCAGCTCGCCGAGCTGATCGACCTCGTCTACCGCATCTGCGGCCAGAAGGCCACGGTGCTCCTGGCCGACGCGCTGCGCACGACCGGGTACACCCAGTCGACCAAGGCCGGCATCTCGGTCTGCATCGACGACATGGCGATCCCGGCCTCGAAGGAGAAGCTGCTCGACGGCTCCAAGAAGGAGGTCGCCGAGATCGAGGAGCAGTACACCGAGGGCCTCATCACCGACGGCGAGCGCTACAACAAGGTGGTCGACATCTGGGCGCAGTGCGCCGAGGCGATCTCCAAGGACATGATGCGCGACATCTCGACCGAGGAGTTCAAGGACCCGGACGGGAAGCTCGCCGACAAGACCGCGCCGTCGTTCAACTCGATCTTCGTCATGGCCGACTCCGGCGCCCGTGGCTCGCAGCAGCAGATGCGCCAGCTGGCCGGCATGCGCGGCCTGATGGCCAAGCCGTCGGGCGAGATCATCGAGACGCCGATCACCGCGAACTTCCGCGAGGGCCTGACCGTCCTCCAGTACTTCATCTCGACCCACGGCGCCCGCAAGGGCCTCGCCGACACGGCGCTCAAGACCGCGAACTCGGGGTACCTGACCCGGCGCCTCGTCGACGTGTCGCAGGACAACATCGTCAGCGAGTTCGACTGCGGCACCCGCCAGGGCATGGAGATGATGCCGCTCATCGAGGGCGGCGAGATCATCGAGCGCCTCGGCGACCGCATCCTCGGCCGCGTCGCGATGGAGGACATCGTCGACCCGTACACCGGCGAGGTCCTGGTCCCGGCCAACAGCGAGATCACCGAGGATCACGTCAAGATCATCGAGAACTCGGGCATCGACCGGGTCAAGATCCGCTCGGTGCTGTCGTGCGAGACCCGCCGCGGCATCTGCACGCTGTGCTACGGCCGCGATCTGGCCCGCGGCCAGATGGTCAACATCGGCGAGGCGGTCGGCGTCATCGCCGCCCAGTCGATCGGCGAGCCCGGCACGCAGCTCACGATGCGCACGTTCCACATCGGTGGCGCGGCCGCGCTCCGCACCGAGCAGAGCTCGCTCGAGTCCCGCAACGAGGGCTCGGTCAAGCTCAACAACGTGCAGGTCGTCAAGCAGAAGGAGCACTGGGTGGTCATGAACCGCCAGGGTGAGGTCGTCCTGTGCGACGAGCTCGGCCGCGAGCGCGAGCGCTACGGCCTCCAGTACGGCGCGAAGCTGATGGTCAAGGAGGGCGACAAGGTCAAGGGCGGTCAGCTCCTGGCCGAGTGGGACCCGTACGCGATGCCGATCGTCACCGAGGTCGGCGGCTACGTGTCGTACGGCGACATCGTCGACGGCGTGACCATGCAGGAGACGCTCGACGAGGTCACCGCGATGTCGCGCAAGACCGTCATCGAGAGCAAGGACGCCGACAGCCGCCCGCGGATCGCGCTGCGCGACGACAACGGCGAGCCGGTCAAGGTGCCGGGCTCGGACAACGAGGCCAAGTACTTCCTGCCGGTCGGCGCCAACATCTTCGTCAACGACGGTGACTTCGTCGAGGCCGGTGATGTGGTCGCCAAGATCCCGCGCGAGACCACCAAGACCAAGGACATCACCGGCGGTCTGCCCCGCGTCGCCGAGCTGTTCGAGGCCCGCAAGCCCAAGGACCACGCGGTCATCGCCGAGATCGACGGCACGGTGCACTTCGGCAAGGACACCAAGGGCAAGCGCAAGGTCGTCATCGTGCCCGAGGTCGGCGATCCGTCGGAGTACCTCATCCCCAAGGGCAAGCACCTGAGCGTCCGCGAGGGCGATCGGGTCCGCGCCGGCGAGGCGCTGATGGACGGCCCGGCGAACCCGCACGACATCCTCCGGGTGCTCGGCGAGCGCGCGCTGGCCAAGTACCTGGTGGACGAGATCCAGGAGGTCTACCGCCTCCAGGGCGTGCGCATCAACGACAAGCACATCGAGGTCATCGTCCGGCAGATGCTGCGGCGCGTGACGGTCGTCGACCCGGGTGACACCAACTTCCTGGTCGACGAGGCGGTCGAGAAGCACATCTTCGACGAGGAGAACGAGCGCGTGATCCTCGCCGGTGGCCAGCCGGCCAAGGGCGACCCGCTCTTGCTCGGCATCACCAAGGCGTCGCTCTCGACCGAGTCGTTCATCTCGGCGTCGTCGTTCCAGGAGACCACGAAGGTGCTGACCGAGGCCTCGATCAACGGCCGGGTCGACTACCTGCGCGGCCTCAAGGAGAACGTCATCATGGGTCGCCTGATCCCGGCCGGCACCGGCCTGGGCGCGTACAAGCGGCTCACGGTCGACGTCGACGTCGACGCGGACGACGACCTCGACGCCGACGTGGTCTGAGCCCAGGTAGGTGCAGGGGCGCTCCTGCGTCGGTGGTCACACCGACTCGCACGGCGCGTTCAGCGTGAGTCGGGCGGCGTAGACAGACGGTGACACCTCGAGGCTGACCCCTCGGGGTGTCGGCATTTTCGGCGTCGGCGTCGTCCGCGCCAGCGGGCGCGCGCCGGCGGCGTCGGTCAAGTCGGGCGTGCGGCCCGTGCCGGCGCCGGCGGTGGGGCTTCGATGACGACGACGAATTCGCCATCGCTGGTCGTGTCGAACGAGCGCATGCGGCGGCCGCCAATCGTCAGCAGCTTCGTCTTCTTCAGGAAGCGCTGCCAGGCGCCGTCGTCGGTGAACACCTGGGCCACGTCGCCGACGAACAGGCGCCCCGACATGACGTCGAGCTCGAGGTGCGCCTCGATCGGTGGGGCGGTATCGATCCGTACCTGCAGCGCGCACCGGCCCTGCACCACGGGGAGGATCGCGAGCGAGCCCGCGTCGTCGGCGTGCGGCGTGAAGTCTTCGCTCCCGTTCGTGATCAGGTAGGCCATGTCCGCGAGCGTGATGTTGCCGGCGTCGACGCTGATCCGGAGCTCGTGCGTCGTCGTCGCCGCGGTCCCCTTGGCCTTCGCGGTCCCCTTGGCCTTCGCGGTCCCCTTGGCCTTCGCGGTCCCCTTGGCCTTCGCGGTCCCCTTCGTCTTCACCGGTGCCCGCGGCTTCTCGTTCGCGCTCGTCCTGCGGCGCGTCATCTGCTCCACCTTCGGTCTCGATGCATGCCGCCTCCTCGCGCCGCGATCATATCAGCGTCCACACCGCTGCCGCGGCTGTGCGAATGCGCGCTGCCGGAGACGCTGCCGCGGGTCCGCGACCTGGCTGGCTGGACATCACCGCGGGGCGGCCGGTGCCGGTCGTGCCGTGAGCCAGGATGCCGCGGCGTCGTGAGGCGCGCGTGCGTGGCGCCGGGGCCAGCGCGTGCGCGATACTTCGGCGATGCGGACCGCGATGATCCTCGTGCTGGTGTGCGGATGTGGTCGGGGCGCCGAGTCGGGCGGGCGAGGGGCGAGCCCCGCGCGCGACGCGGCGGCGAGGCCAGAGGCCGACGCGGGCGCGAGCGTGGACGCGGCGCTGACGGTGCGCTGGCGGGGCGACGTGGTGGTGCCGGTGGTGGCGCTGGCGGAGCGGCGGTTCGTGCCGCTGGCGGGGTGGCTCGCGCCGAGCGATGGCGCGGCGGCCGTGGCGCCGACGACGTACCCGCCGCCGATGCGGATCGAGGCGACGCCGAACTCGAGCGTGCAGCCGCGGGTGGTCCCGGGCGACGGGCTGCCCGCGTCCTGGCGCGCGGCGGTGGGGACGGCGGTGGCGGCGTACGATCGCGCAGGGCACCGCTGCCCGACCACGATCGGCGGGGTCTACTGGCTGGGGCTCGACAACGGCGAGGCTGAGCTGGGGGAGGGGCCGATCGTGGTGGGGGAGCTGACCACCGCGCCGGGCTGCGATCCGATCGTGGTCACCGACCGGGCCGAGCCGCGGTTCGCGACGCCGACCAAGGCTACGCCGGCGCAGCGCGCGGCGGTCGAGCGCGCGTTCAAGCGGCTGCCCGGGGTCAAGCGGCAGGGGCGCGATCGCGAGATCGACCGCGACGGGCTGGCGACCACGCTGTTCGTCGGCGCCGATGGCGCGTGGATGGTCGCGGCGGCGACCTACGAGCTGCGCGAGGCGTCGTGCGACCCGGCGCCCGAGGTGGTGCGCGCGATCTTCGCGCTGCCCGCGACCGGCGCGCCGACCCTGGTGGCCGAGGTCGACGAGGAGCTGGGCCTGCGCGCGGTGGGGCTGTTCGACAGCGATCGCGACGGCCACGTCGAGCTGATCACCGGCCACGGTCGGTTCGATCACGGGATGTCGCTGGAGACCAGCTACGTCGGCTATCGCGACCTCGGGCCGCGCGCCGCACCGCCCGATGGCCCGGCGACCGACGTCGCGTTCTCGACCTACTTCGGCTGCGACTGAGCGATCGCGGCCACGCGGGCTCGCCGCTGGTGGCGCTCGGCCTGGCCGCCGGCGACAACCAGTGCACGAACGATCGCGTCGCGTTGATCTCGACCGATCGGCCGGTCGAGGCGTCCACCCGGCCGCGCGCTGACGATCTTCCTCGCGCGCTGGTCTTCGCGGCCGAGGCGCGCGCTACCATCGCCCGATGCCATCCTGGATCGGCGACTCCAACTGGATGTACGGCCCGCTGGTGCTGTCGGGGCACGACGTCGCGGCGTGGACCAAGCTGCGCGCGCGCGCCACCAAGGCGTTGACGCCCCACCACCGCGGCACCGGCGAAGAGGCGCCCGTGCTCCTCGACATCGGCGGCCCGGTGCTGGTGCTGCCGAGCGGCCGCGAGACCGCGTGGCACCCGCGGCCGTGGGGCGGGTTCTTCACCCGCATGATCGACCTCGAGAACGTGGTCGCGCAGGACGCCGGCGCCAAGTGGAAGCCCGACGCCACCACCGACCTGGCGCCGACCGCGCTGCGGCTGGCGGTGAGGGGCCCGCTGCACTTCGTCGACTTCGCGACCGCGCACGATGCGCCCGCCGAAGGCGCGCTCGCGATCGAGCTGCCGCCGGGCGACTACTTGGTCGACGTCGCCAACCAGGTCAAGCCCGATCGCCGCCGGATGTTCCAGGTCATCCGCCTGCGCAAGGACGGCGTCGAGATCGCCGCGGCCAAGCCGGCGAAGGCCAAGCCCGACCCCGATGCCTGGCTCGACGCGCCGGCCACCGCGACGAGCAAGAAGATCGCCAAGGGGCTCAAGCTCGCCGAGAGCGAAGGCGCGGAGATCTTGCTGGTCAGCGGCGACGACTACGCCAAGGGCAAGCGCGGCATCGTCTTCGACTCGCCCGATCCGTCGGGGTTCATCATCGACGGCCCGCACATCATCATCTACCGCCAGCTCGGCGCCGACGACCGGGCCCAGGCCGTGGCCACCGCGCTGGCGGTGCCGGACAAGCGCTGGAAGAAGACCCGCAAGCGCGTGGTCGTCGGCACGAGCCGCGCGCTGTACCTGGTCGACGGCGACGCCGAACCCGCCGACGTGCTCGGCAAGAAGCGCCTCGGCGACGACGCGGTCCGGCTCGAGGTCGCCCCCGGCACCTACGCGCTCAGCTCGTGCGGCGAGGTGCAGTCGACCACGGCCATCCTCGACCTGCACCGCCTGACCCGGGCCTGACGCGCCTCGGGCGGCGCCCGCTTCGCCGCCGACATCACCCGAAACGGCGCAGATCGTTCCGCGTCGGCGGGCGGTGTGGACGGACGGTGACACCTCGAGGGTGCGTCCTCGGGGTGTCGGCATTTTCGGCGTCGGTGTGACGGTGGTGATGTGGGACAGCCCCGGCGTGGGGCGCAGGGCAGGGGCGTCGTGATCGGCCGCACCCTGGCGGGGGTGGCCCCGAGCGTGCAAGAATTAACCTCGCCCACCGTACGCTGTCGTACCTCTCGACGAATGCCCACCTCGACCCCGACCGGAGCCGCCACCGCCGATCTGGCCCCAGGCCAGCAGGTGGGGGAGTACGTGATCGACGCGCTGATCGGCGCCGGCGGGTTCGGCACGGTGTTCCGGGCCACCCACCCGCTGATCGGCAAGGAGGTGGCGATCAAGGTGCTGTCCCGGGCGTACTCGGCCCAGCCCGAGATGGTGTCGCGGTTCGTCGCCGAGGCCCGATCGGTCAACCAGATCCGCCACCGCCACATCATCGACATCTTCGGGTTCGGGCAGCTCGACGACGGCCGCCACTACTTCGTCATGGAGCTGCTCGAGGGCCAGCCGCTCGACGCCTACCTCGAGCAGCACGGCCGCCTGACGCTGGAGGAGGCGGTGCCGGTCCTGCGCGGCGTGGCGCGGGCGCTCGACGCCGCCCACGACAAGGGCATCATCCACCGCGACATCAAGCCCGAGAACATCTTCCTGGTCGCCGACCCCGAGGGCGGGTGGTTCCCCAAGCTGCTCGACTTCGGCATCGCCAAGGCGTTCGGCGGCGCCCCCGAGGGCATGCACAAGACCCGGACCGGCGCGCCGATCGGCACGCCGTACTACATGTCGCCCGAGCAGTGCCGGGGCCGCGACGTCGACCACCGCACCGACATCTACGCGTTCGGCTGCGTCGCCTACGAGCTCCTGACCGGGCAGGTGCCGTTCGACGGCGACGACTACATGGACATCCTGATGAAGCAGATCGGCGAGCCGGCGCCGAGGCTGTCCGAGGTGGTGCCCGGGTTGAGCGCGCTCGACGACGCGATCACGGCGATGATGGAGAAGGAGCCGACGGCCCGCCCGGCCAGCCTGGCCGCGGCGATGGGCGCGCTCGAGCAGTCGGCCGAGTCGAGCGGCGTGGCCCTGCCGGTGGCGCGGTCGAGCGCGCAGCTGCAGCGCCAGACCCCGGCGCCGAGCCTGCGCACGCCCACGCCGTCGACCAGGCCGATCGCCTCGGCCGAGACGATCGACCTGGCCGCGCGCCCGGTCATGGGCACCGCGCCGACGATGGCGAGCCCGACCACCGCCGTCGTGACGGCGGCGCCGTCGACGACCGGCGAGCTCGGCGCGCTCGATCGGCCCGCGCCCGCGCGCCCGCGGCGCGCGCTCGTGGCGATCGCCGGCGTGGTCCTCGTCGGCGCGATCGCCGCGGTGGTGGTGGTCAAGGCCACCAGCTCGTCGTCGAAGCCGCGCGCGGCGGCGCCGCCCGTGGCCACGCCGCCCGCGCCCGCGCCGACCCCGCCGCCGGTGCCGGCCACGGTCACGGTGACGTTGTCGGGGACCCCGGCCGGGGCCGAGGTGATCGGTCCCGACGGCGCGACCGCGACCCTGCCGGGCACGCTCACGCTGGCCCGCGGCGACGCGGCGGTCGAGTTGACGATCCAGGCGCCGGGGTTCGTCACGGCCACGCAACCGGTGACGCCGAGCGCGGCCACGAGCGTGATCGTGAACCTCACGGCCGCGCCGACGCCGACGCCGACGCCGACGGGCAAGCGTCCCAAGCGGCCCCCCGGCGGCCACGGCAGCGGCAACCCGATGCTCGAAGATCCGTTCAAGAAGAAGTGACCGGCGCACCGCCGGCGCCTCGCAGTCCTTTGCCCACAGAGGTCGCATGCACCGACGCCGAATCGGCGCGCGCGCGGGGAGCGCGCTCGCCCCCACGCTCGCGCTCCTGCTGATCACCGCGGCGTGCACGTCGCTGCCCGGCGCCGATCCCGGCACCTGCGGCAACGGGCTGGTCGAGCCGGCGCTCGGCGAGGACTGCGACCGCCCCGGCGCGGACTGCGGCCAGGCCGGCACTACCGCGGCGTGCCGGCTCCTGTGCGCGAGCGACGCCGACTGTCCCGCGACCGCCGTGTGCGACGCGGCCGGCACCTGCGTGGTCGCCGACGGCCGGTTCGTGCGCGCCGACGAGCAGGTCGTCAACGCCGAGTACCTGCTGATCGGCGACCTCGACGGCGCCGGCGATCCCGATCTGGTGCTGATCGACGACGTCCGCATCGACGTGCGCACCGGCGCCGCCGGCGCCGGCTTCGCGGCGACCGCGCTGGTCCCGAACCAACCGCTCCTGTCGGCGCCGACCGCCGGCGACTTCAACGACGACGGCAAGCTCGACGTCGTGACCTCGGTCGGGTTCGCGCTGAACCTGATGCTCGGCGACGAGGCCGAGCTCCTGTCGCCGACGCTGCAGCCGACCGTGTCGTCCGACGCGATCTCGGGGCCGTTCCGCACCGCCCGGTTCCGGTACACGGTCGGCGGGCGCCGCGGGCTGGCGACGGCGTTCGTCGCGACGCTGGCCTTCGGCGTCGACTGCCCGCTGCTGGCTGGCTGCCCGGTGATCGCGATCGGCGCCGAAGGGTACCCGCTCAACGACGGGCGCGATCCCGACCGCCTCGTGACCGGGCCGATCCCGTGGGCCTGGTTCCCGCCGACCGCGGGCACCGAGCCCAGCGTGGCGCTGGCGGCGCTGGTGTTCGCCGACGGGCCCGGCCTCGACGACTCGAGCGCGATCGACCTCTACCGGGTCCCGGTCGCGCCCGGCGCCGCCGGCGCGCTCCTGCCGGTCGGCTCGATCACCGGCCAGGACGCGCGCGCCGCGTCCGTCGGTGACGTCGACGGCGACGGGCGCAACGACGTCGCGATCACCAGCGAGCTGCTCGGCGGGCGGGTCGAGGTGCGGATCGCCCGCGGCACCGCGACCGGCTTCGAGCCGCCGCGCCGGCTGCGCCTGCGCGCCCAGGGCTCGCCCGGGATCTACACCGACGCGCCCGACGCGGTCGCGTGGCTCGACCTCAACGGCGACGGCACGATCGATCTGGTGACGGCCGACGGGGGGCTCGCGCTCGCCTGCGGCGCGCCGGGCGTGACCTGGGACTGCGAGACCACCGAGCTGGTCCGGGTCGGGTCGTTCGACGAGACCTGGGTGCGCGCGACCCAGGGCGACCTCAACGGCGACGGCCGCGCCGACCTGATCGCGGTGCGCAGCAGCCTGAACACCCTCGACGTCTTCCTGGCCGGCAGCCCGGTCGACAGCTTCACCGCGGCGCCGTTCCTGGTGTCGGCCCCGGTCAGCGCGGTCTGGACCGGCGACTTCGACGGCAACGGCGCCGACGACGTCGCGATGCTGACCGACACCGACGCGCCGGCCCGGGTCGATCTGCGGATCGCCTACGGCGTCATCGGCGGCGTGCCGGGCGCGGCGATCCGGACCGGCGCGCTGCAACGCCCGGCCGCGATCGCGGTCGAGCACGTCGGCCTGCTGACGCCACCCGACGGCGCCGAGGATCTGATCCTGTACGACGAGCACGCCGGGGGCGGCGTCGATCTCACGTTCGTGCTCGGCTCGGCCAGCCAGCGCATGTCGGCGCCGCTGTACCCGGCGACCGAGCCCGCGGCCCCGGACGGGTCCCTGCTGGCGATCCCCGCCGTGGTCGCGGTGCCGCTCGAGGGCGCCGACGTGATCGCCGCGCTGGCGGTGCAGCTCACGCCGCGCTTCGGCCTGCCCGACGTCCACAGCGCCAGCGTGCGCTTCTACCGCGCCGACGCCAGCGGCCGGATGACCGAGCGCCGCGCCGGCGCCGTCGATGCGGCGGGCCTGGCGCTGCTCGGCGCCCAGGTCACCGTGCTCGCGCGCCCGGGCGAGCTGCCCCGGGTGATCGCGATCGACGCGGCGGGCAAGGGCTTCGTCGTGCCGGTGACCGGCTGTCCGGACGCGTGCGCCCTGATGACGTCGACGCCGCTGGGCGGCTCGGGTGGGCTGGGCGCGCCGATCGCGCTGTCGACGGTCGCGATCGACGACGGCGGCCTCGCGCTGGTCGCGCTGGTCGGGACCGACGTCGGCGGCGCCGAGGTGTTGATCTGGCGCGACCTCGCGGCCGAGCCCGAGCGGGTGCCGCTGCCCGCCTCGACGCTGCCGCTGTCGATCGCGGCGATCGCGCCGCCGGGCGGCGGCCCGCGGTCGCTGGTGATCGCGACCTTGAACCGCGCGCTGCTGGTGTCGACGCCGGGCGCCGACGGCCGCTACCCGCCGCCGGTGGAGGCCGGCGCGGCCGGGCTGATCGACCAGCCGGTCCGGACCGCGCTGTCGGTGAGATCGGTCGACGTCGACGGCGATCACGTCGAGGACCTGGTCGTCGGCGTCGGGCCCGACGTCGAGCGCCTGCGCCAGGTCGTGACCTACACCCAGGGCCACGTGCCCGGCGGCGCCGGGCTCGCGGCGGGGGAGGGCCAGTGATGCGCGCCCGCACCGCCGCCCGCGCCTCGGGCCTCGCCGTCCTCGCCGCGCTCGCGCTGGTCGCCGCCCCGGCGGCGGCCGACGACCGCAAGACCGCCGAGAAGCACTTCCGCACCGGCGAGCGCCTGTTCAGCGCCGGCGACTTCGCCCACGCCGCCGGCTCGTTCGAGCAGGCGTACGCGACCTTGCCGCTGCCGGGGATCGCGTTCTCGGCGGCGCAGGCCTACCGCCTGGCCTGGGCCAAGTCCACCGACAAGGACCCGGCCCACCTGCGCCGCGCGGTCGCGCTGTACCGCGCGTACGTCGACCAGGCGCCGCAGGGCGACCGCGTCGTCGAGGCGACCGCCGCGCTCGGCGATCTCGAGCCGCTGCTGGCCAGGCTGGGCGGCGGCGGTGGCGGGGCGGCCCCGATCATGGCCCGGGTCACCGGCGTCACGCTCACGTCGGCGATCGCCGACGTCAAGGTGTCGATCGACGGCGGCGCGCCGGTGCCGCTGCCGCTGGTCAAGGAGCTGCCGGTCGGCACCCACGAGGTGGTCGCGACCGCCGTCGGCTACGCCAGCCGGACCCTGCCGGTGTCGACGCTCGAGGGGGCGCTGGTGCCGGTCGAGGTCGAGCTCGACGCGCTGCCCGCGCGCCTGACGATCAAGGCCGCGGGCGGCTCGACGGTGGCCATCGACGGGCGCGGCGCGACGCTCGATCGCGAGCACGCGGTCGCGATCGCGGCCGGCCGCCACCTCGTCACCGTCACGCGCCGCGGGCGCCGGACCTTCGCCCAGGAGGTCGACGTCGCGCGCGGCGAGGCGCTCACGGTCGGCGCTCGGCAGCCGGTCACCGGTCAGCGCCGGGCGGCGACCTGGGTGCTCTACGGCGCCGGCGCGCTCGCGGCCGGCAGCGTCGTCGCCACGACGTTCGCGTTTTCGTCCGACGCCGACGCCGCCGAGCTGGCCGACCGGCGGGCCAGCCGGGGCCTGTCGATCGACGAGGTCGCGCGCTACGACGCGCTGCGGGTCGAGCGCGACGACCGCCGGGCGCTGGCGCTGGGCCTGGGCGGCGCCGCGCTCGCGGTCGGCGTCACCGGCGCGCTCCTGTACTGGTTCGATCGCGACGAGGTCGGCCCGCTGTCCAGCCTGGCGCCGACCGTCAGCGGCGACGGCGCGGGCGTGACGCTGGGGGGGCAGTTCTGAGGTGCGCCGCGACCGCGCCCCAGTGGCGGTCGTGCGCGCCATGGCGTTCGCGATCGATCCAAGCTAGGTTCACCGGGCATGGGTACGTCGACGAAGCGCGTGACACCGGTGGCGATGACGCTCACCTTTCCAAAGTTCTGGACGTGGCTCCAGGGCCACGTGAACTGCATCGTGCGCGCCGGCACCCCCGAGGTCGTGCTGTTCGACCACGACGACTTCCACTGGACCCTGCTGGCCGAGGACGACACCACGCGGGTCGTGCAGCTCGCGCGCGGCAAGGAGCTGGTCGGCGAGCTGGTGCTGTTCCCCACCGAGATCGCCTACGTGCAGGCCGAGCCCGGTGAGCAAGAGGGTGAGTTCGTCTTCGACTGCATGATCGACACCGAGGCTGCGCGCGAGGTCGCGTACCACTTCGTGATGGCGCACCCGTACGAGACGACCGAGCACCCGCGGCCCAAGGGCGGCGGCGACAAGTGGACGCACTGACCCGCGCCGCCCGCGCCCCGCGCCCGCGTCGCGCCTGACCGCCGGCGGCACCGTGTCCGACATCCGGACGCGATGTCCGGAATCCGGACTCGGAGCCGGCGCCGGAATCCGCACTCGGAGCGGGAGCCGGAGCCGGAGCCGGAGCGGGAGCGGGAGCCGGAGCCGGAGCCGGAGCGGAGCCGGAGCGGGAGCGGGAGCCGGAGGGGGAGCCGGAACTGGAGCAGGAGCCGGAACCGGAGCCGGAGCCGGATCCGGAACGGGAGCCGGATCCGGAACGGGAGCCGGAGCCGGAGCCGGAACGGGAGCCGGAGGGGGAGCCGGAACTGCAACCAGACCCGGCCCTACGCCGGCGCCGGCACCCGGGCGCCCCCCGGTTGGGCTCCCGGCCCACTTCCGGAGCGTCGCGCCCCCGTGCTATCGCTCCGGGCGCCCGGCAACCGGGATCGAGGCCTGGCTTGGCGCCACGATCCGCTTGACAGGGGAGGGTCCATCTGTAGACTCTCGCGCCTCCGCGACGGGTCCGTTTCCGTCAGTCCACGCCACTGGAGTCTGCTCGAACATGCCTACGATCAACCAACTGGTTCGCCACGGTCGCGAGATGGTCAAGACCAAGACCGCCTCGCCGGCGCTGAAGTCCTGCCCGCAGAAGCGGGGCGTGTGCACGCGCGTGTACACCACGACCCCCAAGAAGCCGAACTCGGCGCTCCGGAAGGTCGCGCGCGTCCGCCTGACCAACCAGATGGAAGTGACCTCGTACATCCCGGGCGAGGGGCACAACCTCCAGGAGCACTCGGTCGTCCTGATCCGCGGCGGCCGCGTCAAGGACCTCCCGGGCGTCCGCTATCACATCATCCGCGGCACCCTCGACACCACCGGTGTCGCGAACCGCAAGCAGAGCCGGTCCAAGTACGGTACCAAGCGCCCCAAGTGAACTGAGGATCGGAAAAAGTCATGCCCCGTAAAGGTGAAGTTCCCAAGCGCCGCGTCCTCCCGGACCCCAAGTTCACGGACGCTCCCGCCGACATGCGTCGCCGCATCACCAAGTTCATCAACGTGGTGATGTCTGACGGCAAGAAGTCGACCGCCGAGCAGATCGTCTACAAGGCCCTCGATCTGGTGGCGGAGCGCGCCAAGGACGATCCGCTGAAGGTGTGGGACCGCGCCCTGGGCAACGTCCGCCCCAAGGTCGAGGTCAAGAGCCGCCGCGTCGGTGGCTCGACCTACCAGGTGCCCGTCGACGTCCGCCCCGACCGCTCGCTCGCCCTCGGCATGCGCTGGCTGGTCGAGCACGCGCGCAAGCGCAACGAGAAGACGATGGTCGATCGGCTCGCCAACGAGATCGTCGACGCCGCGCAGAACCGTGGCAACGCGGTCAAGAAGCGCGAGGACGTCCACAAGATGGCCGACGCCAACAAGGCGTTCGCCCACTACCGCTGGTAGCGGTGACCCACGGCCGGCCCTGCCGGCCGTCGTTCGTTTGACGCTGCAGGCATCTGTCGAGGAGGCGAGGACACCGAACCACGAACAGCACGGGGGTCACGTAGGCGGGCGCGCACGCGCACCGAACCACCTGGCCTGAACAGGATCGCCGCCGCGCTGCGCGGACCCGATCCGGCGGCGCTCGCGCCGCGCCACCGTCCTCGGTGCCCCCGCCCGCCGTCCGATCTCGGACCCTCGACAGATGCCGTGAACCGCCCGTCCCCAGGCGACCGCCACCCGATCGCGCGCGTGCGCAACATCGGGATCATGGCGCACATCGACGCTGGGAAGACCACGACCACCGAGCGGATCCTGTTCTACGCCGGCGTGATCTCGCGCCTGGGCGAGGTCGACCACGGCTCGGCCACCACCGACTGGATGGAGCAGGAGCAGGAGCGCGGGATCTCGATCACCGCGGCCGCGACGCTGTTCACCTGGCGCGATCACCAGGTCAACCTGGTCGACACGCCCGGCCACGTCGACTTCACGATCGAGGTCGAGCGCAGCCTGCGCGTCCTCGACGGCGCGGTCGCGGTGTTCGCCGCGACCGAGGGCGTCCAGTCCCAGAGCGAGGCGGTCTGGCGCCAGGCCGACCGCTACCACGTGCCGCGCCTGGCCTTCGTCAACAAGTGCGATCGCGCCGGCGCCGATCCGGAGATGGTGGTGCGCGAGCTGCGCGAGCGGCTGGGCGCGCGGCCGCTGGTGCTGCACCTGCCGATCGGCCTCGGCGACGACTTCGTCGGGGTCGTCGACGTGATCGCGCAGACCGCGCGGACCTGGGACGACGACAGCCTCGGCGTGCGCTTCGAGGACGGCCCGATCCCGGCCGAGCTGGCCGCCGCGGCCGCGGCCGCGCTCGACGAGCTGCAGGGCGCGATCGCCGAGCTCGACGACGGGTTCCTGAGCGCGTACGTCGCCGCCGCCGACGCCGGCGGCGCGGTCGCGCCGGCCGAGGTCCGCGCCGCGGTCCGACGGCTGACGCTCGCGAACGCCGCGGTGCCGGTCGTGCTCGGCGCCGCGTTCCGCAACAAGGGCGTCCACAACCTGCTCGACGCGGTGATCGACTACCTGCCGGCGCCGAGCGATCTGCCGGCGGCGGTCGGCGTCGATCCGACCACCGGCGCGACCGGCACCCGCGCCGCCACCACCGACGCGCCGCTGGCGGCGCTGGCGTGGAAGGTCATGGCCGACGTCGGGCCCGGCGGCAGCGAGCGCGGCCTGGTGACCTACGTCCGCGTGTACAGCGGCACGCTGGTCGCCGGCGGGGCGGTCTACAACGCCACCAAGGCCAGGCTCGAGCGGATCGAGCGCCTCGTCCGCATGCACGCCAACCGGCGCGAGGACGTCGCCGCGCTGCCGGCCGGCGCGATCGGCGCGATCCTGGTCGCGGTCGGCGAGCGCGGCGCCACCACCGGCGACACGCTGTGCGCGCCCGACGCGCCGATCCGCCTCGAGACCGTGCACGTGCCCGAGCCGGTCATCGGCATCGCGATCGAGCCGGCGACCGCCGACGACATCGCTCGGCTGCGGGCCGCGCTCGACCGGCTCGCCGCCGAGGACCCGTCGTTCCGGGTCGGCGTCGATCCCGACACCGGGGCCACGACCATCGCCGGCATGGGCGAGCTCCACCTCGAGATCCTGGTCGATCGGCTGCGGCGCGAGTTCGGCGTCGACGCCCAGGTCGGGCGGCTCCAGGTCGCGTACCGCGAGACGATCACCACCAGCGCCCGGGCCGAGGCCCGGCACCTGGCCGCGCACGGCCCGGTCGGCCGCGCCGACTACGGCCACGTGATCCTGGCGCTGACGCCGTCCGCGCGCGGCCGCGGCTTCACCTTCGAGAACCAGTCGGCGAGCGCCGACGTCCCGGCCGAGTACGTGCCGGCGGTGGCCGAGGCCGCGGCCGAGGCCGCGCTCGGCGGCGTCGTCGCCGGCTTCCCGATGACCGATCTCACCGTCGCGCTGGTCGGCGGCTCGACCCACGTCGTCGACGCCTCGCCCCGCGGCTACAAGCTGGCGACGACCCGGGCCTTCCGCGAGGCCGCGGCCGCGGCCGGGCCGACCGTGCTCGAGCCGCTGATGGAGCTCGAGGTGCGCTCGCCCGACGAGCACATCGGCGACGTCCTCGGTGAGCTGCTCGCGCGCCGCGCCAAGATCACTGGCATGGAGGCGCGGCCTGGTGTACAGGTCATCGCCGCCGCGGTGCCGCTGTCCGAGATGGTCGGCTACGCGACGGTGCTGCGCTCGAGCTCGCGCGGGCGCGGCACCTACTCGATGCGCTTCGCCCACTACACCGAAGTCCCCCACGCCACGCGCGCCCGCCTCGCGGCCCGCGCGGCGATCGCCTAGGAGAGCACGCCATGTCCAAGGAAAAGTTCGTCCGCAACAAGCCGCACGTCAACATCGGGACGATCGGCCACGTCGACCACGGCAAGACCACGTTGACGGCGGCGATCACGAAGACGCAGTCGACGAAGGGGCTGGCGAAGTTCACGGCGTTCGATCAGATCGACAAGGCGCCGGAGGAGAAGGCGCGCGGCATCACGATCGCGACGGCGCACGTGGAGTACGAGTCGGACAAGCGGCACTACGCGCACGTCGACTGCCCGGGCCACGCGGACTACATCAAGAACATGATCACGGGCGCGGCGCAGATGGACGGCGCGATCCTGGTGGTGTCGGCGCCGGACGGGCCGATGCCGCAGACGCGCGAGCACGTGCTGCTGGGTCGGCAGGTGAACGTGCCGGCGATGGTGGTGTACCTGAACAAGTGCGACATGATCGGCAAGGGGGACGAGGAGCTGCTCGACCTGGTCGACATGGAGCTGCGCGAGCTGCTGAGCAAGTACAACTACCCGGGCGATGACACCCCGATCGTGCGCGGCTCGGCGCTCAAGGCGCTCGAGGGCGACGCGTCGGAGTACGGGACGCCGTCGATCCAGAAGCTGCTGGACGCGTGCGACTCGTTCATCCCGGAGCCGAAGCGCGAGGTCGACAAGCCGTTCCTGATGCCGGTCGAGGACGTGTTCACGATCACGGGCCGCGGGACGGTCGTGACGGGGCGCATCGAGCGCGGCATCGTCAAGGTCGGCGACAACATCGAGGTGGTGGGCTTCGGCGACACCAAGTCGACGACGTGCACGGGCGTCGAGATGTTCCGGAAGCTGCTCGACGAGGGCCAGGCGGGCGACAACGTCGGCCTGCTGCTGCGCGGCCTCAAGCGCGAGGACATCGAGCGTGGCATGGTGCTGTGCAAGCCGGGCTCGATCCTGCCGCACACGAAGTTCGAGGCCGAGATCTACATCCTCAAGAAGGAGGAGGGTGGTCGCCACACGCCGTTCTTCAACGGCTACCGGCCGCAGTTCTACTTCCGCACGACCGACGTGACGGGCATCGTCGTGCTGCCCGAGGGCATGGAGATGGTCATGCCCGGCGACAACATCAAGGTCAACGTCGAGCTGATCACCAAGATCGCGTGCGAGGACGGCCTCCGGTTCGCCATCCGCGAGGGCGGCAAGACCGTCGGCGCCGGCGTCGTCACCAAGATCACCGAGTAAATCGGACCCAAGAAGTCACGATAAAGTGTATTTAGTTCAGGTGGTTGCATCGTTGCGCCAGGCTGGCACAGGGGGCTCGATCCCGGCCCTCCAAGCCCCTGAAAGAACCTGCAAATACCTCTTCCAAAACGAATCGATCTGAGTACACTGCGCGACTCTTAAACCAGGCCAGGCGCCACCCCGACGACTCGCTCCGACGTACCCCGGTACCAGGACCGCTTCCGACGAGCCCCGGCCTCCGAACGACCCCCACGGCAGCACGTCTCACAGGACCCCGCCATGAACACGCAACGGATCCGCATCCGGCTCAAGGCCTACGACCACAAGCTCCTCGACCAGTCCGCGGGCGAGATCGTCGAGACTGCCAAGCGCACCGGCGCCAAGATCGCCGGCCCGATCCCGCTGCCGACCAAGATCAACAAGTACTGCGTCCTGCGGTCTCCCCACTGCGACAAGAAGTCGCGTGAGCAGTTCGAGATCCGGACCCACAAGCGCCTGCTCGACGTGCTCGAGCCGACCCAGCAGACGGTCGACGCGCTGATGAAGCTCGACCTGTCGGCCGGCGTCGACGTCGAGATCAAGATCTGAATGGAAGGGAGGGTCTTCGCCAAGACCCTCCCCTCGGCTATTGGCCGAGGCTCCCCTCCCGAAACGACCGCAGCGAGTTCGCCATGAAGCTAGACGTCAAGAACACCGCAGGAAGCAACGTCGGCCAGATCGACCTGGCCGACGACGTCTTCGCGACCGAAGTCCACGAGCACCTGCTGTGGGAGGTCGTGAAGTGGCAGCTCGCCAAGCGCCGCTCCGGCAACGCCTCGACCAAGCGCATGAGCGAGGTCAACGGCTCGTCGAAGAAGGTCTGGAAGCAGAAGGGCACCGGCCAGGCCCGTCAGGGCAGCCGCAAGGCCCCGCACTGGGTCGGTGGTGGCTCGGCGTTCGGCCCCAAGCCGCGCAGCTACGAGTACACCCTGCCCAAGAAGGTCAAGAAGGCGGCGCTGTGCTCAGCGCTGTCGCTCCGGGCCGGCGAGAACAAGCTGATCGTCGTCGACCAGTTCCCGGTCGGCGAGAAGCAGCTGACCAAGTCGGTGACGGCGGCGCTCAAGAACCTCGGCGTGGCCCAGCCGGCCGCCAAGGTGTTGATCGTCGACGCCAAGGACAACACCGGCCTCGTGCGCGGCGCCCGCAACCTGGCGTCGTCGCAGTGGCTGGCCCCCGAGGGCCTCAACGTCTACGACATCCTGCGCCACGAGACGGTGATCATCTCGCAGGGCGCCATCAAGCAGGTCGAGGCCGCGCTCCGCGCCGCCGCCGCGGCCGAGTGACCTCGGCCCGTCATCAGGAAAACGCCATGCGAGCTCCTCAATCCATCATCAAGCGCCCGCTCCTCACCGAGAAGAGCGCGCGCCTCCGCGAGACCGGCGGCGCGGCCGAGCGCCCCGCCGAGGGCGACGACTACAGCCAGCAGGTCGTGTTCGAAGTCGCCAAGGACGCGAACAAGATCGAGATCCGGCACGCGATCGAGAGCCTGTTCAAGGTCTCGGTCACCCAGGTCCGGACCATCGTGATGCGCGGCAAGGCCAAGCGCGTCGGCCGCTTCTCGGGGCAGCGCCCCGCGTGGAAGAAGGCCTTCGTCACGCTCAAGGCCGGCGACACCATCGCCTTCTTCGAGGGAGTCTGAGCCATGGCGATCATCAAGTACAAGCCGACCTCGCCCGGCCGCCGCGGGATGTCGACGCAGGACTTCGCGTCGATCACCAAGTCGGCCCCCGAGAAGAAGCTGCTCGAGGCCAAGACCGAGAAGGCCGGCCGCAACAACCACGGCCGCATCACGGTCCGGTTCCGCGGCGGCGGCCACAAGAAGCGCTACCGCGTGATCGACTGGAAGCGCACCAAGACCGGCGTGCCGGCCAAGGTGATCGCGATCGAGTACGATCCCAACCGCACGGCGCGCATCGCGCTCCTGCAGTACGCCGACGGTGAGAAGGCCTACATCGTGGCCCCGGCCAAGATCGAGGTCGGCGCCGAGGTCATCGCCGCCAACTCGGCCGACATCAAGCCCGGCAACAACCTGCCGCTGCGCTACATCCCGGTCGGCACCGAGATCCACGCGGTCGAGCTCAAGATCGGCGCCGGCGCCCAGCTGTGCCGCTCGGCCGGCACCCGCGTGGTGCTGATGGCGAAGGAGGGCGACAAGGCCACCCTGCGCTTGCCCTCGGGCGAGATGCGCTTCGTCAACATCGACTGCCGCGCCACCGTCGGCACCGTCTCGAACTCCGAGCACGGCAACATCTCCTGGGGCAAGGCCGGCCGCAAGCGCTGGCTCGGCATGCGCCCGCACAACCGCGGCGTCTCGATGAACCCGGTCGACCACCCGATGGGTGGCGGCGAGGGCCGCAGCTCGGGTGGCCGCCACCCGTGCACGCCCTGGGGCATCCCGACCAAGGGTTACAAGACTCGCCACAACAAGCGCACCGACAAGAACATCGTGCGCCGTCGGACCAAGTAGAGGAGATCGCCATGCCCCGCAGCATCAAGAAGGGTCCGTACGTCGAGTCGTTCATCTACAAGAAGGTCGCGGCCGCGCTGAAGGAGAGCAATCCCAACAAGCGCGTGATCAAGACCTGGTCGCGTCGGTCGACGATCACCCCCGAGATGGTCTCCCTGACCTTCGCGGTCCACAACGGTCGCAAGTTCGTGCCGGTGTTCGTCAACGAGAACATGGTCGGGCACAAGCTCGGCGAGTTCTCCGCCACCCGCACGTACACCGGCCACGGTGGGGACAAGAAGCGCTAACCGCGCTTCGGTCTGACCCCACAGCCCTCAGCCAACGAGCCAGTCATGGAAGCCAGAGCTCTCGTCCGTGGAATCTCGATGTCGCCGCGCAAGATGCGCGTCGTCGCCAACCTCGTCCGCGGCAAGTCCGTCGAGCACGCCGTGGGTCTCCTCGACCTGCTGCCCAAGCGCGCGGGCCGCATCATCTCGAAGGCCGTGAAGAGCGCCGCGGCCAACGCCGAGGAGCGGTCGGGTGGGGACGTGTCGGTCGAGGATCTCAAGATCGCGACGATCACCGTCGACGGCGGGCCCATCAACAAGCGGTGGATGCCGCGCTCGATGGGGCGCGCCAACCGCATCAACCACCGCACCAGCCACCTCACGGTCGTCGTCTCGGACGAGTAAGCGAACAGGAACCTGACATGGGCCAGAAAACGCATCCCACCGGCTTCCGCCTCGGCATCATCAAGACCTGGTCGTCTCGTTGGTACAACGACAAGGACTACGCCAAGTGGCTTCATGAGGATCTGAAGCTCAAGGGCTTCATCAAGAAGAAGCTGGCGTTCGCGGGCATCTCGTACATCGAGATCGAGCGCGCGGCCAACAAGTGCAAGATCAACATCCACACCGCGCGCCCGGGCATCGTCATCGGCAAGCGCGGCGCGGGTGTCGAGACGCTCAAGAAGGAAGTCCAGGCCCTCACCGACAACGAGGTGTTCCTGAACATCGTCGAGGTCCGCAAGGCCGAGACCAACGCCCAGCTCGTGGCCGAGAACATCGCCACGCAGCTCGAGCGCCGCATCGCCTTCCGCCGCGCCATGAAGAAGGCGGTCCAGACCGCCATGAAGTTCGGCGCCAAGGGCATCCGCGTCGCGTCGTCGGGCCGCCTCGGCGGCGCCGAGATGTCGCGCCGCGAGTGGTACCGCGAGGGCCGGGTGCCCCTGCACACGCTCCGCGCGGACATCGAGTACGGCTTCACCACGGCCCACACCACCTACGGTTCGATCGGGGTGAAGTGCTGGATCTTCCACGGTGAGGTCCTCACCGCCCGCAAGCTCGACGCCCGCCCGACGCGCTGAACCTGCGCTGATTTTCGCTGCCCTGGGGCTCGCCCGGGGCGCTGCCTCCAGTCCGAGCTCAAACGAGTCGACCCATGATCAACGGTCCCAGCTTTACCAAGTACCGCAAGCGCCACAAGGGCCACATGGCCGGCATGGCCAAGGGCGGGCACGAGGTCTCCTTCGGAGACTTCGGGCTCCAGGTCCTCGAGCCCGGGTGGATCACCGCCCGTCAGATCGAGGCCGCCCGCGTCGCCATCAGCCGCGCCGTGAAGAAGAGCGGCAAGATCTACGTCCGGCTGTTCCCGGACAAGTCCTTCACCAAGAAGCCGGCCGAGACCCGCATGGGTACCGGCAAGGGCGCGGTCGAGGGCTGGGTCGCCGTCGTCCGGCCGGGCCGGGTCATCTTCGAGGTCGAGGGCGTCGACGCCGCGACCGCGAAGGAGGCCTTCATCCGGGCCCACCACAAGCTGCCCATCAAGACCGCCCTGGTCGCCCGCGGGAGTGCGCTATGAGCAAGGCCAAGGACGCGCTGTCGAAGCTGCGCGATCTACCCCCTGACGAGCTGCGCGGCGCGCTCGCGCGCGTGCGCGACGAGCTGTTCCGGCTCCAGCTCGGCCGCCACACCAACCAGGTGGCGTCGTTCGCCGAGATCACCAGCAAGCGCCGCGAGGTCGCCCGGATCCTGACGGTCCTGCGCGCCCGCGACCTCGGCATGGAGACCCAGGGCGCCGCCAAGGCTGCCCCCGCTGCCGCGCCGGCCAAGAAGGCTCGCCGCTCGAAGAAGGAAGGCTGATCCGTGTCCGCTCCTGCGACCCAACCCGCCGCCACGCCTGGCGACGATCGCGGCAACCGCCGCACGATCACCGGCACCGTCACGTCGAACGCGATGGACAAGACCGTCGTCGTGTCGGTCATCCGCCGCGTGCGCGACCGCCGCTTCCACAAGTTCGTGACCCGCCGGGTCCGGTACAAGGCCCACGACGAGCACAACGCCGGCACCGTCGGTGACGTCGTCGAGCTGGTCGAGGCCCGCCCGTACTCGAAGACCAAGCGCTGGCGCGTCCTGCGCACGATCAGCAAGGCCGAGGTCATCGAGGTGAAGGAGATGCTGCCGTGATCCAGCAAACATCCGTCCTCGACGTCGCCGACAACAGCGGCGCCAAGAAGGTCTTCTGCATCAAGGTCCTGGGCGGCAGCCGCCGGCGCTACGCGTCGATCGGCGACGTCATCATCGTCAGCGTCCGCGAGGCGATCCCGGGCTCCAAGGTCAAGAAGGGCGAGGTCGCGCGCGCGGTCATCGTCCGCACCCAGAAGATGCTGGCGCGGCCCGACGGCAGCTCGATCCGCTTCGACGGCAACTCGGCCGTGCTCGTCAACAAAGAGAACGAGCCGATCGGGACCCGCATCTTCGGGCCGGTCGCCCGCGAGCTGCGCGCCAAGCGCTTCATGAAGATCATCTCGCTGGCACCGGAGGTGCTGTGATGGCGCACGTGCGCAAGGGCGACCTCGTGGTCGTCACCAAGGGCAAGGACAAGGGCAAGCGCGGCAAGGTCCTCAAGATCGTCGGGCAGCGCCTGATCGTCGAGAAGGTCAACATGGTCAAGCGCCACACCAAGCCCACGCAGAAGAACCCGCAGGGTGGCATCGTCGAGAAGGAAGGCACGATCGCGATCGCGAACGTGCTCCTGTGGGACGAGAAGCTCGGCCGGGGCACCCGCACCAAGGCCGCCATGGATGGCGACCTGAAGATCCGCGTCGGCGTCAAGTCCGGCGCCAAGTTCGTCGCGGCAGCTCTCTGATCAGAGCCTGCTCAACCCATCGAACGAGAACGAGACGAGACCATGGCCGAGAACGAGAAGGGCGAGGCGTCTGCCAAGCCGAAAACCGAAAAGACCGGCGCCAAGGGCGGCGGTAAGAAGAAGGCGGAGCCGACCGGCCCCGCCCCCAAGTACAAGCGCGAGCAGCCGCCGCGGCTGCGCAGCCAGTACGACGAGCAGGTCAAGGGCCAGCTGTTCAAGGAGTTCGAGTACAGCTCCTCGATGGAGGTCCCGCGCCTCGTCAAGATCTCGCTCAACATGGGTCTCGGTCGCGCCGCCCACGAGGCGAAGCTGATCGACAGCGCCGTCGAGGAGCTCAAGCAGATCGCCGGCCAGGCGCCGGTGGTGTGCAAGGCGAAGAAGGACATCGCCAACTACAAGCTCCGCAAGGGCCACAAGATCGGCGTCATGGTCACCCTCCGCGGCGAGCGGATGTGGGAGTTCCTCGACCGCCTCGTCAACGTGGCGCTGCCGCGCGTCCGCGACTTCCGCGGCGTCTCGAGCAAGGGCTTCGACGGTCGCGGCAACTACACGCTCGGCATCCGCGAGCAGATCATCTTCCCCGAGATCGAGTTCGACAAGATCGACGCGATCAAGGGTCTGAACATCAGCATCGTCACGACTGCCAAGACGGACAACGAGGGGCGGGCGCTGCTCGGCCACCTCGGCATGCCGTTCCGGCAGGCCCCGGCGCAAGGACAGGCCGTATGAGCAAGCTCGTCGACAGGCTTCCCAAGAAGCACAAGTTCAAGGTTCGCCAGCACAACCGCTGCAAGCGCTGTGGTCGGTCTCGCGCGTTCCTGCGCAAGTTCGAGATGTGCCGTCTGTGCTTCCGTGAGCTCGCCCTGCGCGGTGAGATTCCGGGCGTCATCAAGTCGAGCTGGTAAAGGACGAGACTACCGTGTCGATGACTGACCCAATCTCCGATTTCCTGGCCCGCCTCCGCAACGGCATCCGCGCGCGCAAGCGCGAGGTTGCGTGCCCGCGGTCTAACCTCAAGCTCCGCATCGCCGAGATCCTCCGTGAGGAGGGCTTTCTCGACGGTGTCGCAACCGCCGAAGACACCAAGCAGGGCTCCATCACGGTCACGCTCCGGTACGACGGGCGCGCGTCGAACGCGATCACCGGCCTGCGCCGCGTGTCGCGCCCCGGCCAGCGCAAGTACGTCCCCTCGCAGCAGGTGCCCCGGGTCCGCAACGGCCTCGGCATCGCGATCATTTCCACCTCTCTCGGCATCATGACTGACCGCGAAGCGCGCAAGCGCGGCGTGGGCGGTGAGGTGCTGTGCGAGGTCTGGTGAGCCATGTCCCGCATCGGTAACCGCGCAATCGACATCCCCAAGGGCGTCTCGATCTCGATCAAGCCTGGCGCGATCGAGGTCAAGGGCCCCAAGGGCACGCTCTCCACGATCCGCCACGCCGCGATCGAGATCAAGGAAGAGAAGGGCCAGCTGGTCTTCACTCGCTCCGGCAACTCGACCCCGGAGAAGGCCGCCCACGGCCTCATGCGGGCGCTCACGAACAACCTGATCACGGGCGTCACCACCGGCTTCACGCGGACGCTCGAGATCAACGGCGTCGGCTACCGCGCCGAGGTCAAGGGCTCGCACCTGGTCATGACCCTGGGCTACTCGCACCCGGTCGAGTACACGCTGCCCGACGGCGTGGCCGCGAAGGTCGAGAAGAACAACCTGATCCTGTCCGGCATGGACAAGCAGGTCCTCGGCGCCGCCGCCGCCAAGCTCCGCAGCTTCCGCGCGCCCGAGCCCTACAAGGGCAAGGGCGTCAAGTACGCTGAGGAGACGATCATCCGCAAGGCCGGCAAGGCCGCGGGCAAGGGCAAGTAGCCTGTCGGCCGCGAGGGTCTCTCGAAGAGACCCTCCCCCGGCACGCGCCGGGGCCCCCACCCGAAACGGCCCAGAACCTTCAGCGCAGCGTTACTCAGATCGCCTAGGGCAGGGCAGGCAGCTGCGCCACCATCCGGCGATCGATTTTCTCGGAGAACTCTCATGGCTGGTCACGTCAAGCACCCCGACGAACGCGTCCGCAAGCGGCTCCGCCGCAAGGTCGCGATCCGCAAGCACCTCACTGGCACCGCCGACCGTCCCCGGTTGTCGGTGTTCCGCTCGGCCAAGCACATCTACGTGCAGGCCATCGACGACACCACCGGTGCCATCCTGGCCGCCGCGTCGGACCTCGAGGCCGCCGTCAAGGCCGCCGCCGAGGGCAAGGACAAGAAGGGCAAGGCGCGCGAGGTCGGCAAGGCCATCGGCGCCAAGCTCGTGGCCAAGCAGGTCTCGTCCGTGGTCTTCGATCGCAACGGCTTCCTCTATCACGGTCGGGTCGCGCAGGTCGCCGATGGCGCCCGCGAGGCCGGGCTGGCGTTCTAGTCCCGCGACGGTCCAGGAAAGCACAAGTACATGTCGATCAATCCGGAAGAAGTCGGCGAGCTCGTCGACAAGGTCGTGTTCATCAACCGCGTCGCCAAGGTCGTCAAGGGCGGCCGTCGGTTCTCGTTCTCGGCGCTCGTCGTCGTCGGGGACAAGAACGGCCACGTCGGCGCTGGGCTCGGCAAGGCCAACGAGGTCCCCGAGGCCATCCGCAAGGGCACCGACCGGGCGAAGCGGAACCTGTTCCGCATCCCGATGGTGCGCGGCACGATCCCGCACGAGATCATGGGTGAGTTCGGCGCCGCGTCGGTGCTGCTCCGCCCGGCCGCGCCCGGTACCGGCGTCATCGCCGGCGGCGGCGTCCGCCCGGTGCTCGAGGTCGCCGGCGTGACCGACATCCTCACCAAGTCGTTCGGCACGTCGAACCCGCACAACGTGATCCACGCGGTCGTGATGGCGCTCAAGTCGCTGCGCTCCGCCGAGCACGTCGCCCGGGTGCGCGGCAAGACGGTCGCCGAGATGCGCGGCCTCCCCGCGGACTCCGCGCCTCGCTGAAGACTCGTCGACGTCCGCGCTGCGCGCAGCGCGGACGTTCCAGCTCGACCCTGAACACGGATAACGGACCATGGCCCTCAAGATCAAGATCACCCAGACCAAGAGCGGCATCGGCTGCCCCGACACCCAGCGGCGCACCCTCCGCGGCCTGGGCCTCAACGGTCCGCACAAGACCGTCGTCCGCGAGGACACCCTGGCGATCCGTGGCATGATCCGCAAGATCAGCCACCTCGTCACGATCGCGCCGGCTGAGTAGGGGACGTCCCCTCCCAGCCGTTGGGGGCGCCCGGCGCCCCTTCGGTCGTTTTCCGGCGCGCAGCCGCTGACCTGACTGCTCGGCTAGTAGCGCTGCACGGTTCCGTCACTTAGTTTTCGCAGGCGGCCAACGGGCCGCAAGGCAGACTCCCCATGGGCACCACTCTCCACACGCTCTCGCCGGCCCCCGGCTCCACCAAGACCAAGAAGCGCCTCGGCCGTGGCCGCGGCTCGGGCACCGGCAAGACCTCAGGCAAGGGCGTCAAGGGCCAGAAGGCCCGCTCGGGCCACCACGGCGCGCGCCGCGGCTTCGAGGGCGGGCAGATGCCGCTCAAGATGCGCATCCCCAAGCGGGGCTTCAAGAACCCGTTCCGCATCGAGGCCTTCCCGATCAACATCTCGACCCTCGAGAAGTCGTTCGAGTCCGGCGCGACGGTGGATCTCGACGCCCTCAAGGCCAAGAGCCTGGTGCCCAAGCGGGTCGGCGTGGTCAAGATCCTCGGCGAGGGTGAGCTCACCAAGAAGCTGACGGTCAAGGCCCACCGGTTCTCGGAGATGGCCAAGGACAAGATCGCCAAGGCCGGCGGCCAGGCGCTCGCGCTGGACACCGCCCCCGCGGCGGAGTAGTAAGCCTAGCCTCCGACCGGCGCCGCGCCGGTCACCCCCCCTTCGGCAGGTACCTGTGGCCAACAGCATCTCCAACCTCGGCAAGATTCCCGAGCTCCGCAAGCGGATCCTGTTCACGCTTGCGATGCTCGCGATCTACCGGATCGGCGTGTTCATCACGGTGCCCGGTGTGAACCGGGTCGAGATGACCAACGTCATCACCAAGGGCGGGTCGGGCTCCTTCCTGGGCATGTTCAACATGTTCTCGGGCGGCGCCCTGCAGCAGCTCTCGATCTTCGCCCTGGGCATCATGCCCTACGTCTCCGCGTCGATCGTGATCCAGCTGTTGACCGTGGTCGTGCCCAAGCTCGACCAGCTCAACAAGGAAGGCGACCAGGGTCGCCGCAAGATCAACCAGCTCACCCGCTACGGCACGATCGTGCTGGCGACGGTCCAGGGCTACTTCATCGCCCAGTTCCTCGAGAGCCTGTCGACCCGCGGCTCCGAGGTCGTGCCCGATCCCGGCCTGGCCTTCCGGATGATGACGGTGCTGTCGCTGACCACCGGCACGGCGTTCATCATGTGGCTCGGCGAGCAGATCACCGAGAAGGGCATCGGCAACGGCACGTCGATGATCATCTTCGCCGGCATCGTCGCGGCGCTGCCCGACGCGCTGACCCAGTACATCGCCCACGGCTCCGGCGGCGGCGGCATCGGCCTCAGCGCCGTGATGCTCGGCATCCTGGTCATCGGCACCGTCGCGGCCATCTGCTTCTTCGAGCGGGCGCACCGGCGCATCCCGGTGCAGTACGCCAAGCGCCAGGTCGGGCGAAAGCTCTACCAGGGGGCGCAGTCGTTCCTGCCGCTCAAGATCAACGTGTCGGGCGTCATCCCGCCCATCTTCGCGTCGTCGATCCTGATGTTCCCGACGCAGATCGCCAGCATGTCTGGCTCGCTGTTCCTCCAGGAGGCCGCGTCGGTGCTGCACCCGGCCGACTGGCGCTACAACGTCATCTACACGCTGCTCGTGATCTTCTTTGCGTACTTCTATACCGCGGTGCAGTTCAACCCGGTCGAGGTCGCGGACAACCTGAAGAAGGGCGGCGGCTTCATCCCCGGCATCCGCCCGGGCAAGAACACCGCCGAGTACATCGAGAAGGTGCTGACCCGGATCACGTTCGCCGGCGCGCTGTACCTGGCCGTCGTCTGCATGATCCCCGCGCTGCTCCAGAAGTACATGCAGGTGCCGTTTCAGTTCGGCGGCACCGGCCTGCTGATCGTCGTCGGCGTGGCGCTCGACACGGTCCAGCAGATCGAGTCGTACCTCATCACGCGCAACTACGATGGCTTCACCGGACCGAAGGGTCCGCGGATCCGCGGCCGCACCGCAGCGCGCACCGCGCGCTGATCGCGGGACGGTCGCTCGGGGCCTGGTTCGAAGCGCGTGCGCATCGTCTACAAGAGCAGGGACGAGATCCTCCGCATGCGCGAGACCGCGCTGGTGGTGGCGGGGATCCTCGATGAGCTGTGCGCCGCGGTCGCGCCCGGGATCTCGACCTGGGAGCTCGATCGGATCGCCCGCGCCGCCATCAAGCGGGAGGGCGTGGTCAGCGCGTTCCTGGGCTACGCCAGCCCGCCGTACCCCGCGGTGACCTGCATCTCGGTCAACGAGGAGATCGTCCACGGCATCCCGCGCAAGGACAAGCTCCTGCGCGCCGGCGACGTGGTCGGGATCGACTTCGGCGTGTTCAAGGGTGACCTGTGCGGCGACTCGGCCCGGACCGTGATCGTCGGGCAGGGGAGCCCTGAGGCCGTGCGGCTGGTGGCCACGACCAAGCGCTGCCTGGACCTGGCGATCGAGGAGTGCCGGGTCGGCCGGCGGCTCGGCGACGTCGGGGCCGCGGTCCAGGAGTGCGCGGAAGCCGAAGGATATTCAGTAGTTTCCGTGTTCGTCGGGCACGGGATCGGCCGGCGGATGCACGAGGACCCCCAGGTGCCCAACTACGGGGATCGGGGGAAGGGAAAAGCCCTCAAACCTGGCCTTGTCATCGCCGTAGAACCTATGGTAAACGCCGGCCTCCCTGACGTAGAGGTGCTAGATGACCGCTGGACCGCGGTCACCAAGGACCGAAGCCTCTCGGCGCACTTCGAGCACACCATCGCCATCCTCGACGAGGGACCCTGGGTCCTGTCCCGTGCCTCTTCGACGCCTGGCGATCCCGGACACGATTCGTTCTGAACCCTCCGCCCCCACTCTGGAACCGTCATGAAAGTTCGCGCGTCGGTCAAGCCCATCTGTCCCAAGTGCAAGGTCATCAAGCGCAAGGGCGTCGTGCGGGTCATCTGCACCAACACTCGCCACAAGCAGCGCCAGGGGTGATGCGCGGCGCGGCGCCTTCGCGACGAAGCCCGCTGCGCACCATCACCTCACGGACCTCGACCGAGATCACCTAGGAGCTACGTCCCATGGCACGCATCGCTGGCGTCGACCTCCCGCGCAACAAGCGCATCGAGATCGCCCTCACGTACATCTACGGCCTCGGCCGCCACGCCGCCACCGTCGTCCTGACGGAGGCCGGCATCTCGCCCGACAAGCGCACCGACGATCTCGATGAGAACGACGTGCGCCGGCTGCGCGACGCGATCGACTCGAACTTTCGGGTCGAGGGCGATCTGCGCCGCGACGTTCAGCTCTCGATCAAGCGCCTGGTCGACCTCGGTTGCTACCGGGGTTCGCGCCACAAGCGCAACCTGCCGGTGCGCGGACAGCGCACCCACACCAACGCTCGTACCCGCAAGGGCCCGCGGCGCATGGCTGTGAAGAAGCAGGGCGGCGCGACCAAGAAGTGACCAGGACCTAAGGAACTGACATGTCGAGCACCAAGGGCAAGCAGAAGAAGAAGGTCCGGAAGAACATCCAGACCGGCGTCGCGCATATCGCTGCGACGTTCAACAACACCATCGTCTCGATCACCGACGTCTCGGGCAACGTGGTCGCGTGGTCGTCGTCGGGCACGTGCGGCTTCAAGGGCTCGCGCAAGTCGACGCCGTTCGCCGCGCAGCTCGCCGCCGAGGACGCCGCCAAGAAGGCGATGGAGCACGGCGTCCGCAACGTGACCGTCTACGTCAAGGGCCCGGGCTCGGGCCGTGAGTCGGCGCTGCGCGCGCTGAACTCGGCCGGGTTCAAGATCAACCTCATCCGCGACGTGACCCCGGTGCCGCACAACGGCTGCCGGCCGCGCAAGCGCCGCCGCGTCTGATTGTTGCGGGCCTGGCGGCCCGCGGGCGCTTGCCCGGGACCTGCTCCGCAGTCCCGAGCCCCCAGCGCCCAGCGCCGCTGGCCCTTCGTTCGTCTTCGTCCCTGATTCTTCTCGAGGAACTTGCCGGCGCTGTCGCCGGGATCACCTCTGCTTCCAGGAAACCATCGATGGCTCGTTACATTGGCCCCGTGTGCCGGCTGTGCCGGCGTGAAGACATGAAGCTCTTCCTCAAGGGAGAGCGCTGCTACACCGACAAGTGCGGCTACGAGCGTCGCAGCTATCCGCCGGGTCAGCACGGCCAGGCCCGGCGCAAGAAGCGCTCGGACTACGGCGAGCAGCTGCGCGAGAAGCAGAAGGTCAAGCGCATCTACGGCATCGCCGAGCGCCAGTTCCGCGGCTACTTCTTCAAGGCGGCCCGCATGAAGGGCATCGCCGGCGAGAACCTGATCCAGCTGCTCGAGCGCCGCCTCGACAACGTCGTCTACCGGATGGGCTTCGCGTCGGATCACGCCGAGGCGCGCCAGCTGGTCCGCCACGGCCACTTCACGATCAACGGCAAGAAGGTCAACATCCCTTCGTACATGGTCCGCCCCCGGGACGTGGTCTTGGTCCGCGAGTCGTCGCGCACCATCACCCGCATCTCCGAGGCGCTGGCCGCGGTCGATCGCCGCGGCGTGCCGCAGTGGATCGAGCTCGACAAGGACGGCTTCCGGGGTGGCATCAAGCAGCTGCCGACCCGCGAGGACGTGACCCTGCCGATCCGCGAGCAGCTCATCGTCGAGCTCTACTCGAAGTAGTTGCAGGATCCCCCATCGCGCAGCGATGGGGCCCCCACCCGACACGATCGGCCTCGACCATCGGGTGGTACTCCCGCGAAGTTCGAGAGCCCGGTACGCAGCCCGACCGCCTGACGCGATACGACGGGACCTGATGGTCCCGAACAAGGAGTGACGATGGAGCCGACCCCCGAGCAGACCGCCTTCATGGCCAAGAACTGGCGCGATCTCATCCGTCCGCGGATGCTCGAGATCGAGGAGCGGTCGGAGACCTACGGCAAGTTCTCGTGCGAGCCGCTCGAGCGCGGCTTCGGCACGACCCTCGGCACCGGCCTCCGCCGCGTGCTGCTGTCGTCGCTCCAGGGCGCCGCCATCAGCCACGTCGCGATCGAGGGCGCGCTGCACGAGTTCTCGTCGCTGCCGGGCGTGGTCGAGGACGTCACCGACATCATCCTCAACCTCAAGGAGACGCTCCTCAAGGTCGAGGGTGACAAGACCTACGTCTGTCGCCTCGACAAGCAGGGCGAGGGCCCGGTGCTGGCCAAGGACCTGACGCTGCCCGACGGCGTCACGGTGCTCAACCCGAACCACCGCATCTGCACGCTGGCCAAGGACGGGAAGATCTCGTCCGAGCTGACCGTGACGACCGGCCGCGGCTACGCGCCGGCCGAGCGCCACAGCGCCAACCTGGCCGTCGGCACCATCGCGATCGACGCGCTGTACTCGCCGATCAAGAAGGTCAACTTCATCGTCACCAACGCGCGCGTCGGTCAGCAGACCGACTACGACAAGCTGACGCTCGAGGTCTGGACCAACGGCGCGGTCCGCCCCGACGACGCGGTCGCTTACGCCGCGAAGATCCTCAAGGAGCAGCTCAACCTGTTCATCAACTTCGAGGAGATGGCCGAGCCGACCGAGCCGATGCGGGACGAGGAGCAGGAGAAGCTCAACGAGAACCTGTGGCGGACCGTCGACGAGCTCGAGCTGTCGGTGCGCTCGGCCAACTGCCTCCAGAACGCCAACATCAAGTACATCGGCGAGCTGGTCCAGAAGACCGAGTCCGAGATGCTGAAGACCAAGAACTTCGGCCGGAAGTCGCTCAAGGAGATCAAGGAGATCCTCGCGGAGATGGGCCTGTCGCTGGGCATGAAGCTCGACAACTGGCCCGGCCCGAACCCCTTGAAGAAGTAGGGTCTCGCGGAGACCCGCCCTCAGCAGCAGCTGGGGCAGCCGAAACGCGAGCCGGACCGTTGCCGACCTCGCGGTCCGGAGCTAGAGCGAAAGATCCCGAGGCGCGGCCTGCGCGCCTGATGACCTTCAACTTTGTGAGCCTGCAATGCGCCACGGCAATTCTGGACGGAAGCTCTCGCGTACCTCGTCGCACCGCGACGCGCTGTTCGCCAACCTCGTCACCTCGCTCTTTACCTACGGCCGCATCGAGACCACCGAGGCCAAGGCCAAGGAGCTCCGCGGCTACGCCGACGCCGCCATCCGGTGGGGCGTCGAGGTCGCGCCGCTGGCCGGCAAGGGCGACAAGGCCACCCAGGCCGAGCGCGCGCGCGTGGTCCACGCCCGCCGCGAGGCCCGCAAGGTCGTGAAGACCCGGGCGGCCCTCGACCGGCTGTTCGTCGAGATCGGCCCGCACTTCGCGAAGACCAAGAAGACCGGCGGCTACACCCGCATGCTCAAGACCCGGTTCCGGGTGGGCGACGCGGCCTCGATGGCCCTGGTCGAGCTGATCGGCCTGGCGCCGTCGCCGACCGCGGCCTGATCGGGCGGTCGCGACCGTCGCGGCCACGTGGCCTGGGTCGCTGGGTCACAAAAAGATCATCGCTCTGTGACGCCCGCCTCACCGCGGGCGTTTTGTTTTGTTCTATAACGCCGCGAACCTCGCCCGGTCGACGGGTGAGAGGAGGCTGTCCATGTTGCGCTCGCTTCGCCTGGTCCCGATCTTCTCCCTCGCCGCGCTCGCGGCCCTGACCCTCGGCTGCCGCGACAGCGGCAGCGGCGACGACACCGCCGACGCCCGGATCGACGGCACCGCCGGCGGCCTGACCATCCAGGAGGTCCAGAACGACGCGATGGTGCCCGGCACCCCCGTCGACCTCAAGGGCAAGATCGTCGTCGCGATCGACAACTTCGGCGACCGGAAGGGCAACTTCTGGATCGGTGAGGAGGCCGGCGGCGAGTACTCCGGCGTCCTCGTGTTCGGCGGACCCATCGATCAGGTCGCGCTGCTCGCGGTCGGCGACAAGGTCGACATCACCGGCGCCGAGAAGACCGAGTTCGCCCTGGTGTCCGACACCAGCGGCCGCACGACCACCGAGCTGCAGCCGGTGACCGGCGGCGTCATGACCGTGACCAAGGTCGGCACCGGCGCCGTGCCGCCGGCCCACGTCATCGATGGCGCGATCCTGGCCAACATGGACGAGGCCACGCGCTTCGCAGAGTACGAGAAGTGGGAGGGCGTGCTGACCCGCGTCGAGAACGTCGCGGTCGTCGGTGGCATCACCCAGATCAGCGGCGCGACGCCGGATCCGACGTTCCGCGAGTTCGTCATCACGGGTGGGCTCCACATCGACTCGTCGCTATCGGCGATCCCGTCGACCAATGATGGCGGGCCGAACCTGGTCAACGTCCAGGACTGTGTCGCAAGCATCACTGGCGTGGGCGATTACTTCTTCAGCTACAAGATCCTGCCGCGCATGACCGCCGACATCGTCCCGGGTGGGACTGGCTGCCCGGCGCCGCAGAGCCCCCCGATCACCGACATCCAGAACGGCACCATCGCCACCGGTACCGTGGTCAGCCTCGACAACGTGGTCGTGACCGCGGTCGCGTTCAACAAGAAGAACCTCTGGGTGTCGGACGCGGCCCAGGCCGCGCCGAACAACAGCATCTACGTGTTCCGGGGCTCGGGGCCGCTGTGCTACCGGCCGAGGTCGTCGTCGGCGCGCACGTGAACGTGAGCGGCACGGTGCTCGAGTTCAACGGCAACGATGGCGGCGACACGCTGACGCAGATCGGCTCGAACCCCTCGGTCACCCCTCAACGCGGCCGCCGCCACGGCGCCGATCCCGCTCGAGGGCGTCACGGTCGCGACGTTGTCTGGCGCCCAGGCGGAGCAGTACGAGAGCGTGCTGGTGAAGCTGGTCAACATCCGCCTCACCGGCGCGATCCCGGCCGCGCAGCCGTACCAGCGCGCGATGACCGATGGCACCACGACCTTCATCTCGGACGACGACATCGTCCGCCAGCAGGACGCGGTCGGGACGTGCTTCTCGTCGATCGTTGGCGTCTGGCAGTACAACCCGTTCTCCGACACCAACAACTGGGTGTTCATTCCGCGCAGCGAGGCGGGTGACGCCGTGACCGGCAACACCTGCCTCTAGGTGCCTCTAGGTGCCGCCAGGCCGGACGCAGGCCGCGCCGGTGGCGCCGGCGGCTTGCGTCCGGACCGGGGCGATCACGGATGGTACGGGTCGCGAGCGGCGCGATGATTGTTGGGCTGCGGTTGGTGGCGCCGTTGATGGGGTTGATCGCGCCCGCCATCGTGAAGTAGGCGATTGTGCCGGGCGAGCCGCCGCCACCCCCGCCCGACACCCCGCCGCCCATGGCGTCAGTGCCGGGATAGGGCTCGGTCGTGACGCCGCCGGCACCCCCGATGTTGCCGATCGGGCTCGAGCCACCCTGGGCGCGGTTCGCGGCGGTCCCGCCATCCTCGCCAGGCCCTCCGGAGGCTGAGGCATCGCTGGCGCCAGCCCCGCCACCGCCCTTGGTCGAGATCACGACGCCGGCGCCATCGAGGATGACCTGGGGGGCCTCGATGAGCACCTTGCCGCCGGCGCCGCCACCAGCGCCGGCGATGTTGCGGAATCCTGGCCCGCCGCCGCCGCCGCTGGCGTCGATACCGCCGCCGACCTCGAACGTGATGCGGGTGCGGCTCGCGAGCTGGAGCGCGCCCCCGCCGCCGCCACCGGTCGCGGAACTGCTGGTGTTGCCGTAGACGATCCCGCCCGCGCAGCCGCCCGCGAAGGGCTCGATCTCTCGCTGGGCCAATCCGCCTGGGCTTCCGGCCGTGCCGTTGATCGCCCCACCGATCCCACCGGCGAACCAGCCGCCGCCGCCGCCGGCACCGGGGCTCGGTGCCGGTGGGGCGAAGAACGTGTTCCCGCCGGGACAGAGATCGTCCCCAGCCAGGTCGCCCCCCGAGATGCCGCCCGGGCCAGCGAGGTTGCGCGCGGCGGAGACATCGATGGGCCCACGGATGGTCATGTCACGCGTGGCCAGCAAGGCGATGGGCCACGTTCGGCTCCCCATCGGCGTGACCGACAGCGAGCCATCGATCGTGAGCGACGCGAACACGAAGACGCGGAGCCCAGCGGGCGCGATGAACGTCGGCACCGTGATGGCCGTCGGGCCGTCGAAGAGCACGCCGGTCTCCGGGTCGATTCGAGCTGCTCCGGCGAGGACGACATCCGGCGGATCCGCGACCATGTCCAGGTACATGGCCAGGCCGTTGTGCGGGTCGATGTCGAGGCACTGCTCGGTGTCGGTGGCGCAGCCGAGCGGGCAGGTGAGCTGGCGGACGACGGTGCCGGCGGCGTCGCACTCGGTGTAGACGCCCTGGGCGTCGTCGCAGACGATCGTGGACGGCGCGCACGGGGGCGGGGCGTCGACGGCGTCGATGACGCGGGCGTCGACCGGGTCGATGTCGAGGGGCCGGTCGAACTGGCAGCCGGCGAGGGCCAGGGACGCGAGGGTTGCGGGCAGGAGCGCGAGACGCCACATCCGGGGATCGCAGCAGAGCGGGGCGGGGCGGTCAAGCCGGGCCGGGCGGCTGTCAGAGCGCGGTGATACCTCCGGGCCATGGCAGCACCGGACGCGGCGGCGCAGGCGGCGACGAGCGGGGCCGGCTATGGCGGGCTGCTGCTGACCACCGTGCTGCTGCTGATCGCGGTGTGCGTGGTCGCGGTGGTGGTGGTCCGGCTGCTCCGGCGCGGGCTCGAGGGCCGGCCGGTGGGCGAGCGCCTGGTCACCGTGCTGGCCCGGGTGCCGCTGGAGCCGCGGCGGTCGCTGTACGTGGTGCGGGTCGGCGGCAAGACCCTGCTGCTGGGCGCCAGCGAGGGCGGGCTGGGGCTGGTGACCGAGCTCGATGACGACGCCATGCCCACGGCCGAGGCCGACACCTCGGCGGGGCGGCGCTTCACCGACCTGGTGGCGGCGGCGTGGGGCCGGCGGCGGACGCCGGTGGAGAAGGCGTGAGCGGGTCGAACGCGGCGGCGCTGATCGCGGTGGCGGTGGTGCCGCTGATCGCGCTGATGCTGTCGGCGTTCGTGAAGACCTCGGTCGTGATGGCGCTCCTGCGCAACGCCCTGGGGTCGCCCCAGGCGCCGCCGGACCTGGTCGTGACCGGGCTGTCGCTCTTGCTGACGGTGTTCGTGATGGCGCCGGTGGCGCGCGACGTGGTCGCGGCGATCGAGCGCCCGGCCGGCTCGGCGGCGCCGGCCGGGACGCCGGCGCCGGAGCCCTATCACCTCGACCTCGACCAGGCGCCGCCCGACGGCTGGCTGGCGGCGGCCGAGCGCGGCACCGTGCCGGTGCGGGCGTTCCTGGCCAAGCACGCCCACGCCGACGATCGCGCGGCGTTCGCCGAGGTCGCGGCGGAGCTGCGCGGCGCGCCGGTGGCCGACGACGACCTGACCGTGCTGTCGCTGGCGTTCGTCGCCAGCGAGCTGGCCGAGGCGTTCGCGATCGCGTTCCTGGTGTTCCTGCCGTTCCTGCTGATCGATCTGATCGTCGGCGTGTCGCTGACGGCGCTGGGCCTGCCGTCGGTGCAGCCGCAGACGGTCGCGCTGCCGATCAAGCTGCTGCTGTTCGTGGCGGTCGACGGCTGGCGCCTCCTGTTCGTGGGCCTCCTGCGGGGCTACGCGTGACCTCGGCGCTGGTCGGGCTGGCCCGCGACGGGGCGCTGCTGGCGCTGGCGCTGCTGGCGCCGGTGGTGCTCGCGACCCTGCTGGCGGGCGCGCTCACCGCGATCGTCGGCGCGGTGACCCAGGTGCGCGATCCGGCCCTGGGCTTCGCGCCGCGGCTGGTGGCGGTGGTCGTGGCGATCGCGCTCACCGCGCCGGTGATCGCGGGGCGGGTCGAGGCGTTCACGACCCGGGCGCTGGCGGCGATCGTGGTGGTGGGCCAGGGCTCGACGTGACCGCGGCGACCGGCTGGGCGCTGGTGCTCGCGCTGGCGCGGATCGGGCCGGCGGTGGTGATCGCGCTGGCGGGGGCCCGCGCCGCGGCCGGGCGCACCGTGGCGGCGGCCGTGGCCGTGATGATCGCGGTGGCGGTGGCGACCCTGGGCGAGGGGCTCCTGGCCCCGGGCGCCGCGGCGCTGGCGACCGGCCCGCTGTCGACCCAGGTGGCGATCCTGGCGCGCGAGCTGGCCCTGGGCGCCAGCCTGGGCGTGACCGCGGCCGTGCCGCTGGTGGCGGCCGAGCTGATCGGGAGCTGGCTGGCGACGACCCTGGGCGACACCGACGAGGCCTCGCCGTGGGCGACGGCGACCGGGCTCCTGGGCGCGCTGGTGTTCTTCGCGCTGGGCGGGCACCGCGCCGTGATGGTCGCGGTGGTCGCCTCGTACCAGGTGGCGCCCCCGGCCGCGGGCGCGGCGCTCGACGCGACCGCGGTGCTCGACGCCGGCGCGACGCTGTTCGGCGTGGCCGTGGCGCTGGCGGTGCCGGTGCTGGGCGCGGTCGTGGTGGCGGCGCTGGCGCTGGGCGCGGTCGAGCGCGCCAGCGGCCTGGCGGTCAGCGTGGCGCCGACCGGCCTGTGGCTCCGGCTGGCCGCGGTGCTCGCGCTCGCGGCGATGGTGTTCGCGGTGGCCCACGGCCTCGCCGGCGTGGTCCGCGCGCTGCCGACCGCCCTGGCGCGCTGACCAGCTACTTCGCCGGGCGGCGCAGCTCGTAGAGCTGCTGGCCGGCGTCGATCGCGAGCACCGGCTCGGTGGTGGTGCCGCGGATCATCAGGTCGAAGCCGGCCCACGGCGGCGTCGTCAGGACCAGGCCGTCGGAGCCGTCGCGCCGGTGGTAGCGCGCCACCTCGGACTGCCACTCGCCGACGTCGAAGATCATCGCGCCGCGGGTGCGCCGGAGGACGACCGTGCCGAGGCCGCCGCCCTGGTAGGTGCCGACCAGCGCGTCGAACCAGGCGGCGGGCGGCGCCAGCTCGATCAGCGGGCGCTCGGCGTCGGCGTCTTGCTGGGCCTGGGCCAGCGCGTGATCGAGGTTGGCGGCGGCCTCGGGCGCGCCGTCGAAGGCCAGCTCGAGGAAGCGGCGCTTGATCGCGCTGCGCAGGCTGTTGGCGGCGCCGCCGTTGGTGAGCACGACGACCCCGACGTCGTGGTCGGGCAGGAAGAACAGGTCCGAGGTGAACCCGATCGTGTTGCCGCCGTGGCCGAGGATCGGGACGCCGAGCTCGTCGTCGAGGAAGAGCCCCAGGCCGTAGGCCGAGTGCTCGCCGATCTTGACCTGGGGCGCGCGCCGGGCGGCGAGGTTGGCCGCGCTGACGATCGCCTTGCCGCGGGCGTCGGCGCCCTGGCGCAGCTCGAGCTGGACGTAGCGGCCGAGGTCCAGCGCCGTCGACCAGGCCGCGCCGGCCGGGCCGACCGACTCGACGGCGCCCTCGTCGGCCAGCGGGATCGTGTGGTACCCGCCCGCGAGGTCCCGGGCGTGGGGCGCGGCGGCGTCCTTGCGCTTGCCGGTGGCGAGCGTGAGCGTCGTCGCCTTCATGCCGAGCGGGCCGAGCACGTAGGTCGCGAGCGCGCGCGCGTAGGCGGCGTCGAGGCGGCCCTTGGCCGAGGTCGCGCGCCCGGCCGCGAACCCGCCGGCGGCGACCATCAGGTTCGAGTACTGGAAGGTCTCGCCGAAGCCGGTGGTCGGCGTCATCGTCTTCATCGCGGCGATCCGCCGCTCGGGCGTCCAGCCTGCGTACTCGAAGATGAACTCGAGGTCCTGGCGCGGCATGCCGGTGCACGCGCACACGGTGTGGCGGAGCGTGACCGCGGCGGTCGTGGCGGCGTCGCCGAGGGCGAAGTCAGGCAGGAGCGCGGTCAGCGGCGTGTCCCAGGTCAGCGCGCCGCGATCGACCAGCGCCGCCATCAGGAGCGTGGTCAGCGACTTGGTCGTCGAGCCGATCATGAAGCGCGTCGACGGCGTGACCGCGGCCTTGCCGCCGCGCGCGCGCACGCCGTGGCCCTTGGCCAGGAGCACACGATCGTGGCTGACCACCGCGATCGCCAGGCCGGGCACGCCGGCCTTGATCCGGGCGTCCTCGACGAACGCGTCGAACGCGGCCAGGCGCTCGGCGTCGAGCGCGATCGGCCGACCCGCGAACGACTCCTTGATCTGACCGGGCACCCGCAGGCTCTCGATCGTCGCGCCGAGCTGGGCGCCGCGCCGACCGGCCGCCGCCTGGGTCCCGTCGATCAGCACGACGTGCCACGTGGCGCCGTGGCGCAGCGCCACCGCGACCACCAGCCGCGACGCCTCCGCCGGCGTCACGTACACCACCTGGCCGAGCGCGTCCCAGCCGTCGCGGCCGGGCGCGTCCTCGGCCTGGGCGATCGCCAGCGCGAAGTCGGGGCGGACCCGGCGCCAGGCGGCGGCGACCGCGGCGGCGCGATCGGGCGCCTCGACCTCGGTGAGCCACAGCGACAGCTCGCGGCTGGGATCGTCGAGCTGCAGCACGCCGTCGCGCTCGTCGCCGAGCCACCAGCCCGACGCGGCGGTGAGCGTGGTCCCGGTCGCCAGGGTGACCTGCGCGTCGGCGTCGAGCTGGCGCGCTGGCGCCGAGGTGGGCGCGGTGGGCGCGGTGGGCGCGGTGGGTGCGGTCGGCGGTGACCGGTCGGGGAGCGCGCCGCCGGGCGGGCCGGGCGCGATCGGGGTGCGGGTCGGCGTCGCGCCGCCGCAGGCGGCGAGCAGCGCGAGCGCGGCGAGCGTGGCGCCGGGGCGGAGGAGGGGCATGCCGGCAGCATGGCCCCGGGCCCGGGGCGGCACAACCGCGCGCTGACCGCGCGGCTCAGGCCGCGGCGCCAGCGGCCGCGAGCACCTCGGCGACGGTCGCGAGCGCGTCGTCGGGGATCGCCGCGCCGACGGCCAGGCGCGCGGCCAGGTCGGCGTCGACGACGATCGGGAGCGCGGCGGCGCGCGCAGCGGCGATCAGCCGGCGGCTGGCGAGGTCGCGGCCGGTCGCGACGACCCGCGGCGTCGTCCCCGGCTGCCAGCCGACCGCGACCGCGAGCCGGTCGCCGACGACGAGCGCGCGGGCGCCGGCGACGACGGCGCGATCGTCCCGCCCGGCGGCGCGCTGCGCCTGGCGCACGTTGGGATCGCCGATGGCCTCGCGCGCGTCGTCGCGCCACTCGCGGGTGGTCATGGCGAGGCTGCGCGCCAGCAGGTGGTGGCGCCAGGCGACCTCGAGGACGGCCAGGGCGATCGCGGCGATCGCCACGGTCGCGGCCGCCGAGGCCGCCAGCGCCAGCAGCGCGGACGCGGCGCCGGCGGGGCGGGGCGCGAGCTCGGCCAGGGCGGGCAGGCGCGCGACGACGACGGCGACCGCGACGGCGATCAGCGCCAGCGTGCGGACCAGCGCGATCGCGGCCTCGGCCGCGCGGGTCCTGGCGGTGCTGGGCTCGGCGCCGGTGGTCGGGGCGCCGCGCACCGTGCGGGTCGGCTGCCACAGCCCGCGCGCCAGGACGCCCTGGGCGAGGAGCGCCCCGACCGCGGCGGCCACGGCGATCGGCGCGGCCGCGGCCAGGAGCTCGAGCGGCACCGCCGCCGCCGCCGCGCGGGCCCGGTCGGCGCCGCCGTCGTCGGTGGCGTGGGCGAGCGCGGCCCGGGTCGAGGCCACGACGCGCGCCGCGCTGGCCGTGACCACCGCGACCGCGGCGGCGAGCCCGGCGCCGAGCGCGACGGCCGAGGTCGCGGCCGGGCTGGTCAGCACCCGACCCGCCGCGCGCGCGAGCGCACGTCGACGCGGGCTGGGAGGGTGCGGACGATGCACGCGCCGACGCTAGCAGGGCCCTCCGACGCAGGCGCCTGCTACAGTGCGCGCCCCGATGGACGCTGGTCACTGTGAGGTCGCGGTCGCGCTGCCGGTCGTGGGGGTCTTCACCTACGCGATCCCGGCGGGCCTGGCCGCGCGGGTCGGGGTCGGGGCCCGGGTGCTGGTGCCGTTCGGCGGCCGCGGGGTGGCCGGGGTGATCACCCGGTGGCCGGCGGCGCCGCCGACCGGCGACGTCACGGTGCGCGCGCTCACCGACGTGCTCGGCGAGCCGATCGCCGCCGAGCTGGTGGGGCTCGCGATGTGGATCGCCGAGTACTACGAGGCGCCGCCGGGCGAGGCGCTGCGGCTGGTGCAGCCGGTCGGCAGCGGCGAGTCGAGCACGCGCGTGGTCTCGATCACCGACGCCGGGCGCGCGGCGCTGGCCGGCGAGGGCTCGGCCCTGTCGACGCGGCAGGCCCGGCTGCTGGCCCGGCTGGGCGCGAGCCGGCGGCCGCTGGCGCGGGCCGAGCTGACCCGGGCCAGCGACGAGCTGGCGGCGCTGTGCGCGCGCGGGCTGGCGGTCGAGGACGACGCGCGCTCGGGCGCCCGCACTCGGGCCCGCACCACCAAGGTCGCCGCCCTGGCCGTGGCCGTCGACGCCGCCCGCGCGGCCACCGCCCGGGCCCCGGCCCGGCGCGCGGTCGTCGAGGCGCTCGCGGCCGGGCCCGCCCCCGCGGCCACGCTCGCCGCGACCTTGCCCGGCGCCGCCGCGGCGCTGCGCGAGCTGGTCAAGGCCGGCGTGGTCGAGGTCACCGTGCACGACGTGGCGCCGACCGCGGTGGCGATCGGCGACGGCCTCACCGGCGCGGTGGCGCCGCCGCGGCTCACCGACGAGCAGGTCGCCGCGGTGGCGACGATCACCGGCGTCACCGGGTTCGCGGCGGTCCTGCTCCACGGCGTCACCGGCGCCGGCAAGACCGAGGTCTACCTGCACGCGATCGGGCACCTGCGCGGCCTCGGCCGCGGCGCGATCGTGCTCGTGCCCGAGATCTCGCTGACGCCGCAGCTCGCCGCGCGGTTCCGGGCGCGGTTCGGCGACGAGGTCGCGATCCTGCACTCGGGGCTGTCGGAGCGCGATCGCCTGGGCGAGTGGACCCGGCTCGAGCGCGGCCTGGCCCGGATCGCGGTCGGCGCGCGCTCGGCGGTGTTCGCGCCGGTGCGCGACCTCGGGATCATCGTCGTCGACGAGGAGCACGACGGTTCGTTCAAGCAGGACGAGGGCGTGCGCTACCACGGCCGCGACGTCGCGCTGGTGCGGGCGCAGCGGGCCGGCGCGGTCTGCGTGCTGGGCTCGGCCACGCCCAGCCTCGAGTCGTACGCGGCGGCGGCGGCCGGGCGCTACCAGCTCGCGACCCTGGTCGAGCGCCCCACCGGCGGCACGCTGCCCGCGGTCGAGATCGTCGACCTGCGGAAGTACCGCCCCGACGCCGAGGCCATGATGTCGGCGCCGCTGACCGCCGCGCTGACCGAGGCGCTGGCCGCCGGCGATCAGGCGATCGTGTTCCTCAACCGGCGCGGGTTCGCGACCTTCGTCATGTGTCGGGGCTGCGGCCACGCGTTCCGCTGCGGCGCGTGCGCGGTGTCGCTGACCTACCACCAGTCGTCGGATCGCCTGCAGTGCCACTACTGCGGCCACGGCGAGCGGGTGCCGACGGCGTGCCCGGCGTGCGGCGCCGACGCGATCGAGCGCAAGGGGCTCGGCACCGAGCGCGTGGCCGCGGCCATCGCCGAGCGCTTCCCCGCCGCCCGGGTCGCGCGGCTCGATCGCGACGTGGCCAGCGGCAACCAGGTCGAGGCGGTGCTGGCGCGCGTGGCCCGGCGCGAGGTCGACGTGCTGGTCGGGACCCAGATGGTGACCAAGGGCCACGACTTCCCGGGCGTGACGCTGGTCGGCGTGCTGTGCGCCGATCTCGCGCTCGGGCTGCCGGACTTCCGGGCCAGCGAGCGCACGTTCCAGCTGCTGACCCAGGTGGCCGGGCGCGCCGGCCGCGGCACGCGCCCGGGCCGGGTGCTGATCCAGACCTACCAGCCCGACGCCGACGCGATCGCCTGCGCCGCCACCCACGACTACGCCACGTTCTTCGAGCGCGAGAGCGCGGCCCGGGCCGAGCTCGACTACCCGCCGAGCGGGCGGGTGTGCGCGGTGCGGATCGACGGGCGCGACCCGGCCCGGGTGGCCGAGGCCGCGACCCGGGTGGCGGCGATGGCGGTGGCCGCGGCCCGGGCCGTCGACGACGTCGTGCTGGTGCGCGGGCCGACGCCGGCGCCGCTGGCCCGCCTGCGCGGTCGGACCCGCTGGCAGGTCTGGCTGCGCAGCCGCGACCGCGGCGCGCTGCGGCGAGTGATCCGGAGCGTCCTGGCGGTCGAGGTGGTGGGCGCGTCGGTCGCCGTCGACGTAGATCCGCTGTCGACGCTGTAGTAGAACCGCAGGTGGCGCGATGGCAAAGATCCTTCTGGTTGCCAATCCCGGTGACCACGACGAGCTGTCGGCGGCGCTGACCCAGGGCGACGACGCCCTGGTCGACGTCGAGCTGACGTGCGAGGTCGGGGACGACGCCACCCTCGCGCGGTTCATCGAGCTGGCGCCGGACGTCATCGTGGTGTCGGCGACCCTCGACGACGGCGACGCGCGCGCGCTGATCTCGGCGATGCGCGACGCGATCCGGCCGCACAAGGTGTTCATCGTGCTGATCGGCGACGTCGACGGCCCGATCCGGACCGCGCTCGACGCGATCGGGGTCGGGATCGAGCGGTTCGTCGGGCGGCCGCTGTCGGACAAGGCGCTGCGGTTCGCGGTCAACGCCGGGCTGGCGATCCGGGCCGCGGCCGCCGCGAGCGCGGCCCCGCCACCGCCGCCGACCCCCGCGGCGCTGCCGCCGCCGCCGCCGATCGATCTGAAGGCGCGCTGGGCGGCGCTCGCCGACGAGCTCGGCGACGACGAGGACACCCACGACAGCGACGAGGTCGATGGCGACGTCGACGATCTGCCGCCGCCGCGCGCGCCGGTCGCGCACGCGCGCGCCGCCGACGACGATCGCCACGACGACGACCTGCCGGCCCTGGCGCCGCCGGACCTGCCGGCGCCGCCGGCCTGGCGCCCGGGCTCGACCGAGGTGCCGGGGCCGCTGCGCGAGCCGACGCTGATCCTGTCGGAGCGGGCGGTCGAGCCCGAGCCGGTCTCGATGGCCGACGAGCGCGCCTGGGCCCACCCGACCCCGACCGGGGCCGGCCCGGCGTCGTGGGCCACGTCGACCCCGGCGCCGCTCAGCGACGATCTCGACGACGATCCGCTCGACGACGTCGCCGCCGGCATCGACGACGATCTGTCGGTCGACCTGGCACGCGAGCCGGCGCCGGCGCCGGCGCTGGAGGGCCCGCCGGCCGGGGGCGACTTCGCGCGCGAGCTGCGCAAGAAGATGTCGCTCATGGCCGAGCGCCTGTTCCGCACCAACGACCTGCCGGCGACCCCGGTCGCGAGCGGCCCGGCCCACGACCACCACACCGAGATCGATCTGGGCGGCCTGGTCGACGACGACGGCGACGACGACGTCGATCTGGCGGCGGCGACCTTCGTCGGGGTCGACGAGCGCGCGACCGATCCCCACGCCGTCCGCCGCGACACCGCCGCGGGCAAGAGCGGCGAGGGCGGCGAGCTCCAGCGCGGGATCGCCGACGCGCCGGCGCTGATCGCGCGCATGTTCGTCGCCGACTTCACCGGCCGGGTCGTCTTCCACGCCGGCGCCGCCGAGAAGGTGATCCACTTCGAGGGCGGGCGCCCGGTCTTCGCCGCGTCGAACCTGGCCCACGACCGCATGGGCGAGCTGCTCGTGCGCGAGGGCAAGATCACTCGGGAGCAGCACGACCGCTGCCAGGATCAGGTCCAGGACACCGGCCGGCGGATGGGCGAGATCCTGGTCGATCGCGGGTACCTCAAGCGGCGCGAGCTGCTGCCCGCGGTGCGCCGCCACGTCGAGGACATCATCTACTCGCTGTTCGCGTGGGACCGCGGCGACTACCGGCTGATCGTCGGCGACGGCGCCACCGGCGAGCGCATCCGGCTGTCGCGCCACCCGGCGGCGATGGTGCTCGAGGGCGTGCGCCGCAAGCTCGACCGGGTCACGCTCGAGCGCCTGGTCGGTCCGCCGACCACGCTGATCGAGATCACCGATCGCGACAAGCTCGCGGCGATCGTCGGCGTCGCCGATCTGTCCGCCGAGGAGCGCGCCGCGCTGACCGCGCTCGACGGCTCGGTCGAGCTGGCCGCGGTGGCGCGCGCGGCCGGCCTGCCGGTCGGCGGCCTGTACCCGCTGGTGTGGAGCCTGCAGCTGCTGGGGCTGGCGACCGCACGGCGTCGGCCGGGCGAGGACGACGGCGACGCGCCGGCGCTGGTGGGCGAGAGCGACCTCGCGATCGATCGGGCCCGGGTCCAGGCGCGCGCGGCGCTGGTCGCCGACGCTGACTACTTCGCGCTGCTGGGCGTGCGCCGCGACGCCACCGCCTTCGAGATCAAGCGCGCGTACGAGGGCGCGCGGCGCGACTTCGCCGCCGAGACCTTCCCGGGCGAGCTGCGGCGCGAGCTCGAGCACGAGCTCGAGGAGATCGCCGCGGTCCTCGACGAGGCCTACCGGGTGCTGCGGGACGACGTGCTCCGCGCGACCTACCGCGCGCACCTGTGCGAGCCGGGCGAGGCCGCGTGAAGGTCGTCTTCATGGGCTCGCCCGACTTCGCGGTGCCGTGCCTCGAGGCGGTGGTCGCCGCCGGGCACGAGGTCGCGCTGGTCGTGACCCAGCCCGACAAGCCGGCCGGGCGGGGCGGGGCGATGGCCGCGCCGGCGGTGAAGCGCGCGGCCGAACGCCTGGGCCTGCCGGTGATCCAGCCGCGGTCGGTGCGGCCGCCCGAGCTCGCGGCCGAGCTGGCGGCGACCGGCGCCGAGCTGGCGGTCGTGGTCGCGTACGGCAAGATCTTGCCGCCGGCGGTGCTGGCCGCGTTCCCGCGCGGGTGCGTCAACGTCCACGGCTCGCTCTTGCCGGCGTACCGCGGCGCCGCGCCGATCCAGTGGGCGGTGATCGACGGCCGCGAGACCACCGGCGTGACGATCATGCAGCTCGACGCCGGCATGGACACCGGCCCGATGCTGCTGACGCGCGCGGTGCCGATCGGCGCCGACGAGACCGCCGGCGAGCTGTTCGCGCGGCTGGCGCCGCTGGGCGCGGCGACGCTGGTCGAGGCGCTGGCCGGGCTGGCCGCCGGCACGGTGGTCGCGACGCCGCAGCCGGCCGAGGGCGCCAGCCACGCGCGCATGTTGACCAAGGACGACGGCGCGATCGACTTCGCGCGCCCGGCCGCGGTGGTCGCAGCCCACGTGCGCGGGGTCGACCCGTGGCCCGGCGCGGTCGCGACGCTCGGCGGCGACGTGGTCAAGCTGGCCGGCGCCCGCCCCCGCGCCGTCGCGCCCGACGTCAGCGCGGCCGTCGTCCCCGGCACGGTGATCGCGATCGATGACGACGGCGCCCACGTCGCGTGCGCCGACGGCGTCGTGGTCATCCGCGAGCTGCAGCTGCCCGGGCGCAAGCGCCTGCGCGCGCGCGACCTGGCGAACGGTCGGCGACTGGCGGTGGGCGATCTGCTCGCGCGCCCGGTGGCGTCGTGACCGCGCGGGCCGACTCGGCGCGCGAGGTGGCGCGGCGCGTGCTCGGGCGGGTCGGCGAGCACGGCGCCTGGGCGACGCTGGCGCTGGCCGGCGAGCTGCCGGCCGCGCACCTCGACGAGCGCGATCGCCGGTTCGCGACCGAGCTGGTCTACGGCACGCTGCGTCACCAGGTCCGGCTCGAGCGCGCGCTGGCGGTCCACGCCGATCTGGCCCGGGCCCGGCCGCCGGTGCGCGCCGCGCTCCTGATCGCGGCCTACCAGCTGGTGTTCCTGCGGGTGCCGGCCCACGCCGCCGTCGACGACGCGGTCACCGCGGTCCGCGCGCGGTTCGGGCCCAAGCTCGGCGGGTTCGTCAACGCGGTGCTGCGCAAGCTGGCCGCCGCCGGCGAGCCGCCGCTGCCGACCGATCCGCGCGAGCGGCTGGCGGTCGAGCACTCGCTGGCGCCGTGGATCGTCGACGAGGTCGCGGCGCAGGTGCCGGCCGACGAGCTGCCGGCGGCGATCGCCGCGCTCAAGGCCCAGGCCCCGCTGTGGATCCGCGTCAACCGCGCGCGCGCGACCCCGGCCGAGGTGATCGCGGCGCTGGTCGCCGACGGCGCCACCGCCGAGCCGTCGCCCCTCGACGATCACGCGCTGGCGGTGCGCGGCCTGGGCGATCCAGCGCGCGCGGCGTCGTTCCGCGCCGGGCTATGGACCGTGCAGGATCTCGCGGCCCAGCTGGTCGGGCACCTGATGGCGCCGGCGCCCGGCGAGCGCATCCTCGACGCCTGCGCCGGCGTCGGCGGCAAGACCACGCACCTGGCCGAGCTGGCGCCCGGCGCGCACATCGACGCGGTCGATCCGATCGCGGCCAAGCTGCAGCTCGCCACGGGCGCCGCGGCGCGCCTCGGGCTGCGCGACATCACCACCCACCACGGCCCGCTCGCCAGCCTGCCGCCCGAGCGCGTCTACGATCGCGTGCTGGTCGACGCGCCGTGCACCGGCGCCGGCGTGCTGCGCCGCCACCCCGAGGCGGCGCTGCGCCTGACCCGCGCCGACGTCACCGCGCTGGCCGCGACCCAGGCCGAGCTCCTGCGCCTGGCCGCCGCCCGGGTCCGGCCCGGCGGCGTGCTGGTCTACGCGGTGTGCACGGTGACCGCGGCCGAGGGCCCGGCCCAGGTCGCGGCGTTCCTGGCCGCGCACCCCGAGTTCGAGCTGGCCCCGCCGCCGCTGCCGGCCGCGGTCGTCGACGGCGGCGCGGTCCGCACCTGGCCGCACCGCCACGACGCCGACGGGTTCTTCGCCGCGCGGCTGCACCGCCGCGGCTGATCCCTGCCGCAGGATGGGTTTCGCGGTAGCGTGCGCCGGTGCGCCCCATCCGGATCGCCCCCTCCATCCTGTCGGCTGACTTCGCGCGCCTCGGCGACGAGGTCCGCGCCTGCGACGCCGGCGGCGCCGACTACATCCACGTCGACGTCATGGACGGGCACTTCGTGCCCAACCTGACGATCGGCCCGCTGGTGGTCGAGGCGATCCGCAAGGTCACGGCCAGGCCGCTCGACGTCCACCTGATGATCGAGGACCCGGATCGCTGGATCGGCGACTACGCCCGGGCCGGCGCCGATCTGATCGGCGTCCACGCCGAGGCCTGCACCCACCTCCACCGCACGGTCGCGGCGATCCGCGAGCACGGCAAGCGCGCCGCGGTGGTGCTCAACCCGGCCACGCCGCTCGAGGCGATCCGCTGGATCCTGGGCGACGTCGACATGGTGCTCCTGATGAGCGTCAACCCCGGCTTCGGCGGGCAGACGTTCATCCCGGCGGTGCTCGCCAAGATCACCGCGCTCCGGCGCGAGCTCGACGACCGCGGCCTCGACGTCGACATCGAGGTCGACGGCGGCGTCAAGCTCGACAACGTCGCGGCGATCACCGCCGCGGGCGCGAACGTGCTCGTGGCCGGCTCGGCCGTGTTCGCGACGCCCGACTACGCGGCCACGATCGCCGCGCTGCGCGCCGGCGCGACCGCCGGCGCCGCCTGACCTCCGGGCGCGCTGGCGACGATCTCGCGATCCGCGTGGCATCGCGCGCCCGCGGGTTCGCTCACGGCGTCGGCGCGATCGCGAACGCGCGCCAGGCCTCGAGCGCCGCGCGCTCGTCGCGGCGGGCGCGCACCAGCGCCCGGGCCAGCGCCGTGGCCGCCGGGTCGGCCAGGATCGCCGCGTCGTCGGCGGTCGTCCCCGGGCAGCGGGCCAGGGCCGCGGCCACCTCGGACCTCAGCGCCGCCCGGGCCACCTGGTCGTCGCAGTGCCGGGTCCGCAGGGCCGCCAGCAGCGCCTCGGCCGGCGCGGCCGCGACGTCGGCGGTGACGCGGTGGCCGCACAGCTCGACCTCGGCCGCGGGGTTGTCGTCGAGGACAAAGCCGTACTGGACCACGAGCTGGCTGTTGCTCTTGGGGCCGTAGCTGTCGGTCACCTCGGCGCCCGCGGCGATCGTCCGGGCCGCGGTCAGCGTGAACGCCTCGGCGGCGTCGTCGTAGGTCCAGCGCGTCGCCGGCTCGTGGGCGTGGTTGAGCAGGTCGCCCAGCGGCACCAGCGCGGTGGTGGCGATGCCGTCGATCGTCAGCGCGAACACCCGCGACGCGACGCACAGCCGGGCCCAGGTGTAGTCGGCGAGCGTGCGCCCGGCCCACAGCCGGACGTGCGTGGTCAGCGCCCCGTGATCGTGATCGACGTCGGCCTCGAGCGCGTCGAGCAGCGCGCCGGTCAGCGTCCCGGTCACCAGCGCCCGCTCGGCCGCCGTCGCGGACAGCGCCGCGCCGGCGAAGTCGTCGGGCAGGATCTCGAGGTAGGGCGCGAAGGCCGTGCGCGGGTCGCGGCGCTCGACGCCCAGCCACGCCGCGAACAGCGCGTGCGTGCCCGACAGCGCGACCCCCGCCGCGCGGATCTGCCGGCCCACCGACGACGCGTTGGCGTGCTCGCGGGTGATCAAGAGCCGCCGCGGCACCCGCGCCACGACCTCGCCCTCGGCGAACCCCCGGGTCGCGACCACGCCGCGCCCGCGCTGACCCTCGCCGATCGCCAGCCCCTCGAGCGCCGCCCCGCCGTCCCGCAACCACTCGACGAACCGGTCGTGCGTGTCCATCAGCTCTCCCGAGCATAGAACGTCGGCTCCGCGCTCGCCGCTCCGCCCGCCCCCCCCCCCCCCCCCCCCCCCCCCGCCGGGGCCGGCCCGCCCCCGCCGCCGGCCCCCCCCCCCCCCGCCCCCCCCCCCCCCCCGCGCCCCCGCCGGGGCCCGGGGCCCGGGCGCGGGCCCCGCCCCGCCCCCGCCGCCCCGGGCGCCCCCCCCCCCCCCCCCCCGGGGGCCGCGGCCCGCCCCCCCCCCCCGCCCCCCCCGGCCCCACGTCGGCGCCGCGCTCGCCGCTCCGACCGGTCTCAGCCGCAGGCCCCACGTCGGCGCCGCGCTCGCCGCTCCGGGCCGTCTCAGCAGGAGGCCCCCGCGTCGCATCCGCGATCGCCGCTCCGGGCCGTCTCAGCCGCGTCGGCTCCCCCCCCCCCCCCCCCCCCCCCCGGAGGCCCCGCGTCGCATCCGCGATCGCCGCTCCGGGCCGTTTCGGGTGGGGGCCCCGGCGCATGCCGGGGGAGGGTTTTTTCGAAAAACCCTCCAAAAATCTCAGAACGTACCGAACAGCTCGGTCAGGCGGACGTCGAGGGCGGTCGCGACCTTCCACAACGACGAGACGCTCGCGCTCGACTCGGCGCGCTCGATCTGCGACAGCAGCGACACCGACAGCTTGGTCCGCCGCGACATCTGCTTGAGCGTCAGGCCGCGGGCCTTGCGCAGCTCGCGGATCGACCGCCCGATCGTCGCGTGCAGCTCGTCCTCGCGCCGCAGGATCAGGCCCTTCTTCTTGGCGATCCGGTTGATCGCCTCGCGGAAGTCCTCGACCGTGAACGGCTTGCGGATGTAGGCCGAGACGTCGCGCTCGATCGACGAGGTCGCGGTCTCGAGGCTCGGGTAGCCGGTCAGGATGATGATCGCGATGTCGTCGTCGATCTCGCGGATCTGCGCGAGCAGGTCGATGCCCGACAGCTTGGGCATCATCAGATCGAGCACCGCCAGGTGGAACTCGTCGGCGCGCAAGGTCGCGAGCGCGTGGGTCGGATCGTGCTCGACCGTGACGGTGTAGCCCTCGGACGTGAGGAAGTCGTGCAGGTACTCGCACACGTCCGGGTCATCGTCGACCACCAGGACGTTCAGTGCGGCGATCTCCGGCCGTTGCTGACTCGTCGCGACCACGCCCGATCCATACCACGGTGTCCGCGGGCCGGGCCGCCGGATCGCGTCCCACGACGCACACCCCGGCCGTCGGCGCCGCGGCGCCGACCGTCCACCACCATCCATGAGTTGTCGGGGCGAGAGGATTTGAACCTCCGACTCCTTGGTCCCGAACCAAGTGCGCTACCAGACTGCGCTACGCCCCGTGGCCCGAGAGAAGTACTCCCACGCGGTCACGCTGTCAACTGGCTCGTCCGGCGATCGGCTACCAGCGCAGGGCCGGCAGCGCGAGGCTCGCGCCGACCTCGACGAACACCCCGGCCTCCTCGAGCGCGCCGACCCGCACCACCGGGGTCACGCCCGCGAAGGCCCAGATCGCGACGGTCCCGCCCGGCCGTGGATGGTGATCCCCGCCGAGGTCCACGGCCGGGCCGGCCGCCAGGCCCAGCATCACCCCGCCCAGCCGGCGGGTCCCGATCACGGCGTCGAGCCAGAGCCGGCCGCCGTCGCTGCCCGCGTAGTGCGCCGCGCCGATCCCCGCGCCCGCGACCGCGACCGCCGCGCGCTCGCGCACCCGGACCAGCTGCACGCCACCCCCCCAGGTCGACTCCCAGCTGCCGTCGATCCGCGTCGCGGCGCCGGCCGGGCCGACCCAGAGCTGCAAGCCGTCGAGATCGGCCACGGCCGGTGGGGGCACGGGCTGGGCCGCGGCCGGGGCGGGGGCCGCACACGCGAGGACTGCGGACACCGCGACCGTCCAGCCCAGACCCCGATCGCGCGCCCCGGATCTCCCGCGATCCCGAGGCAACCTGGTACAATCGCCAGCGTTTTCGAAACCTGCCGCCCGCGGCCCAGGCCTTGCTTCACCAAACGCAACCTCTGCGCCCCCCCTCCGCTCCCAACGTCCGCGCGCCTGGCGAGTCGTCCCGTCGTCCACGCCTCGCGCCCCGCCGGCCATGAACCCATCTCGCGCTGTCGACTCCAGCATGCTGGCGGGTGATCCGGCGGCGATGCTAGCACCCGGGCTCCGGGCCGGCTACGCCCAGATCCGTCAGCTGCCGCTGTTCGACGGCGTCCCCAACGAGATCCTGATCGGCGCGCTCGGCGTCGGCGATCTCCAGCTCCGCGCGGTCGAGCGCGACGCGGTCGTGGCCGACCCTGACGGCCTGGCCCCGGGCACGGCGCCGCCGGTCGTCGTGCTGCTGTCCGGCCAGGTCGCCGCGGGCGTGTTCGATCCGCACGAGCTGGCCGAGCGCAAGGCCGTGCAGGCCGACCTCGAGCGGATGACCCACGACGAGCGCGAGTCGGTGTCGCTGATCAAGCCGATCCCGATGGCGCGCCTGGCCAAGAAGAACGTCGCGCTGTTCACCGACGGTGATCTCTGGAACAGCGGCGCGGTGGCCGCGGCCCGCGGCGCGCCGGTGGCGTTCTTCGCGACCGCGCCGTCGGTGGTCGTCACGCTGGCCCAGCGCCTGGTCTCCGACGTGGCCGTGCGGTTCCCGTTCTTCGAGGCGCGGTTCCGGCGCGCGATCACGATGTCGCGCCAGCGCCTGCACGGCATCACCGGCGTCAAGCAGGAGATCCTCGACTTCTTCGTCCGCCAGGGCATCTCGGTGTCGGGCGAGTCGGTCCGGGTCCGGCAGCTCGATCGCTGCATCGACTGCAAGCAGTGCGAGATCGCGTGCGAGGAGCGCTACGGCGCGCGGCGGTTGACGCTGGGTGGCTACCAGCTCGGCATGCTCGACTTCGTCTACACCTGCCGCACCTGCACTGATCAGCGCTGCATCGACCCGTGCGCGTACGACTCGATCAAGTTCGATCCGGTCAAGAAGGAGGTCGTGATCAACGACGCGACCTGCACCGGCTGCTCGGCGTGCGCGCAGAGCTGCCCGTACGGCGCGATCGACATGATCGACGTCGAGGACGGCAGCCCGGCGTTCAACAAGGACTTCCGGGCCCGGCTCGAGAAGGCCAAGGCGCTGGCGTTCGGGCCCGGCACCGGCCGGGTCGCGCGCGTGCGCCGGATCGCCAACAAGTGCGATCACTGCGGCGCCTACGGCGATCAGGCGTGCGTGTCGGCGTGCCCGACCGGCGCGCTGATCGAGATCTCGGCCTACGACCTGTTCCGCGAGCGCTCGCCGGCGGTCGCGGCCGCGGCCCGGGCCGGCTTCGATCAGGACCTCGACGGCGATCGCCGCGAGGTGCTGCCGACCCACCCCTTCACCGAGGGCGTCGACGAGCGCTCGGGCGGCAGCGCCAAGGTCCGGCGCGGCCGCTGGGGGCCGCTGCTCCTGTGGGTCGTCGGGATCGTCGTGTGGCTGATCGCGCTGGCCGAGGTGCTGCTGCGCCTGTACGCGCCGACGATGTCGTACCAGTACAGCCAGCTCCGGGCGACGCCCGAGCTGGCCAACCTGCCGGCCGAGCTGATCGTGCAGAAGGTCGGGTTCCGGTCGGGCAACGAGCTGGCGATCCAGTGCGGCCTGGTCGGCACCGGCCTCATGATCATCGCCGCGATCTACCCGATGTTCCGCCGGCTGCGGGCGTTCCGGTGGCTGGCGTCGAACACGATGTGGTTCGACTTCCACATGATGGCCGGCACGGTCGGCCCGATGTTCATCGCGCTGCACTCGGCGCTCCGGCTGTCGAGCTGGGTGTCGCTGGCGTTCTGGAGCATGGTCATCGTGACCGTGTCCGGGATCATCGGGCGCTACCTCTACACCCAGGTGCCCGAGCTCTCGAGCGGGCGCGAGCTCGAGCAGCTCGATCACGCGCGGGCGTTCGCGCACCACCGCGGCAAGCACCCGGTCGCCGCCAGCGAGATCGATCGCGAGCTGTGGGAGCACGGCCAGCGCGCGGCCCGCGTCGCCGAGCGCTACGGCCTGCTGCTCAGCCTCGGCTGGCTCCTGGTCGAGGACCTGCGGCGCCCGGGCCGGTGGCTGGCGCGGCGGTCGCGGCTGGGCCGGGTCGGCGTCACCGGCAAGGCCCGGCGCGATCTGGTCCGTCGGGCCGGGCGGATGCTGCTGATCCAGCGCGGCGCGGTGATCGCGCCCAAGGCCAACCTGCTGCTCAACTCGTGGAAGAAGGTCCACGTGCCGTTCACCGTGCTGCTGACGATCTTCTCGGCGGCGCACATCTACATTTCGTGGGATCGCGCCTGGTAGTACCATCGATGCGCTCGCTCATGCCTCGCCGTCCGCCCGTCCTCGCGATCGCGCTCGTGATCGCCGGCGTCCTCGTGCTGGCGCCCCGCGGGGCCCGCGCCCAGGGCGACTTCTTCAGCTCGTCGCCAGGCGCGCTGGCCGAGAGCCACGCGTCGATCGACGGCCCCGACCACTGCAACGACTGCCACGACAACGGCCGCGAGGCGATCAACAGCAAGTGCCTGGGCTGCCACGATCACAACGATCTGCGCACCCGCATCAACGCCGGCAAGGGCTTCCACGCGTCGAGCCAGGTCAGCGGCAAGAAGTGCTCGTCGTGCCACAACGAGCACAAGGGCCGCGGCTTCGATCTGATGGGCTGGGCCGCGATCCCCGGCGGCACCAAGGGCTTCGATCACGACGTCACCGGCTGGAAGCTCGAGGGCAAGCACGCCGCGGTCGACTGCGCCGACTGCCACAAGACCCGCAACCGGCAGGGCCTGCGCACGTACCTGAACCAGGACCGGCTGTGCGGCACCTGCCACAAGAAGGATCAGCCGCACGGGTTCGAGCGGCGCGAGATGCTCGCGTGCGAGCGCTGCCACGCCCAGAGCGTCTGGAACCCGCCCAAGAGCGACCAGGACTTCGACCACGACAGCAAGGCCGACGCGTCGATGCCGCTGCTGGGCTCGCACGCCGACGTGTCGTGCGAGAAGTGCCACCCCAAGGCGCTGTTCAACCTCAAGGGCGGCAACCCCGACTTCTGCGGCAACTGCCACGACAGCCCGCACGACGGCATGCTGTTCGGCAAGCGCGAGTGCGAGTGGTGCCACTCGCCCAAGTTCGGCGCGCTCGACAAGTTCAAGTTCGATCACGACAAGAAGACGACGTTCGCGCTCGGGCGGGCCCACGCCAAGATGAAGTGCGAGGACTGCCACACCACCCGGCTGGGCGAGCGCAAGCCCGACAAGACCTGCGAGGCCGGCGGCTGCCACCAGGACGACAACAAGCACGGCGCCCGCTTCAGCGCGTTCGGCGGTGATCCCCCGGCGTGCGCGACCTGCCACCTGTCGTCGACGTCGTGGGGCGCGGGCGCCACCAACTTCAACCACGACAAGCGGACCAAGTTCAAGCTGACCGGCCGCCACGATCAGGTGTCGTGCCGGTCGTGCCACCGCGGGCGGAGCCCCGCCGACTTCGAGCAGTTCGATCCGCGCACGGTCGGCTGCCGCGGCTGCCACCAGCACAAGAACGTGCACCCGAAGGAGAAGTACACCGACTCGCAGTGCCTGGGCTGCCACCAGGGCGCCGGCAACGTCAACCTCAAGCCCGGCACCGTCGACACCTTCCACGGGCCGAAGTCGGCGTTCCCGCTGGTCAAGGGCCACAAGCCGGTCAAGTGCGTGCAGTGCCACCCCAAGGACTCGTTCAAGGACACGCCGTCCGAGTGCGGCGTGCGCTGCCACGAGGACAGCCTGCACAAGGGCTCGCTCGGCGACGAGTGCTCGCGCTGTCACCTGCCGGGCGTCTGGGACGCGGTCCGGTTCGATCACGCCGACGACACCAAGTGGCCGCTCGAGGGCCTGCACGCCAAGATCGCCGACTGCAGCGACTGCCACCCGACCCGCGCGTACACCGGCACGCCCAAGACCTGCTCGGCCGAGGGCTGCCACGCCAAGGACGACGTCCACAAGGGCCGGCTCGGCCAGGGCTGCGAGCGCTGCCACAAGGTCACCGGCGACAACGTCTTCAACCACAACTCGATGTCGAGCTTCGCGCTGACCGGCCAGCACCTGACCGTGCGCTGCTCCGAGTGCCACACGTCGCAGACGTTCAAGCCGCGCCCGCAGAACTGCTTCGGCTGTCACCCCGAGCCCGGCGTCCACAAGGGCCAGTACGGCACCGCCTGCGAGGCGTGCCACTCGACCCAGGACTGGACCGACATCAAGCCGCTCCACGACGTCGGCGGGTTCGCGCTGGTGGGCTCGCACGACAACCTCGCGTGCGCGCGCTGCCACAAGGACAGCCGGCCGATGGCCGGGACCGGCAACCTGTGCATCAACTGCCACCGCCAGGACGACATCCACCAGAACTCGCTGACGCCGCGCTGCGGCGAGTGCCACACCCAGTTCACGTTCGCGCCGGCCCGGTTCGATCACACCACCGTCGGCTGCAACCTGACCGGCCTGCACCGCACGCTCGCGTGCGCCGACTGCCACCGGGCCGGCAACTACGGCGCGCAGAGCGCCGAGTGCGTCGCCTGTCACCTCGACGACGCGGCCCGATCGCCGCACGAGCTGCGCTCGATTTGCACCGGCGGCGGCTGCCACTCGCCGACCCGCGACTGGTCCCCCACCGCGACCAACTACGGGCGGGAGTCGATCTGCCGATGAGGGCGCTGGCGCTGACCGCCGCCGTCGTGGCCGCGCTCGCGGCCACCGCCGGGCGTGCCCGGGCCCAGGCCGAGGAGGCCGATCGCTTCTACGTCGACAAGGCCGACGAGGATCGCGAGCGGACGCTGTGGCAGGGCAGCCTGACGTCGTCGTCGTTCTACTACGCCGAGGACGGCACTGACGGCTCGCCGTACGTGGCCGGGGGCGAGCCGCCGCAGAACGGCAGCCCGTTCGCGCGGATGTGGACCGAGCTGCGGGCCCAGGTCGACGGTCGGCACCTCAAGGGCGGCCGCTGGGACCTGCGGCTCGACACCCGCCTGCGGTACGTGCCCGATCCGATCAACAGCGGCCGGCCCACCAGCGATCCGACCCGGATCCAGTCGGGCCTGCTGGGTGAGCACGAGTACGAGCTGCGCGAGCTGTACCTGGTGCGGGGCGGCCGCCGCACCGATCTGTTCGTCGGGCGGCAGATCATCGCCGACCTGGGCGCGATCAAGATCGATGGCCTCCGGATCGACTACGCCAAGAACCGGCGCTGGACCTACCTCGGGTTCGCCGGCCTGTACCCGGCCCGCGGCTCGCGGTCGATCGACAGCGACTACCGGCCCGGCATCGACAAGGCCAACCAGCCGACCGGGCGGGTGCTGCCGGTCGCCGGCGGGTTCGGCGGCGCGTACCGGACCCAGAACTCCTACGGCGCGCTCGGCGCGGTGGCGATCGTGCCGACCAGCCGCGACGGCGGGCTCGGCGGCAACGGCACGTTCGAGCGGCCGCGCCTGTACCTCACCGCCAACGGCTACTGGCGGCGCTCGGCGCGGCTCGACGTCTGGCACTACGTGATCCTCGATCTCTACGGCTCGGCCGGCACCACGCCGACCAACGCGTCGGCCGGCCTGCAGTACAAGCCGTCGGCCCGGCTGCGCTTCCAGCTCTGGGCCAACCACCTCAACACCGAGGCGCTGAACGTGCAGGTGCGCGATCAGCTCGAGAACGAGGCGCTCCTCGACGGCGTCGTCGTCAACAACATCAAGGTCCAGCGCATCGGCACCACCGCGGCGCGGGCGTCGGTGTCGGCGCTCCTCGGCAAGGGCCGCCGGTTCGAGCTGACCGCGGCGCTGCAGGGTCGGCGGCGGCCCGAGGTGATCCTCGAGGCCGGCGCGGTCGATCAGGTGCTGCCGTCGGCGCGCTCGCTCGACCTGCACGTGCAGGCCGTCGACCGGCAGTTCTACGGGGGCGTGCGGCTCGAGGGCTCGTTCATCCGCACGATCGGCGTCGGCGACGCCAGCTACGCGCGCTCGACCGCGCAGATCGTCCGGCTCGGCGGCGCGCGCGAGCTCAAGGACGGCAAGGCCCAGCTGTCGGGCGACCTGTCGTGGATCACGACCGCCGACGACAACGCCACGATGGTGTGCCTGCCCACCAACCTGACGAGCTGCTACGGCGCGGCCAACACGACCGCGCTGCAGGCCAACGCGGTCGGCTACTACCGCTGGAAGACCGACTGGTTCGTGACCGGGACCCTCGGCGCTGGCACCCAGAAGATGATCGTCACGGGGATGGGCGGCGCCGGCGTCGGGCAGTCGACCACGCTGATCGGCCAGGCGTACCTGCGCGTCGGCTATCGGTTCTGATCGCGGTCAGTGCACGATCGGCCCGTCGCCGTCGCCGGGCTCGCCGTCGACGACCTCGTCGTCACAGCAGCCGTTGCGATCGCAGCCGGGCTGTGGGAACTCGCAGCAACCGGCGGGGTGGGGCTCGACGTCGTCGTGGGGCCCGCACGCGACGTGCGGGGTCGGCAGCGCGGGATCGAGCGGCTGGTAGCTGCCCGGATCGATCGTGCAGGCGAGGCCGGTGATCGCGTCGACGTGGGCGCCGGTCGACGGCGGGCCGGCGCACCCGAGGGTGGCGACGGCGATGAGCAGGCTGGAGCGCAACGCAGCGACGATGGTTCGCATGATCGATCCTTGGCGGCGGACCGACGGTGGATGAGCAACCGCGATGCCACGCCACGCGCGCGTGATCCTGGCGCGGTGCGGTCCGCGCGGTGGGGCCGAGACCGCACCACCGGGACGTGTCGGTTGCAGCGAACGATCGTGCGCGCGCGGCATGGCGCGGACGGGACCTGCCGCCCTCAAACGCAGGTCGCGCCGCCCGGGGGGGACGCCGTCGCACATCGGCGCGGCCGATCGCGTCGGCGGATCGAGCCGGCACGGCTGGCTGTCCACGACGGGGTGGGCGAGCTGGCCGAAATCGTGCATGGCCGTCATCGCGAGCTCCCTGACGAGAGGCCGACGCCAGCACGCGAGCAGTTCGTGCGCGTCGGGCGCGGGGCCGCGCATCGTCTGCGCGCGCGGCGGGAGATCCGTGCGGCCGGCGTCGGCATCGCGCATGCAACCTCGATGACCATGGGGCACTTCGAGCGGATGACCGCGGGTGACGCCACGTTCCTCGCGGTCGAGACCCCGCGCGCGCACATGCACGTCGGCGCGGTGGCGATCTTCGATGGCGCGCCGCTGACCGAGCCCGACGGCCGGCTGCAGTTCGAGCGCGTGCGCGATCACCTGCTCGGCGCGCTGGCGGCGTTCCCGCGCTACCGCCAGCGCGTGGTCGCGACGCCGCTGCTCGGCCAGCCGGTCTGGGTCGACGACGACCACTTCGACGTGGCCTACCACCTGCGCCACACCCGCCTGCCGCTGCCGGGCGACGAGCGCCAGCTCAAGCGCCTGGCCGGGCGCATCTTATCGCAGCGGCTCGATCGCGCGCACCCGCTGTGGGAGCTGTGGCTGGTCGAGGGCCTCGACGATGGCCGGATCGCGATCATCGCCAAGGTCCACCACTGCCTGCTCGACGGCGTCGCCGGGGTCAGCCTCCTGACCGCGCTCCTGCGCGGCACCCCCGACGCCACCGTGGCGCCGCCGACCGGCTGGGCGCCGCCGCGGCCCGGGCCCGCCGGTCCGGCGCTGGTGCGGGCCGAGCTGGCGCACCGGCTCGCCGCGCTCGGGCGTGGCGCGCGGGCGCTGGTCACGACCCGCGATCGCGCGACCTGGGATCGCACGCGCGCCGCGGCGCTGGGCGCCGCGGGCCTCTTGCGCCACGGCCTGGTGCCGGCGTCGCCGACGCCGTTGAACGCGCGCCACATCGGCCCGCACCGTCGGTTCGACGTCGCCACGCTCGACCTCGGCCGGATCAAGGCGGTCAAGGACGTGCTCGGCGGCACGGTCAACGACGTCGTGCTCGCGGTCGTCACCGGCGCGCTCGCCCGGACGCTGCGGCGCCACGGCGTCGCGCCGGCGGACGTCCCCGACTTCCGCGCGCTGGTGCCGGTCAACATCCGGCCCGACGACGCCCGCGGCGCGCTCGGCAACCACGTCGCGATGCTGCTGGCGTCGCTGCCGATCGACGGCGCCGACCCGGCCGCGCGCTACCAGCGGGTGCGCGAGACCACCCGGGAGCTCAAGCACCACGCGGGGCACACCGACGGCGCCGCGCTGATCACCCGCCTCGCCGACGCGACCGTCACCGGCCTGGCCGGCGCGGTGTTCAACACCGCCATCCGTCTGCGCGCCTTCAACACGGTCGTGACCAACGTGCCGGGGCCGCCGTTCCCGCTGTGGCTGCTGGGCGCGCGGATGCAGGCGATCTATCCGCTGGTGCCGCTGTTCGAGACCCAGGGCCTGGGCGTGGCGCTGCTCAGCTACGCCGGGCGGATGTTCGTCGGCCTCAACGCCGACTGGCACGGCCTCGACGACCTCCACGACCTCGCGCTCGATCTCGAGGCCGAGCTCGACCTGCTGCTCGAGCTGGCGGCGTCGCGCCGCCTGGCGCCGCCGGCCGAGGTCGCCCGGGCGTGATCTGGCGCAGCTCGGCGGTGGCCCGTGGCGTGTCGGCCGAGGTCGCCCGGGCGTGCGCCGCCTCAGCGCGGCGTCGCGACGCCTGGCGCCGCCGGCCGAGGTCGCCCGGGCGTGCGCGGCCTCAGCGCGGCGTCGCGACGCCTGGCGCCGCCGGCCGAGGTCGCCCGGGCGTGCGCCGCCTCAGCGCGGCGTCGCGACGCGTGGCGCCGCCGGCCGAGGTCGCCCGGGCGTGCGCCGGCTCAGCCCGTCGGCGGCCAGATCAAGCCAGCGGTCGCGCCGGTCGCGCCGTCGACGCGGTAGCTGACCCGGTGGGCCTCGTCGAGGGTCGGCACGGTCCAGCGCTCGACCATGCGCGCGATCGCGCGGGCCGGGACCTGGGCCGCGGCCGGGCGGGCGCGGTTGCGGCGCTGCTGCTCGGCCGGGTCGACCTCGCAGTAGACCAGGTGCGTGCGGAAGCGGTAGTCGCGGCACAGCCCCAGCAGCGCCGCCCGGAGCGTCCGCGACAGGTTGGTGGCGTTCCACGCGAACGCCCGGCCCGCGCGCAGGTGTTCGCGGGCGCGGTCCCGGGCCAGGGCGATGACCGCGCCCTGGCCGTCGGCGGGATCGACGTCGAGCTCGTCGCGCAGGTCGTCGAGCGACACCTGCGGCAGCTCGGGCCGGGTCGCCAGGTAGCTCGACTTGCCGGCCGCGGGCAGGCCGCACACGATCACCGCCTCGGCGACGGTGTCGTCGAACGCCGGCACCTCGCGGCTGCGGGTGCCCGAGGTGTCGGCCAGGTAGATCAGCCGGCTGTGGGCGTCGGCGAAGATCGCGGGCCGGGTCAGCACGCCCAGCTCATCGCACCAGGTCCGCCACAGGGCGCACTGATCGAGGATCCGGCGCTGATCGTCGGGCGCGGCGCAGCGCCGGCCGGCGGCGTCGGCGGTCGCGACCACGGTCAGCCAGTCGTGGCGCAGCGCCAGGCTCAGGCGCACCGCCAGCGCGGTGGCGTCGGCGCGGTCGACGCCGAAGAACGGCACCTGGTGCCAGCGGACCAGCGCGCACACGTGCTCGCGCCAGGTCCACGGCCAGCCGGCCCGCCACAGCGCGGCCCGCACGTCGGCCTCGCCGCGGGCGCTGTGCCCGCGCGAGCTGATGCGCCCGTCGGGCTCGTGGCGCGTGGTCGTGGCCTTGCCGACGTCATGGAACAGCACCGCCGCGTAGGTGATGGCGCGGCCCGCGGCGTCGAGCGCGGCCCAGGCCGGATCGGCGACGAGCGCGGCGACCGCCATGCGCGTGTGCAGCCAGACGTCGCCCTCGGCGTGGAAGCCGGGATCCTGCGACGTCGCGGTCAGGGCCGCGGCGTCGGCCACGACCGCCAGCGCGTCGGCGAGCGCGGCGTCGGACGGCGGTGTCCCGGGGGCCGGCGCCGCCAGCGGCACGATCCGCGGCGCGGTCACGGCGCCTCGAACAGATCGACGCCGTCGGCCAGGCCGTTGGGTACGATCGGCCGCGCCAGCCAGTGGCTGCCGGAGTCGACGACGCTGGTCAGGAAGCTGGCCCGCACCCACTTGTAGCGGGCGACGACCACGCCGTCGTCCTCGACCTTCAGGTACAGGCCCTCGGCGGCGTCGTCGGGATCGGTCTCGCGCGCGGCGGTCTCGGGCGCGACCGCGGCGGCGGCGGCGGCGGCCGCGAGCGCGTCGCGCCAGCGCGGCGACTTGTACACCGACGGCGCCACCAGCCCCGGCAGCCGGCGCGGGTCGTCGAGCCGGCCCTGCCACAGGACCGGGACGCTGCGCACGATCGCGGCGGCGCCGCACGCGGCCAGGTGCGCGGCCCGGCGCGCCGTCGACCAGAACGCGCCGGCGCGATCGCGCAGATCGAACTCGAGGAAGTAGTGGGGCAGGCGGTCGTAGAAGACCGTGTGCTTGGCGTAGAGCCACTCGCCGTAGAGCGTGGCGCCGTCGGCGCAGACCCGGGCCAGGGCGTCGGCGTGGGCCGCGGCCCAGCGCTTGAACAGATCGAAGTGACGCTCGCGCGGGCCGCCGGTCAGGACGTGGCCGCGGCTCTGCAACCGCGGGCGGCCGCGGGCATCGAGCGCGATCCCGGCGTTGGCGCCGTCGAGCTTCTCCTCGACGACGACGTAGGCGCCGCGCAGGTCCGCGAGCGGCACCTGGTCCAGATCGTGGTCGCCCGGCTGCAGGCGCGAGCCCGCGAGGTGCGGCGTGCGCGGGTACTTGTGCATGGCCGGCCGGGCAGCGTACCGCGCTTGCGCGTCGGCGACGTCGCGGTCGCGCGCCTGGCGACCTGGCGACCGGCCCGCCGGCGCTTCACCGGTGCGCGACCGCGACCAGGTGGCCGCGGACGCCGTCGACGACGACCCGGCGGGCGCCGGCGTCGGTCAGGAGCGCGGTCAGGCTGGCGCGGTCGTAGAGCCGCACGTGCTCGGGGTTGTCGTCCGGCACCGACGGCACGGTCACGACCACCGCCCGCGTCGCGACCCGCAGCGCCTCCCGCGCGGCCGCGGCCGGATCCGGCAGGTGCTCCAGCACCTCGAGCAGGGTCACGACCTCGGCGGCGCCGGTGGCCAGGCCCAGGCGCGCGACGTCGCCGCGCACCGCGCGCAGGCGCGCGACCCCGCCGCGCGCGACCGCGGCCAGGTCGGCGACCCGGTGCGGCAGCACGTCGACCGCGATCACCGTCAGCGCCGGCAGCTCGTCGAGCAGCGGCCACACGAACGCGCCGCGGCCGCTGCCGAGATCGACCAGCGCGGTCGCGCCGAGCCCGCGCAGCACGCCCAGCACCGCCCGGACCCGGGGCAGCCCGGCGGTGCGCTTGAACCGGTGCAGGCGCAGGTCGGTCCCGGCCGCGGCCGCCAGCGCGGCGGCGTCGTCGAGGTCGAGCCGGTCGAGCGCGCCGCGCGCGTAGCACGCGGCCAGCCACCGGTAGTGGGAGGCGTCGTCGACCACGCGCCTACTCGAACTTGATCGTCCGGTAGCCGAACAGCCGGACCCGGCGCGCGTACAGGTCGAGCACGATCAGCGCGATCATGCCGAGCAGCACCCACGGCCACAGATCCTCGGTGTACGCGATCGACTCGTCGCCCGGGGTCCAGGCGTCCTTGGGCGCGAGCTGATCGCTGCCGCCGGTGACGATCGCCGCCTGCTTGAGCGCGGTCGCGTCGGGCGTGGTCTTCAGGTACTCGAGCGGGTAGGGCAGCGCGACCGAGCCCAGGCTCTCGGCCACGATCTTGCCGTCGCGGGCGTGGACGGCCTTGAGCAGGAAGCTGCCGTAGCGCTCGATCGGGAAGTCGGCGACGTAGCGCCCGGCCGCGGTCTGGGCCATCGGCACGGTCTGCTTGATCGCGTTGGTGGCCGGGTCGATCACCTGCAGCACGGTGTCGAGCGCGTTGACGAACTGATCGCCCGAGTCGATCGCGTCGACGACCACCTTGGCGCGGCCGTCGTCGATCGTCGCGAACAGGTCGTAGCTGTCGTAGACCTTGCGGCGCATGGTCGTGCGCACCAGCTGGGCCCAGAACTTCGGGTAGCCGCCCCAGGCGATCCAGTCGCTGCTCCAGCGGTTCTTGACGTCGGAGGTCCACGCCACCGAGGTGCCGGCGCCGTGGCGCCAGCGGGCCAGGATCGGCTCGCCCAGGTCCGAGACCAGGATGACCTCGGCGGTGGGCTTGGGCTTGGTCGTGACGTAGCCGTGCAGCGGCGGCGCCGCCTCGATCGCCACGCCCTCGATGGCCTCGACCCGCTTGGCCACGCGCACCTTGATCGCGTCCTCGACCAGCTGCGACTTCTGGGCCTCGGTGGTCTCCTTCATGAAGATCCGCGGCAGCGCGCCGATGTCGTCGGTCATGTACAGGCGGCCGTCGCCGTTGTCGGCGATCATCGACAGGAGGTTGCGATCGGCGCCGGACACGCCGACCGCGGACACGGTGATCCGGGCCGAGCGCATGTCCTGGACCAGCTCGACGATGCCGTCGTAGGGCGCCTCGCCGTCGGACAAGAGGATGACGTGCTTGACCTTGGCGTTGACGCCCTCGAGGACCTCGAACGCCTCCTTGAGGCCGGGGTAGATGTTGGTGCCGCCGCCCGACTGCAGGCGCGAGATGTCGGCCGAGATGCGCATCTTGTTGGCGGCCCGCTGCGGCCGGACGAACAGCTGGGCCTCGCTGTCGAACGCGACGACCGCGAGGATGTCGTTGGGCGACAGCGCCTCGGCCGTGGCCCGGGCCGACTCCTTGGCCGCCTCGATCTTGGCGCCCTGCATCGACCCCGAGCGATCGAGCACGACGCACACGGCGATGTCGGGCTGCTCGCGGGTCTTCTCGGAGTCGAAGCGCACCGGCATGATCTGCTCGATCTTGGTGGCCTGGTAGCCGCCCGAGCCGAACGAGTCCTCGCCGCCGGCCATGATCAGGCCGCCGCCGAGGCTGGCCACGTACTGGTCGAGCGCCGACATCTGGCCGGCGCCGACGAAGTGGGCCGGCACGTCCGAGACCAGCACGAGGTCGTACTTCTCGAGCTCCTTGGCGGTCGCGGGCAGGCCGCGCGGGCCGCGGACCTCGACGTCGATGTTCTCGTGCTGGAGCGCGCGCTGCAGGTAGCCGGCCGCTGCCGGGCTCGCGCAGCACGCCGCCCTCGACGTAGAGCACGCTGGGCCGGCCCTTGACCGGCGCGGTCATGACCGCCTCGTTGTTGGCCTTCTCGGTGTCGTGCGCGTACTTGGTCAGGCGCAGCCGGTAGGTCGTGGCGCCGGCGCGCTTGGCCTCGCTCTTCCACGGGATCCGGTTGACGCCCTCGACCAGCTCGACCTGCTTGCTCGGCTCGAGCGCGTTGGGGAACTCGTCCTGGCGCAGGTTCATCGTCACGGTCTCGGCGTGGGTCGACCACACCTCGGCCATGATCTCGAACGGCTGCCCGACCTTGATCTCGTCGGGCAGGTGCAGGCCGACCACGCGGATCTCCTGCACCTGGTCCTCGGCGAACGTCCGCCACGACAGCCGCACGCCCATCTCCTTGGCGCGGTAGGCCTCGCTGACGACGTCGCCGCGGGTCTGGTTGCCGTCGGTGACGACGACCATGCGCGGCAGGTGGCCGGGCGGGTACAGGCCGTAGCCGAGCTGGATCGCCGCCTGGACGTCGGTGCCGGCGCCGCCCTTGGCCGGCCCGCTGCGGTGGCGGCCGATCACGACGTGGCCGCCGTCGCGCTCGCGACCATCGGCTTCTCGGCGAACGTGATCACCTTGATCCAGCCCCGGCCCTTGGCGGCCTCGAGATCGTCGACGTAGCTGCGGGCCGCGGCCAGCTGGGCGTCGGACACCGACTCCGACACGTCGACCAGGACGACCGTCGCGACCTTGGCGTCGCGGGTGACCCAGGTCGGGCGGGCCAGGGCGATCGCGGCCACGGCGATGATCGCGGTGCGCAGCGTGGCCTGGACCACCTGCTGCGTGAACGACAGGTCGGTCAGCGACCAGCGGCGCACCAGGTAGAAGAACGGCGCGATCGCCACCAGCAGCAGCCAGCGCGGATCGAGCAGCTCGACCGGCCGCGGCGTCAGGCCGGTGACCTTGAGGATCGAGCGGCCGTCGAGCCAGCGCTCGACGCCGAGGTAGATCGCGGCCGCGGCCGCCAGCGCCACGGCGATCGAGATCAGCGAGCCGCGATCGAGGCGCCGGCGCAGGCGTGACGTCAGGCCGGGCATCAGACGGTGATCCTTCGGTGGTAGGTGATCCACTCGAGGCACAGGAGCGCCACGACCAGGAGCACCAGGTACAGCCACAGGTCGCGCCGGGCGCTGACCGCGAACGTCGGCGGCGCCGCGAGGGTCCGGCCGGCCAGGGTCAGGTCCGCGGCCGGCGTGATCTGGGACTCGACGGTCGACGACAGGTTGGTCGCGACCTCGAGGCTGGCCAGCGGCGTCGGCGGCGGCGCGTCGGCCGCGGCGCCGGGCGCGCTGGGCGGGTAGGCCAGGATCTGGTGGACGCCGATGTGGTGGGCCACCAGCGTGACCGCGCCGTCGACGACCGGGGCCTGGCCGCGGCGGCCGGTCGGATCGATCACGGTGACCTCGCGCAGGCCGACCAGGCCGTCGAGCGGGATCCGCAGCCGGGTGCCGGTGGCGTAGGTCGTGACCAGGTCGGCGTCGTCGCCGGCGAACCAGTCGAGGCTGTTGACCAGGAGCAGCGGGAACGCGACCCGCAACATCAGGTCGGTGCCGGCCAGCGACCAGCCGAAGCCGATGAACTTGCGGCCGCCGTCGCGGCGGGCCACGGCCACGGCGTCGCGCACCGACGTCGCCAGCGCGACCTCGCCCTTGGCCCGATCGATCGCGAAGACGTTGGCGGCGTCGAAGTTGACGTCGGACATCGTCACCCAGCGCATGACCGGGTGGTCCTCGGCGGTCTGGGTGATGCGCGGCCGCGGCAGCACGCTGCGGATCGCGAACGGGCTCGCGGCGCCGTCGGGGTGGAACCACATGACGTTGATCGGCGCCGGCGGGATCACGGCCGGGGTGTGATCGTCGAAGACGACCACGTCGTAGGGCTTGCCGGTGCCGGCGTTGCGCACGGTCGCGGCCGGCGCGGCGTCGTACTCGGCCGGCGTGGCCTTGTAGACCTCGATGTTGTCGTAGACCAGCATCGCGCCTTCGAGGTACAGGTTGTCGTTGGTCACGAGCAGCACGTGCTGCTTCTTGCGCGCGGGCAGGAGCGCCCAGGCCTCGTCGTCGAGCGCGAACGGGTCGCTGCCGCCGGGCCCGTCGACCGGGCGCAGCGACGCGCGCAGCTGGCTCTCGCCGCCGGGCAGCTGCCGGTAGATCTCGCGCTTGCGCTCGCCCGGGGCCAGCTCGAGCGCCTTGACCTCGATCGCGGTGTCGCCGTTGTAGAGCGCGAGCTGGCGGCGGGCCGGCTCGGCGCCGAAGTTCTGGACCTCGATGAAGACCTCGTAGCTGGCCTTGTTGGCGATGTAGCGCCGCACGTTGAACGCGACGATGCCGACGTTCTCGGCCCGGGAGCCGACGCCGAGGTAGCGCACGTCGATGCCGGCGAGGTCGACCGCGGCCAGCTGGGTCTGGGCGAACGACCGGGCCCGGGCGGTGGCGGCGGGGTCGCGGTGGCGGCGGGCGCCTGGCGGCGGGCGGCGCCGGCGGGGTCGGCCTCGGCCGCGTCCCAGGTGACCTGGTCGCGCTCGAGCTCGGAGTACGCGCCGTCGGACACGATCACGATCATCGGGTTGGGGCGCCCGCGCAGGGCGTCGGCGGCGGCCGACAGCGCCCGCGGCAGATCGGCGCCGGTGTCCGACGGGCGGACCTCGTCGATGACCTTGCGCAAGAGCGGCTTGTCGCTGGCGAACCGCGACAGCGGCGTGGCCTGGGCGTCGACCCGCATGATCATGGCCTGGTCGCCGCCGCCCATCGTGTCGATCAGCGCGGCCGCCCGCTCCTGGGCCCGCTCGAACCGGGTCAGCTTGGGCCGAGCGGGATCGCCGTCGGTGGCGCGCATCGACGCCGAGGTGTCGAGCAGGATGACGACGTTGCGGGCCCGGCGATCGGTGACGCCCAGGGTCGGCGCCTGGATCGCGACGACGACGAGCCCGACGATCGCCAGCAAGAGCAGCAGCGACAGCAGCCGCCGCAGCTGTCGCCACAGCGAGTTGGCGTCGCGCTGCTCGAGCACGCGCTTCCACAGGCTCGAGAACGGCACCTCGAACCGGCGCCGACGCATCTTGAGCAGGTACGCGATCACCACCAGCGCGGCGGCGACCAGCGCGACCATCCCGACGGTGCGCGCGGCCAGCGGGGTCAGCCAGGTCACCGGAGGAAGCCTCCCGACCGGAAGATGCGCAAGACCAGCTCGTCGAACGGGATGCCGGTGTGGGTGCGGAAGAACGGCACCGCGCGCCCGGTGCAGAAGTCCTCGAGCTCCTTGCAGTACTTCTCGTGCTCGCGGGTGTAGGCCTCGAGCAGGGCCTTGGACACCGTGACCTCGCGCAGCTCGCCGGTCTCGCAGTCGACCAGCGCCAGATCGCCGTGCAGGTTGGGCGCGGCCTCGCGCTGATCGTAGACCTGCAGCACGAACGGCTCGAACTTGTTGTAGCGCAGCGTGTTGATGCCCTCCTCGAACCCGCGCGGGTCATAGAAGTCGCTGATCAACACCGCCAGGCCGCGGCGCTTGTGCTGGCTGACGAACAGCTTCATGGCCTCGGCCACGTCGGTCGTGCCGCCGATCTCGACGGTGCGCAGGAAGTCGAACACCCGGAAGATGCGGTTCTTGCCGCGCGTGGCCGGCAGCCGGCCCAGCACCTTGGACGCGAACGGCACGATCGCGACCCGGTCGAGGTTGGCCAGGCCGACGTAGCTGAGCGCGGCCCCGACCTTCATCGCGTAGTGCATCTTGGGCGGCGTGCCGATCGCCATCGAGTCCGAGCAGTCGATGAGGATGTAGATGTGGAGGTCCTCCTCCTCCTCGAACAGCCGCAAGAGCAGGCGATCGAGCCGGCCGTACAGGTTCCAGTCGATGTAGCGGAAGTCGTCGCCGCGGGCGTAGGTGCGGTGGTCGGCGAACTCGATGCCCGAGCCGACCTTGCGGGTGCGGCGCTCGGCGCGGATGTTCCCGGCGAAGACCTTGCGCGAGACCATGTGCAGGTGCTCGAGCGTGCGCAGGAACCGCTCGTCGAACAGGGCCGACCGGTCGGCGGCCCGGGCGGCGCCGGAGGTGGCCGCGACCGCCTGCTTCTTGGCCAGCAGCGCCACGGTCAGGCGGTCTCGCGGGTCGACGCCAGGATCTCGGCGATGATGGCGTCGGGCGGATGCCCTCGGCCTCGCCCTCGAAGTTGAGGATCAGGCGGTGGCGCAGCGCCGGCGCGGCGACGTGGCGGATGTCGTCGATGGCCACCGCGTAGCGGCCCTCGAGCAGCGCCCGGATCTTCGACGCCAGGATGATCGCCTGGAGCCCGCGCGGCGAGGCGCCGTAGCGCAGGTACTTCTTGCTCTGGGCCGTGGCTTCCTTGGTCTCGGGGTGCGTCGCCTGGAGCACGCGCACCGCGTAGTCCTGGATCGCGCGGGCCAGCGGCACCTTGCGGACCAGCTCGCGCAGCTCGATCACGCGGCTCTTCTCGATCACGGCCTGGGGCTCGGGCACGTGGTCGGCGGTGGTGCGATCGAGGATCGTGTGCAGCGACGCGTGGTCGGGGAAGTCGACGACCAGCTTGAAGAAGAACCGATCGAGCTGGGCCTCGGGCAGCGGGTAGGTGCCCTCCATCTCGAGCGGGTTCTGGGTGGCGAGCACGAAGAACGGCTTCTCGAGCTTGTGGGTGGTCTTGGCGACCGTCACCGAGCCCTCGCTCATCGCCTCGAGCAGCGCCGACTGGGTCTTGGGGGTGGCGCGGTTGATCTCGTCGGCCAGGACGATGTTGGCGAAGATCGGGCCGCGCTGGAACTCGAAGCGCTTGCCGCCCTGGCCGTCCTCGACGATGACGTTGGTGCCGACGATGTCGGCCGGCATCAGGTCGGGCGTGAACTGGATGCGCGAGAAGCTGGCGTGGATGGTCTCGGCCATCGTCCGGACCAGCAGGGTCTTGCCGAGGCCGGGCACGCCCTCGAGCAGCGCGTGGCCGCCGCCGAGCATGCACGTCAGGACGCCCTCGACGATCTTGTCCTGGCCGACGATCATCTTGCCGATCTCGTCGCGCACGCGCTTGAGGTCGGCCATGAAGGCGGCGACGCTGGCTTCGACGTCACGGGGGGCGGCGGCAGGCTGGGTCATCGTGGCTCTCGGTTTGGAGGGCAGGTGGGTCGGGCTCGGGGAACGAGCGACCGGACGGCGGGAGGCGGGATCGGGCGGAGCAGGTCGGAGTCGGAGTCGGGAGTGGAGCGGAGCGGGCAGTCGGAGCGGACGATCGCGGTCAGCGGGTCGGCGCCGGGGCCGGCGCCTCGGTCGCCGCATGCGGCCGCGTCGCGTCAGTTCATGCTGTGCGGCTTGATCTTCGTGAAGTACTTCTTCACGTAGTACTTGTAGCTGGCCGGGACCTTCTCGGACCGCATCACGTCCTCGACGACCTTCTTGTAGTCGGCGTAGACCTGGCGGTAGGCGGTCGAGGCGTAGCCCTTCTGCGCCGCCGAGAGGATGGTCTCGCGCCGCGACGGCCCCTTGCGGCCCTGGGCGCCGGAGACGCTCTCGTCGGTGGTGTTGCCGGACGTGCCGGTGGCGTCGCCGACCAGGTTGTCGTCGTGGCCGTCGCCATAGGTGTTGGACGGCCCATCAGGCGGTTGGTTGCCCTGGCCGCCGTTCTGGCCCTGGCCCTGGCCCTGGCCCTGGCCCTGGCCCTGGCCCTGGCCCTGGCCCTGGCCCTGGCCCTGGCCCTGGCCCGGCTTCCAGGCGCCCTTCTGGCCCTGGCCGCCGCCGGCGCGGCGCGCGAAGTCCTGGTTCTTGCCCTGGTTGTTCTTGCCGAACGGGCTGCCGCCGCCCTGCTTGCCGCGCTGCTTGGCGCGGCGCATGGCCTCGCGCAGGTCGTCCATCTGCGACGCGACCTTCTTCTGGGCCGCCTGCTTGCGCTGATCCTGATCGACCTTGCCGGTCTCGTTGGCGACGTCCTTGAGGCTGCGGGACGCCTGCTTCTGGTTGTCCTTGTTCTGCTGCTGCTGGTCCTGGTCGGGCTGCTTGGGATCGTCCTTCTTCTGGAGATCCTTGGCGGCCTTGTCCATGTCCTTGTGCAGCCGCTTGAGGGCCTCGCGCTGGGCCGACTGCTCCTGGTCGGCCTGGTCCTCCTTCTTCTGCAGCTGCTTGAGCTCGTCCTTCTTCTTCTCGAGCCGACGCTCGGCCTCGGCCTTGTCCTCGGGGGTCTTGGCCTGATCGCGCTGCTTCTCGAGCTTGCGCATCTGGTCCTCGACCTTCTTCTGCTCGGCGGCGGCCTGCTCCTGGTCCTTCTGCTGTTGCTGCGCCTGCTTCTGCTCGTACTGCTCGGCGGCCTTCTCGAGGGTCTTGGCCAGCTGCTCGGACTGCTGCTGCGACAGCTCGCCCTGGTCGAGCTTGTCGGCGAGCTTCTCGAGCTCGGCCTTGGCCTTGTCGAGCTCGCCCTTCTTGAGCGCGTCGCCCAGCTCCTTGGTGAGCTCGTTCTTGGCCAGCTCGTCGCCGGTCTCGGCCAGGTGCTTGCTGATCTGCTCGGGGTTCTTCTCGGCGTGCTGCTCGAGCTCGGCCTGGGCGTCTTGCATGGCCTGGAGCAGCTGCTCCTTGGTCAGCTCACCGCGATCGGCCTGGTCGAGCAGCTGCTCGATCTTGGCGGCGTAGTCGTCGAGCGCCTTGACGTCGTCCTTCTTGGCCGTGGCCCGCAGGTCCGCGACCAGGTCGCGCATGTAGGCCTCGTCGTCGGGATCCATCGCGACGGTGTTGTCCTTGAAGTTCCGGGGGTCGTCGTCGGCGATGACCTCGAAGTCGACCGCGCCGATCCGCTTGCCGCGGGCCCACACGACCAGCTCGGTCGGGCCGAGCTTGGCGCCGGTGGGCACGGTGATCGTGACCGCGCCGCCGGTCCAGGTGACGATCGGCGCGGCCACGGCCTCGCCGTCGTCGCCGACGTAGACCAGCGCCTGGGGCGGCGTGCAGGCGACGGCGCGATCCGCCCGGGGGCCGCACAGCCGCTCGCCCTTGATCTCGACGGTGGCGCCGCGCCGGCCGGCCTCGGGCAGGGCGACCACGACCTGCGGATCCCGGGGCGGCATCTTGACGCCGAGGCTCGCGGCGATGGCCGCGACCACGACGAACGCCGCCGCCATCGGGAGATCGTGCGGGCGTCGCATCGGCGTCGCGGCCTTGACGTTGGCGCGCGGTGCGACCGTGGCGGCGTCGCGCATGGCCGCGTGCATCAGCGCCAGGGTCTCGGCGTCCGCGTCGGCGCTGCCGGCCGGGCTGGCCAGGGTCCGCTCGAACGCGACCGCGGTCGACAGGCGATCGGCCAGGCCCGAGGCCCGATCGATCTGGCGGGCGACCTGCTCGTCGTCGAGCCGGCCCAGCGCGCCGAGCACCGCGCCGACGCCGATGACGCCCGCCGACGCCACCAGCAGGCCGATGCCCGTCGCCGGCGCGACGTGCTCGGTGCGGACCAGGAACACCGCGGTGAGCGCGCTGGCCGAGGCCAGGATCGAGCTGGTCACGGCGCCCTCGAGCGCGCCCTGGACCCGCAGCCGGGACCGGGCCGCGCTGACCAGACCTCGGACCACGCCGAGGTCGACGCGGGCGGGGGCGAGGTGCTCGGACGGGGGCATCGCGTCGGCCATGGATTACGGCTCCTGGACTGGTGGCGAGTGGCCGAGGATCGACCGTTCAGACCGCGCCGGCATTCCGCGAGACTCTGTCACCGTCAACGCGGAGCATAGCACCTTCATTTCGACGCACCGGCCGCGCCTGGGGTCTACGGGGACGGACGCCACGGAGGTAGGACACCGCGTCCGCCTCGAGGTTTCGACGCGATGCGACCTCGAGATGCCGACCTGGCCTGGACGAGACCTCGGACAGCCGAGCACCCCTGCACCTGCCTGGGCCTGGCGACCGGCCCTCTGGAATTTCAGAGCTGGAACACGGCCAGCGAGAACTTGTTGCTGGTCGTGTCGATGACCTGCACGGTGTCCCGGGCGGTCTGAGTGGGCAGCACCGACTTGAGCGCGCCGGGGCGGCCGGCCTCGGTGACGATGTAGTACGTGCGGCCCTCGGGCGCGATCGCCCGATCGTTGAGGTAGCGCAGGAACGCGACGTTGTCGGTCTCCTTGAGCGCGGTCTTCATCTCCGGGATCGGTCCCCAGATCTCGTCGCCGCTCCAGAAGTTCTCGCCGCGCCAGTAGAGCTGCCAGGCGATCAGCCGGTCGGCGTCGACCAGCCGGTACGCGCACGCGACCCGCCCTGGCCGCGGCCGCGGCGCGCACGCCACCCGCCGCTCCTTGCGGTGGCGGTTGACCGCGGCTGCGATCGGCGCGAGCTCGCCGGGGCCGAGGTCGATCTGGAACGTGTGCGGGCCGACCGCGCGGCCCACGCCCCGCAGGGTGAAGGCGGCGTCGCCGGCGCTGGCCGGCGTGGTGCCCTGGACCTCGATCTGGATCGTCATGGGCTGACCGTCGAGGAAGTTGTCGGGGATGACCGAGTCGAACCGCCAGCTGGGCCGGCCGCGATCGACCACCGGCGCCCAGTCGTCGGCGAACTGCCGCGGGTTGGCGTAGACCAGCTGCTGCCCGTAGATGTGGCGCTCGCGGTAGTAGGTCGCGACCGCGTCGCGCATGCCCCAGTGCTGGCCGGCGATCGGCATGTAGACGTGCATGCCCCACAGCGCGGTGCCGAGCGCGGTCGCGCCGATCGCGGCGACCGCGGTCCGGCGCAGGCCCGTGCCGAGCAGCAGCACCGACGCCGCGCCGGCCAGGCCGATCACCAGGAACGCGTCCGAGGTGTCGATGCCGTACGGCGGGTTGCTCGGCCACGGGCGGTCGTAGCGGTAGATGAACATCTCGATCCACTGCTTCTCCTCGTGCATCATGTCGCGCGCGAGCAGCAGCACCACCGCGGCGCCGAACGCGCCGATCACCCAGCTCGGCCGGATCCGCCTGGCGAGCACGTCGTCGAGCCACAGCGCCACCAGGATCGCCATCGCCGGGACCGCGGGGAAGATGTAGTGGTGGAACTTGGTCTGCGACAGCGAGAACAGCGCGGTCGCGGTGATCGCCCAGGTGGCGATCATGAAGCGCACGCGGCCGGCCCGCTGGGTGATCGCCGGCACGAACGCGGCGCCGGCCAGCGCCATCGGCACCAGCGCCGCCCAGACCATCATGCCGTAGCCGACCTGGCCGATGCAGTAGTCGAAGGTGCCGCGCTCGCCGTGGACGCCCGCGGCGGCCCGGTTGAGGTTGTGGGTGAAGATCCACTCGCTGATGAACTGCGGTCCGTCGCGGAACCACATCGCGACGTGCCACGGCAGCACGATGATCAGCAGCAGCGCGACGCCGCGCTTGATCTCGAACCGGCCGTCGAACAACCGGGCCCACCGGTTCTGGAAGATCACGAACGTCGCGCAGCACACCCCGGCGATGCCGAGCCCGGGGATGCCCTTGCCCAGCACGCTGATGGCGATGAACGCCCAGAAGAAGATGAGGTAGATCTGGCCGTCGCGGCGCAGCGGCTCGACGTCGGCGAACCGCCGGGCCCGCTGGAGCGCGAGCGGCCAGCCGCCGGGCTCGCCGGCGATGCCCTGGACCGCGAGGATCAGGCCGCCGAGCGGGTAGGCCAGGAACCCGGGCTCGCCGAGGCGCTTGGCCTCGGCCCACGCGCCGCGCCGCCCCCTGATCAACAGCACCAGCCAGATGCCGAACGCGCGCAGGTAGGCGTAGGCCCGCGGCGCGAACACGTAGATCGCGCCGAGCACCATCGGCACCGCCAGCACGAACCCGGGCTGGCGCAGCGGCGGCGCGCGGAAGCCGTTCGAGGTGAAGCGCGCGATCTGGAAGTACCAGAAGTAGTAGGCGGCCTGGATCAGGATGAAGCCGCCGATCAGGACGAACGCGACCCAGCGCGCGTCCCAGGTGAGCGCGCGGGTCGGGCCCAGCCGGAACAGCTTGCCGAACGGCCGCAGCGGCGCGTCGCCGTCCTCGCTCGCCAAGAGGAACATCGACAGCGCGCCGAGCAAGAGCCCGACCAGGGTCATGTCGGTGATGCCCTGCCGCGCGATCAGGAAGAAGAACGGACACGTCCCGATCGTCAGCAGCGCCAGCCACGCGGCGCGGCGGTTGACCAGGCGCGCCAGCATGAACCATGTGAGCGTCAGGCCCATGACGGCCAGCAAGACGAACGGCAGGCGGATCGCCAGCAGGATCATCGGCGACTCGGTCATCTCGCCCGAGTAGCCGCCGTGCGCGGTGTGGCCGAGCGCGCGCATCGACGTGGCCATCAGCCAGAACGTCAGCACCGGCTTGGAGCGGAAGCCCTCGTTCTGCCAGTCGGTGTGGACCCAGTCGTGGTCGGCGAGCATCCGCCGGGAGACCTCGCCGTAGTGGGTCTCCCACGGATCGACCAGGCTGTAGCGCCACACGCCGGGCAAGAGCAGCGCGGTGGCGACCAGCACCACCAGCGCCAGCTCGAGGCCCATCGGCAGGCGGCGAGCGCGCACCGGGGGCAGGGTCTCGGGCGAGGCGAGGGTCGCGTCCATGCGGGCCGGACCTTATCATCGGTCGCGGCCGCGGTCGGCGCGCGCGGGAGTGATCGACGCTACGATCCGGCGATGGCGCTGTCCGCGGAGCTGGCCCGGGTGTTCGCGACCGCGGTGCGCGCGTGCGATCCCGCGGCCGCGGTCGCGGCGGCGCTGGCGGGGCGCGTGTTGCCCGGGCCGGTGACGGTCGTGGCGATCGGCAAGGCGGCGGTGCCGATGGCGCGCGGCGCGGTCGCGGCCCTGGGCCCGGTCGTCGTCGGTGGGCTGGTGGTGCACCCCGACGGCGTCGACGGTGACGCGGGGCTCGCGGGGCTCGACGTGCGCGCGGCGGCGCACCCGGTGCCCGACGCCCGCAGCGAGGCCGCGGGCCGGGCGGCGCTGGCGCAGGCCGCCGCGGTGCCGCGCGACGGCACGCTGCTGGCGCTGATCTCGGGTGGGGCCTCGGCGCTCGCGGCGGTCCCGGCCGATGGGCTCACCCTGGCGGCCAAGGCGGCGGCGATCACCGCGCTGGCCCGGACCGGGGCGCCGATCGCCGCGCTCAACGCCGCCCGGTCGGCGCGATCGGCGATCAAGGGCGGGCGGCTGGCGGCGGCGTGCCCGGGCCGGGTGCTGACGCTGGTGGCCAGCGACGTGCCCGGCGACGACGTCGCGATCGTCGGCTCGGGTCCGACGGTGCCGCCCCGGCTGGGCGACGAGGTGGTGGTGGTGGCCGGCCTGGGCGCGCTGCGGGCGGCGGCGGCGGGCGCGGCGGCCGCCGCCGGGGCGACGGTGGTCCTCGCGCCCGACGATCTGATCGGCGACGTCGGCGCGCTCGACGCGCGCCTCGCGGCGATCGCCGCCGGGCTGGCGCCCGGGACCTGGTGGATCGGCGGCGGCGAGTGGACCGTGACGCTCGGGCCGGCGCCGGGGCAGGGCGGCCGGGCCAGCGCGCTGGCGCTGGCGTGCGCGCGCTGGCTGGCCGGGACCGATCGGGTGGTGCTGGTGGGCGCGTCCGACGGCGTCGACGGCACCGGCCCGGCGGCGGGCGCGATCGTCGACGGCGCGACCGCGGCGCGGCTGCGCGCGCACGGCGTCGACCCGGCGCAGGCGCTGGCGTCCGCGGACAGCGGCCGGGCGCTGGCGGCGATCGGCGCCGGGCTGGTGACCGGCCCGACCGGCGTCAATCACGCCGACCTGGTGATGATCGCGCGCCCGGCGGCTGTGGTACCAGGAGGGGCTTGACGACCTGGACCACCGCCGCCGTCCTCGACTGGACGACGAAGCGCTTCACCGACGCGCACATCGTCGGCGCGCGCCTGGAGGCCCAGGTGCTGCTGGCGCACGCGCTCAAGTGCACGCGCATGCAGCTGTACACCGGCTTCGATCGGCCGCTGGCCGAGGACGAGCTGGCGGCGGCGCGGGCGCTGATCAAGCGGCGCCTGGCCGGGGTGCCGCTGGCGTACCTCGTCGGCGAGCAGGAGTTCTGGTCGCTGACCTTCGCGGTGTCGGCCGACGTGCTGATCCCGCGGGCCGACACCGAGACGGTGGTGCAGCTGGTGCTCGACAAGGTCGGCGCCGATCGCGCGCGCCCGCGCCGCGGCCTCGACCTGTGCACCGGCTCCGGCGTGCTGGCCATCACCCTGGCGCGCGAGCTGCCCGGGCTGACGATCGTGGCGACCGACGTGTCCGCGGCGGCGCTGGCGATCGCCGGGGCCAACGCCGCGCGCAACAGCGTCGCCGAGCGCGTCGACGCGCGGGCGGGCGATCTGTGGGCGCCCGTGGCCGGCGAGGTGTTCGATCTGATCGTCTCGAACCCGCCGTACATCCGCACCGGCGAGCTGGCCGGGCTCGATCGCGAGGTCCAGCAGGAGCCGCGGCTGGCCCTCGACGGCGGCGCCGACGGGCTGGCGTTCTACCGGCGGCTCGCGGCCGGGCTGGCGGCGCACCTGGCGCCGGGCGGGCTGATCGCGGTCGAGCACGGCCACGACCAGGGGCCCGACGTCGCGGCGCTGCTCGACGCCAGCGGCGTCACGGGGCCGGCGACCACCGTGCTCGATCTGGCGAAGCAGCCGCGGGTCACCTGGGCCGAGCGCGCCGCCGGCGCATGAGCGCCAGCGCGACCAGGGCCAGCGTGGCCGCGCCGCGCGGATCGCCGCCGGTGGCGCACGCGCAGCCGCGGCCGCTGAGCGGCAGCCGCCGGCGGACCGTCGCGGCCAGCCCGCACGCGCGCTCGACCCCGGCCGCGCACGCGCGATCGTAGGCGGCGACGGCCTGATCGCCGCGGCCGTGGCCGACGTGGGCGTCGCCGGCGGCGAGGCAGCCGTCGGGATCACGGCCATCGCACGCGCGCTCGTACCAGCGCTCGGCCTCGACGCGATCGCGGGCGGTGCCGACGCCCTGGGCGTGGAAGCGGCCGAGCAGCAGCGCGGCGTAGGGGTTGTCGTCGGCCTGGGCCAGCGCGAGATCGTAGGCGCGCTGGGCCAGGCGCGCGCGCGTGGGCGCGTCGCCGTCGCTGGTGCGCGCGGCGCCGGCGCACGCGGCGGGATCGCCGTCGTCGCAGCCGCGCAGGTACAGCGCCCGGGCCGCGGCCACGTCGTGATCGTCGCGCTCGATCGCCGCGGCGAGGCGCCCGCAGCCAGGGCTGACGTCGTCGCCGCAGCTGGCCTGGTAGCGCGCGCGCGCCGCCGCCGGATCGGGCGGCGAGCCCACGCCCAGCTCGATCAGCTCGCCGAGGTTGGCGCAGCCCCAGGGATCGCCGAGGTCGCAGCCGCGCTGGTACAGCGCGCGGGCCCGGCCCGGATCCCACGGGGCGCCGCGGGCGGCGTAGTGCGCGAACGCGAGGCTGGTGCACGCCGCGGCCAGGCCGTCGGTGCATGCGCGCTCGAACAGCCGCGCCGCGTCCGCCGGATGGTCGTCGTCGACGAGGAGGCCGCCCAGCCGGAAGCAGGCGGTCGGGACGTCGGCGTCGCACAGCTCGGCGTAGAGCGCGCGGGCGGCGCGCTCGTCGGCGACGACGCCGAGGCCCGAGGCGAGATCGTCGGCCGCGAACAGGCACGCGCTGCGGGCGCCGCGTCGGCACGCGTCCATCGCGCGCGCGTGGGCGCGGCTCGGCTGCGCGGTGACCAGGAACCCGCCGAAGCCGTACAGGGTCGCGAGCGTCGTGCACGCCGCGTCGACCGGCGGGTCCGCGGTGCAGCCGGCGTCGACGTCGTCCATCGCGGCCCGGCGCAGGGCCGGGTCGGCGTCGGCCGCGCGCGCGCGCGCGTCGAGGCCGTCGCAGCTGGGGACGTCGCCGAGGCGACAGGCCCGGGCCGCGGCGCGGACGCCGACGGCGTGATCGTCGGACAGCTCGGCCCAGGCCGCGCACGCCGCGCCGTCGGGCGTGGTCGCGCCGCACCCGTGCTGGTAGGCGGCGAGGGCGCCGGCCGGATCGGCCGGGAGGTCGTCGCCATCGCGGAGCGCGTCGCCCCAGACCGTGCAGGTCTCGCCGCGGCCGAGCGCGCAGCCGGCCTCGAGCAGCGCCGCGGCCCGGGGCCGATCGGCGGCGCCGCCGACGCCATCGAGGCGGGCCTCGGCCGCGTCCTCGCACGCGGCCGCGCTGCGCCGCACGCAGCCGACCTCGAGCAGCGCCAGCGCCCGGGCCGCATCGGCCGGCACCAGCTCGCCGTCGCGCAGCGCCACCGCCGCCTGGAAGCAGTCGTGGCCCGAGCCGGTCTCGCACGCGCGCACCCAGATCCGCACCGCCAGCGCCCCGTCGGCGGCGGTGCCGGTGCCGTGGGCGATCCGGGCCGCCGCGGCCGAGCACGCGGTGGCGTTGCCGGCCTGGCACGCGGTGACGTAGGCGGCGGTCGCGCGCGCCTCGTCGCGCACGCCGCCCTTGCCGGTGGCGTACAGGAACGCCGACAGATCGCAGGCCGACGTGGCCAGCTCGCACGCGCGGTCGGCGAGGCCGGCCAGGCGCGTGGGCTCGGCGTCGGGCTGCTCGGCGAGGATCTCGCCGGCGGCGTGGCAGCCGTCGGCGTTGTCGTAGCGCTGGCAGCTGCGATCGAAGTAGTCGAGGGCGCGCCCCCGGGCGCCGGCGCCGAGCGCGCCGTCGCGGTAGAGCCGCCCGAGCGCGTAGCACGACGCGCCGCTGCCGCCCTCGCAGCCGCCGGCGAACCAGCGCGCCGCCGCGGTCAGGTCGCTGCTGACGCCGTTGCCGTCGCGGTAGGCCGCGCCCAGGTAGTAGCACGACGGTCCGGAACCCGGACACTCGCGCCCGAGGCGCTCGAGCGCGCGCGCGTACAGGGCCGCGGCCCGGGCGTCGTCCTGCGGCACGCCGAGGGCGGCGCCGTACTTGTCCGCCAGCACGTAGCAGCCCTTGCCGCTGCCCAGGTCGCACGCGCGGGTCAGCGGCGCGATCGCCTTGGCCGGCTCGGGCTCGCCGAGCAGGCCCGCCGCCCACACGCTGGCCGAGGCCAGGCAGCCGTCGGCGTCGCCGAGCTCGCACGCCCGGGCGTAGCGCTCGACCGCGGCCGCGGGATCGCGGCGGCCGGCGCGGCCGTGCTCGAGCACGAACCCGAGCAGCGTGCACGACGGCGCGTGGCGCGCGCCGCAGGTGGCGGTCAGCGTGGTCACGGCGCGGGCGGCCTCGACGGTCGAGCCCCGATCGAGCTGGGCGCTGGCCTCGTAGTAGCGGGCCGACGCGCTCGCCCGCGGCGTCGCCTGGCGCGCGACGCACGCGCCCAGGTTCGGGCTCCAGGCCTGGCCGGCCGGGCAGTCGCGCTCGATCGCGCCGGCGGCGCCGGGCCAGGCCAGCGCGACCGCGAGGATCGCCCAGGTCAGCGCGCGGATCACCGCGGGCTCCGCGGGGTGTCGGCGGCGCAGCGCAGGCCGACCTCGGGGTCGACCCGGGCCGGCGGGACCGCGGCGCGCGCCGCGATGGTCGCGTACCAGGGGTCGCGGGTCGACACGCCGAACGACGCGCCGCGGGCGATCCGCGCCGCCGGCGTGCCGTCGCTGGTCCACTCCATCACGTTGCCGAGCAGATCGCACACGCCGTCGGTGGTGCAGTCGCCGGGGTGGCTGCCCACCGCGGCCGGGCCGTCGACGCCGGGGCGGCGCAGCACCGCGTCGTCGGCGGTGAGCGGGCTGCGGCGGGCGGCGAACTCCCACTCGGCCTCGGTCGGGAGCCGCTTGCCCAGGGCCGCGCACGCGCGGCTCGCGTCGGCCCAGGTCACCGCGCGCGCGGGGTAGTCGGGCACGTCGCGCTCGCTGGGCGCGCGCCCGAGCGCGCTGGCCAGCTCGATCGCGGTCATCTCGTGGCGATCGATCAGGAACCCGGCGACCTCCGTGGTCTGGGCCGCCAGCGCCGACGGGTACAGCTTCACCAGGTCGGGCGGCGACCCCATCGTGAAGCTGCCGCCGGGCAACGCGACCATGCCCAGGGGCGGGCCGGCGTCGACCACCGGCGCCGGGGCCGCGTCGATCGCCACGGCGGCGTCGATCACCGGCGGCGGCGTCGGGTGGCCGCCGCCGCGGCGGGCCAGGACCACGACCGACACCAGCGCGGCGGCGATGCCGCCCGCGGCCAGGAGCAGGCCGCGCCGGGGCGGCGTGCGCGTCGACGGCTGCTCGACCGCGCCGCGATCCTGCGACGGCGCGGCCGCGCGCTCGCGCCCGCGCTCGGGCCCGGGCGTCCCGGCGGCGGTGGCCGCGGCGGTCGGCGCCGACGCTAGATCGTCGCCGCCGCGATCGCCGGCGAACCGCGGCACCGGGCCGGACCGGACCTCGCTCGGGAAGGTCGCGAACGCGGCGGCCCAGGCCTCGCGCATGGCGTCGGCGTCGGCGAAGCGGTCGGCGGCGGCGTCGGCCAGGGCCCGATCGCTGAGCTGGTAGACCGCCTCGGGCAGCCCGGCGCGGACGCTGCGCAGCGGCGCCAGATCGCGCGACAGCACCTTCGACAGGAGCTCGGTCATCGAGTCGGCGGCGAACGGCGCCACCCCGGCGAGCATCTCGTAGAGGATCACGCCGACGGCGTAGATGTCGGTCCACGGCCCGATCTCGCCGCGGTTGCCGGCGATCTGCTCGGGCGCCATGTACGCCGGCGTGCCCATCAGCGCGCCCGACTGGGTCAGCGCGGTCGCGGCGGTGGTGCGGGCGACGCCGAAGTCGAGCAGCTTCGCGACCTCGCCGTCGTCGGTGCGGGCCAGGAACACGTTCTCGGGCTTGAGGTCGCGGTGGACGATGCCGGCCCGGTGGGCGGCGCCGAGGCCGCGCAGCACGCCGTCGAGCGCCAGGTCGACCCGGGGCAGCGGCATCGCGTCGGGCGGGCGCGCGATCTCCTTGCGCAGCGTGTGGCCCTCGAGCAGCTCCATCACCAGGTAGAGCGTGCCGTCGACGTCGTTGCCGAAATCGTAGATCGACACGACGTGGCGCGTGCGCAGCGCCGCGACCGCCGCGGCCTCGCGCTGGAACCGCGCGCGCGCGTGCTCGAGGTCGGCGCTGCCGCCGTGCAGGAGCTTGACCGCGACCGTCGACCGCGTGTCGGGGTTCTCGGCCCGGTAGACCGCGCCCATCCCGCCCTGGCCGATCACGCGATCGATCTTGTACTTGCCGATCGTCGACCCGCGCAGCAGCTGGGCCTCGTCGGTCGGGCACCGCTTCCACCCCTCGGGGTACTCGGATCGACAGGCCGGGCAGTACACGTGGCACGAGTGTACTTCTCCTGTCGCGCGCGCGGGGCGCCGGCCCGGCCGAACCGACGACAGGACCCGTGCCGCGACGGTTCTCATCGCGATCGCGGGCAGGTACCATCGGCGCAGGTGAAGTCGCTCGGCGCCGCGCGCTGGTTCTCGTGGATCGCGGCGCTGGCGCTGGCGACCAGCCCGGCGTCCGCCGATGAGCCGCCCGCGCCCGGGCCCGGGCCCGCGCCCGCGCCGGTGGTCGCGCCCGCGCCCGTGATCGCGCCCGTGGTCGTGCCCGCGCCCGTGGTCGTGCCCGCGCCGGTGGTCGCGCCCGCGCCGGTGGTCGCGCCCGCGCCCGTGGTCGTGCCCGCGCCGGTCGTCGGTCCGCCGGTGGTCGTGGCCGCGCCGGTCGCCTCGCCGCCGCCCGCGCTCGACGACGATCCGCTCGCGGGCCACCCGCCGGTCACCGGCGCCGCCCGGGTCGCGATGCGCGCGGCGTGCGCCGAGCGGGCCCCGACCTGCGATCCGGTGGCGCTGCTCGGCGCCCTCGAGCGCGGGGCGCTGCGGCGGGCGCTGCGCGAGCGCGGCCTCGTCCTCGACCCGGCGCCCGACGGCAAGCGCATCGCCCGCATCGTGGTCGTGACCCAGCCGGTGTTCGGCGACGAGGTCCGCTTCCTGCGCTGGGCCAACGCCCTGCACATCCGGTCCCGGCCCGACGTCATCACCCGCGAGCTGGTGGTGGGGCCCGGTGACCGCTGGAACGCCGATGACATCGACGAGTCGATCCGGCACCTGCGCGATCCGCTCAACACCTCGATCGCGGTGATCGCGCCGGTGCGGCCGGCCAGCGGCGCCGCCGACGAGGTCGAGCTCCTGGTCGTGACCCGGGACGTCTGGAGCCTGCGCACCAACTACAACGGCGAGCTCCAGGACGGCACGTTCACGTTCCTCACGATCTCGCTGTCGGAGAACAACTTCCTGGGGCGCCACAAGCTGGCGGCGCTGGCGTTCCGCATGGACCAGGCGACGTTCTCGCTGGGGCCGCTGTTCGTCGACAAGAACGCGTTCGGGCGTCACCTCGACGTGCGCTTCGCCGGCGGCCCGCTGTGGAACCGCGCGTCGCGCACGATCGAGGGCAGCGAGAGCACGCTGTCGGTGAGCCGGCCGCTGTGGTCGCTCGCGACCCGGTGGGGCGTCTACGGCGAGTGGAGCCACCGCAACGCGATCGAGCGACGCTTCCTGGGCACGGCGCTGCGCACCTACGACGCGCCATCGACGCCGGGGGTCGAGGCGCTGCCGTGGGCGTACCGCAACCGCCAGTGGTCGGTCGGCGCGTCGGCGATCCGGTCGCACGGGACCCGGATCAAGCACCGGTGGAAGCTCGGCTACGAGCTGGCGAGCCAGCGCCCGACGGTGCTGCCCGACTTCGCCGGCGACGCCGCCGCCCAGGCCGACTTCGAGGCCGACGTGCTGCCGCGATCCGAGCGCTCGGGCCGGCTCTACGCCGGCTACGAGCTGTTCACGCCGACCTACCGCGACTACCGCGACGTCGACTCGTTCGACCTGGCCGAGAGCGTGCGCCTGGGCCCGCGCGCCCAGCTGATCCTCGGGGTCGCGACGCCGTGGCTGGGCTCGGATCGCACGTTCGGCACGCTCGCGTTCGAGGAGAGCATGACCGTGGCGCTCGGCGACGACGGCCTGGTCACGACCGCCGGCGGCGTCGGGGTCCGCCTCGAGGACGGCCGCGTGATCGATCGCAGCTTCGTGCAGTCGCTGCGCCTGGTGACGCCCAAGGTCGGCGTCGTCCGGCTGGTGTCCGAGGCCAAGGCCACGGGGTTCTTCCGCGAGGAGGCCAACCGGCGGGTGTTCATCGGCGGCGACACCGGCCTGCGCGGCTTCCCGGTCGGCGCGTTCGCCGGCCAGCGCGCGCTCCTGTGGCAGAGCGAGCTGCGCACCACCTCGCAGCGGATCGCGTTCGGCATGCAGTGGGGCCTCGTCGGCTTCTACGAGCTGGCCGGCGCCGGCCCGACCGTCGCCGCGGTCGATCTGCACCACGACGTCGGCCTCGGCCTGCGCAGCCTGACCCCGCAGCTCTCGGCCGAGGTGTTCCGGATCGACGTGGCGATGCCGCTCGACGGGCCCACCCGCAACCGCCCCCGGCTGATCCTCGGCTACCGCCAGGCCTACTGAGGTTCAGCGCGACTGTCGCCAGGCCCTCCCAGGCAGGTGCGGGGGGGCTCGAGGCTCCGACGTCACGCCCGGACCGCGTCGGTGGCTCGGGGGCAAGCCCCGACAGCGCCCCCGCCCAAGACCACCCAAGACCACCCACGGCGCGAGCCGCCCGGCGCGCGGACCGGTGCTCGACCGAAGAACGCGACCAGCGCTGCGGGTCAGTCGCCGAGCGGGTGCGGCCAGCGCGCGGCCAGCGCGGCGAGCGGCGCGTCGACCAGGCGCTGGACGGTCCAGCCGTCCTGCGGCCGCGCGCCGAGCGCGCGGTAGAACTCGAGCGCCGGCTGGTTCCAGTCGAGCACCGACCACTCGAAGCGCCCGTAGCCGCGCGCGACCGCAGAGCCGCGCCAGCGTCGCCATCAGCGCCAGGCCCAGGCCGCGGCCGCGGGCGTCGGGCTCGACGAACAGATCCTCGAGGTACAGGCCGGGGCGGGCGAGGAACGTCGAGTAGCTGGGAAAGAACAGCGCGAACCCGCGGGCGCGCTCGTCGTCCGAGGCCAGCAGCACCTCGGCCGCCGGCCGCGGGCCGAACAGGGTCGCCGCCAGCGCTGGCCTCGTCGGCGACCACCGCGTCGGCGAGCCGCTCGTAGTCGGCCAGGGCCCGGATGAAGCCGAGGATCGCCGGCACGTCGGCGACGGTCGCGAACCGGATCGTCGGGGCGGGCGCGGTCACGGGTGTCGGCGCCCCAGCGAGCGCGCGGTCGAGCCGCCGTCGCCGCGCGGGACCTCGGGCAGCTCCGGCAGGACCGGGCGGCCGATCGTGAGCTGGACCGTGCAGCCGAACTCCTCCTCGAACAGGTCGCGCTTGCGGAGCAGCTCGGACGTGTCGATCGCGTGGCCGGCGTCGGCGGTGGTCACCAGATCGAGGACGACCGCGCCCCCGGCCCGCGACGCGACCAGGCCCTCGAACCGCTGGCGGTGGCCGCTGTCGATGCCGTCGGCCAGGCGCAGCAGCGCCAGCAGCCGCCGGGCCGGGCCGCGCTGATCCTTGGGCAGCGTCGACTCGGCGATCACCCGGCGGGCCTCGCTCGCGGACTTGCGGTGGCCGCGGGCCAAGGTCGCGACCAGCTCGCGGTCGGGGTCGGCCAGCCCGGGGATGCGCCCCCAGCGGATCATGTACTCGCTGTGCTTGTGGTGGCCGCGGGTGTGGACCACCTCGCCGACGTCGTGCAGCAGCGCCGCGACCTCGAGCACCACGCCGAGGCGCTCGGGCAGCTGGTGCAGATCGCGCAGCTGCGTGAACAGCGCCCGGGCCAGCCGCCGGACCTGCTCGCCGTGGCTGGTGTCGTGATCGACCCGGCTCGCGAACATGCGGGCCGCGGTCACGACCGCCTTGTCCTTCTCGTCGCCGTGGCCGGGGGCGTCGTCGACCGCCTCGGCCAGCTCGAGCAGCACCGCCTCGCGGATGCCGACGCCGGGCGCGATGAAGCGCGCGATCCCGAGCTGGCGTCCGACCGTGGCCAGGACCAGCGCGGCCACGCCCAGCACCTCGGCCCGATCGCGCCGGACGCCGTAGCGCTCCATGCGGCCGTCGACCGACAGCGGCAGCAGCTCGGGCAGGATCTGCTCGAGCGCGGCCAGCTCGAACCCGGGCATCGCGGTCGTGTCGGGCGCGCTCGGCGCCAGGAGCCGCGCCAGCGCCTCGGCGTTGCCGCCGCACGCCGCGGCCACGGTCAGGTCGCGGATCGCCGGCACCACGGTCTGGAGCACGGTCGCGACGTAGCGCCGGACCATGCCGGCGTCGCTGTCGGCGATGGCGCCGTCGAGGCCCATCGTCTCGAGCAGGCGGACCGTGCCGATCGGCGCCGAGTAGCCGCGCCACCGGGTCCGGGCCGGGTCGTAGAGGTTGACCTCGAGGCTGCCGCCGCCGAGATCGAGCACGCCGCGGGGCAGGGGCCGGGTGCCGAAGGCGTGGGTGACCGCCTTGCGGATCAGCCGCGCCTCCTCGTCGCCGTCGATGATGTCGAGCTCGATGCTGGCCTCGTGGGCCAGGCGGTGCAGCAACACGTCGCGGTTCTCGGCGGTGCGGACCGCGGAGGTCGCGACCGCGCGGTAGCGCACGACGCCGTGGCGATCGAACGCCGCGCGGAAGTGCTTGAAGGCCGCGACCGCCGCGTCGATCGTGCCGGTGTCGAGCACGCCGCGCGTGAACGCGCCGTGGCCGAGGCGCACCGGCACCCGCTCGGCCTCGATCCGGTTGAGGCCGGTCGCCGTCAGCTCGGCGACGACCACGCGGATCGCGTTGGAGCCGGCGTCGATCGCGGCGAGCGTGGTGCGGACGGTCACGAAACCCTCGTGCCATAGGTATCACGGGGTCGCGGTCGGGGATCGGCCGATCCCCCCTCGGGGCCGACGCAGATCGCCCGCGGTGCGCGGCGCAGCGCTCGCGTGCGCCCGATCGCGCACCGCATTTTTTTCGCTGGGCGTTGTGCGGCGCGGCTGGTCGCGGGTGCGGGACTCGTCGGGCGCGCGGCGCTCGCGCGACCGACCTGGCCGGGGAGCGACCTCGGGATCGCCCTCCACCATCGCCCGGACGGACCGGCCGGCGCTCAGGCCAGCGCGCGCATGCCCGGCGCCTCGCGCCCCGTCGACGCGACGTACTCGTCGTAGCAGCCGCCGTAGACGTGGGGGCCGGCGCTGGTCAGCTCGAGCACGTGGGTCGCCAGCGCCCGCAGGAACTGGCGGTCGTGGGACACGAACACCAGCGTGCCCTCGTACGCGGCCAGCGCGTTGATCAGCGCGCGCTTGGTGACGATGTCGAGGTGGTTGGTCGGCTCGTCGAGGATCATCAGGTTGGGCGCGTCGTACAGGAGCTTGGCCAGCGCGACCCGGGCCTTCTCGCCGCCCGACAGCACCCGGATCGGCTTCTGCACGTCGTCGTCGTGGAACCCGAACGCGCCGGCCAGGTTGCGCAGCGTGCCCTGGTTGGCGGCCGGGGCGTGGGCCATCAGCTCGTCGAGGATCGAGTGGCTGGCCACCAGCCCGTCCATCGTGTGCTGGGCGTAGTAGCCGAGCCCGACCGCGGCGCCGATCGTCACCGCGCCGTCGTCGGGCGCCAGCGCGCCCGCCATCATCTTGAGCAGCGTCGACTTGCCGGCGCCGTTCTCGCCCATGACCGCCCAGCGCTCCTTGCGCCGCACCGTCAGCGACAGCCCGGCGTGGACCGTGCGCTCACCGTAGGCCTTGACCAGGCCCTCGCACCGGACGACGTCGTCGCCCGAGCGGGTCGGCGCCCGGAACCCGAACTTCTTCTCGATGATCCGCCGCGGCGGCGCCAGCTTCTCGATCTTGTCGAGCTTCTTGACCCGCGACGCGACCTGCGCGGCCTTGGCGGCGTGGGCGGCGAACCGCTCGATGAACCGGCTCTCCTTGGCCAGCATCGCCTGCTGGCGGGCGTACTCGGCCTCGTACCGGGCGGAGGCCTCGAGCCGGGACCGCTCGTAGAAGCCGTAGTTGCCGGTGTAGGTCCGGACGCTGCCGCCGTCGATCTCGACGATCTTGCTGACGATCCGATCGAGGATCTCGCGGTCGTGACAGGTCATCACGACCGCGCCCTGGTAGGCCTTGAGGAACGCCTCGAGCCAGAGGATCGACTCGATGTCGAGGTAGTTGGTGGGCTCGTCGAGCAGGAGCACGTCGGGCTGGGCCAGGAGGATCTGGGCCAGGGCCACGCGCATCTTCCAGCCGCCCGAGAGCGTGCCGACGTCGTCGCCGACGCGCTCGGGCGCGAAGCCCAGGCCGGCCAGGATCGCGTGGGCCCGACCCTCGAGCAGGTAGCCGCCCAGCTCGCTGTAGCGGGCCTCGACGTCGGCGTAGCGCTCGACGGTGGCGTCGAGGTCGTCGCCGCCGGCCTCGAGCCGCGCGGTCAGCTCGGCCAGCTCGTCGGCGAGGCGCGCGACCTCGCCGGCCCCGGCGCAGGTCTCGGCCAGGATCGACCGGCCGCGCAGCTCGCCGACGTCCTGCCGGAAGTAGCCGAGCGTGAGCTTCTTGGGCCGCTCGACCTGGCCGTCGTCGGGCTGCTCGTCGCCGACGATCATGCGGAACACCGTGCTCTTGCCGGCGCCGTTGGCCCCGACCAGGCCGATCTTCTCGCCCGGGTTGACCTGGAACGAGGCCTCGACGAACAGGACCTGGCCGCCGTACTGCTTGCTGACGTTGGCGAACGCGATCATCGCGGGCGCGTCCTACCACATCAGGCGGCGCGCGGCCGCGACCTCCGCGCCGGTCCGCGCCCGCGGCCGCCGGGGCGGCGCGGGTCGGCGCCCCGGGGCCGCCCGGGCCGTGTCATCGACGTCGGCCCGGCGTCGTCCTCGGCACGGGCTTGGGTCGCGAGGACCTCGGCGCGCTACGGTGCCCCGAGCGCGCCCTCGACGTAGAAGGCCGCGGCCATGACCCGCGCCGTGTGGCGGACGCTCGACGTCACGACGCCGTCGAGCTGGCTGCTGTCCTCGGGGCTGAACCAGGGGAGGGCGCCCTCGACGCGCACGTCCCAGGGCCGATCTGAACCGGCGAACGTGAAGCGATCGTCCGCGACGCGACCGAACCGCGCCTCGCGCGGCCGCGCGCCGGTGGTGTCGGTCACGTAGAGGTCACCCGTGGCGTCGAGCCGCGCCGTGACCCCAGGCCTGGTCAGGACGATCGTGCCGTCGGCGTGGAGGGTCGGCCCCGGGACCAGGGCGGTGCCAGGCGCGTTCGGTCCCGCGGACTCCGTGCGACCGTCCGCGAACAGCCGCGCGATGACCTGTCCCCGAAACGAGATCGTGAGCGGGCGCACGTCGATGAGCGCGGCGGGCGAGGGGCTCGCCGCCGCCGTCGCGAGGTCCTTCGCCGGTGACGGCGGGGGCGTCGAACACGCCACCGCGAGGGTCATCACGACGACACCGAGCGACCGCAGGACCGAGCTCATCGGCCGCTCGTATCATGAGAACGAAAGGCGGCGCAGCCGCCGACGAGGCGATCGCGGCCGGCGGCGCATCTTGCCTGCCGTGCGGGCGTCCTTGCGTGGGCGGCGCGCAGGCGGCGCGCGGCCGCGCCGGCGCCGGTCAGCGGCCGCGGCCGCCGGGCCGGCCGCCGGGGCCCTTCATCGACGCGGGCCCGGCGTTGTCGGGCTGCTTGATCTTGTCGGCGGCGGTCACGCCCTCGAGGACCTCGGCCCAGATGCCGTCGGACAGCCCGAGCTTGACGTCCTTGCGGGCGAACTGCTTGGGCGTGGTCTCGACCTCGACGAACCGCTGGCCGTCCTTGAACTGCACCAGGGCCTCGCGCACCGCCAGCACCTGCTCGCGCTTGTCGAGGACGACGTCGGCGTTGGCGCTGTAGCCGGCGCGGATGAAGACGCCCGCCTTGGGCGTGATCGAGGCCTTGATCTCGAACTGGATCGCGCCGTCGATGGCGTTGCCCTTGGGCGCGATGTACTCGAGCCTGCCGGCGAAGGTCTCCTTCTCGAGCGCGCCGATCTTGATCGACAGCTCCATGCCCTCCTTGATCTTGCCGACCTCGCTCTCGTCGACCTGGCCCTGGAAGATCATGTCGCCCATGTTGGCGACCACGGCGATCGTGGTGCCGGGGTTGAAGTTGTTCGACTCGATGACGCTCTCGCCCTTCTTGACCGGCACGTCGATGACCATGCCGTCGACGGTGGCGGTGACCTCGACGTTCGACGCGCCGCCGCCGGACCGGGCGGCGCCGTCCTTGACGATCGTCAGGCTCGAGCCGGCCGAGCCCAGCTCCTGCTGCCGCAGGGCCAGGTCGGTCTTGAAGCGGGCCAGCTCGGCCTCGGCGATCACGCCCTGGCTGTAGAGCGCCTTGGCGCGGTCGAGCTCGCGGCGGGCGTTGTCGAAGGCGATCTTGGCGGCCTGGACCCCGGACTGGGCCCGCTGCAGCGCGGCGGCGTCGGGCACGATCCGGATCTTGGCGATCTTGTCGCCGGCCTTGACGACGGTGCCGGGCTCGAGGAACAGCTCCTCGATCACGCCCGAGACCCGCGGCTTGAGCTCGACCTCCTCGCGCGGCACGATCGCGCCGGTCGCGACGGTCTTCTTGATGATGTCCTTGATCTCGGCCGACTCGGTCTTGGCGACCACGGGCGGCTTCTGCGACTTCTTCCACAGCCACCACATGGTGGCGGCGCCGGCGCCGACGATGATCAGGACGATGAGGGCGGGGAGGATGCGTTTCATGGGCGGCTCACGAGGTCATTCGTCACGGAGGGCCTCGACCGGCGAGATCGCGGCGGCGCGGGCGGCGGGGATGAGGCCGGCGAGGCCGCCGATGACGATCAGCGCGCCGGTGGCGACGACGGCGAAGCCGAACGACACCTGGGGTGGGGCCAGCGGGAAGTCGGGGCCGAGCTTGGCGACGGCGCCGGCGCCCCAGCTGATCGCGAGCGTGCCCGCGATCAACCCGAGGAAGCCGGCCAGCGTGGTGAGCATGATCGACTCCATGACGACCATCCCCACGACCGAGGCCGGGCGCGCGCCGAGGGCCTTGCGCACGCCGATCTCCTTGGTGCGCTCGCGGACGCTGATCAGCATGATGTTCGAGACGCCGATCGCGCCGGCCAGCAGCGACAGGAACCCGGCCGCGCCCAGCACGAAGTTGATCGCGGCGAACATCTTCTCGGTCTTGGCGAACTGGGCGCCGACGTTCCAGCCGCGGATCGCGGCGGTGTCGGTCGGCGCGATCTTGTGGCGCTCGCGCAGGAGCGCGTAGACCCGCTGCTCGAGGTCCTTGGCGTCGACGCCGCGCTTGCCGGTGACCGCGAACCACGACACCCGGTTGCCGGTGTGGAACGCCTGCTGGAAGGTCGTGAACGGGATGTAGATCGAGCGGACCTGCTGGTCGCCCTGCTGGCCGCTGGCGGCGGTGCCGAACACGCCGATCACGATGAAGTGGATGCCGTTGATCTCGATCGCGTCGCCGATCGGGTCGGCGCCGCGCTCGAACAGCTCCTCGGCGACGGCCTCGCCGATCACCGCGACCTTGCGGCGGCACTCGATGTCGCCCATGTTGACGAACCGCCCGGCCCGGATGATCGGCAGGACGATGTACTGGAAGTCGGGGTAGTCGCCGGACACCTGGAAGCTGCCGACCTTGGCGGCCCGGCGGACGACGTTGCCGGCCCGGAACCCGCCGAGCTGGTTGCGCGGCGCGACGTACTCGATACCGTCGAGCTTGCGCAGCGGCTCGATGTCGTCGTTGTCGAACACGACCGGGCGGTTGGCGGGCAGGCCGGCGTAGGGCTCGCTGGTGCGCTGGCCCCACAGGAACACCGCGTTCGCGGCGAACCGGTTGAGCTTCTTGCCGACGCCGCCGTGCAGCGACGTGCCGAACGCGACCATGAACATGAAGATGACGATGCCGAAGAACACGCCGACCGCGGTCAGCGCGGTCCGCAGCTTGTGCCGGGCCAGGCTGGTCGCGATCTCGTGGAAGCTGTCGAGGTCGAGCATCAGCGGTCTCGCATCGCCTCGATCGGGCTGACCCGGGCCGCGGCGTAGGCCGGGAAGAAGCCGGCGACCGCGCCGGCCACGACCAGCACGACGTTGGCGTAGATGGCGACCTTGAGATCGATCTGCGGCTGGCCGAAGAACTCGTTCTGGGGCACCAGCTTGGCGATGCCGGTGATCGCGCCGACGCCGAGGATCAGGCCGATGTAGCCGGCGGCGGCGGTCAGGAAGATCGACTCCTGCAGGATCGTCGAGACGATCGAGATCGGCGGCGCGCCCAGGGCCTTGCGGATGCCGATCTCGCGGGTCCGCTCCTTGACCGTGATCAGCATGATGTTCGCGACGCCGATGATGCCGGCGATGATCGTCGCGGCGCCCATCGCGGTGACGAACAGCTCGATCAGCCAGAAGATCTGCTGGAAGCTCTCGTACTGCTCGAGCATGTTGCGGACCCGGATGGCCTGCGGGTCGTCGGGGTTGAAGCGCTGGCGCTCCGCCAGCTTGGCCCGGACGACGTCGAGCAGCTCCTGGGTCTCGGCCACGCTCTTGCCGCCGACGGTGAACATCAGCGCGTTGAGGCGATCGGCGCCGTTCCACGCCAGCTGCGCGGTCGTCACCGGCACGTAGATCATCTGCAGCTCGCCGTCGTCGCCGCCCGCGTCGTCGAACACGCCGACCACGTCGAACGACACGCCGCCGATCTCGAGCGAGCGGCCGATCACGTCGGTGGTGCCCCAGAAGAACTGGGCCACCGGGATGCCGACGACCGCGGCCTTGCGCTTCTCGAGCAGGTCGTCCTCGTTGATGTACCGGCCGGCCTTGACCAGGGTCTTCTCGAGGTAGAGGTGATCGGGGTGGACCGCGCGGACGTCGAAGTCCTGGGTCTTGGCGCCGACCCGGACCGTGCGCGAGCCGCCGAACGGCCGCCCCGAGCCGGGGAAGAACCGGCCGGTCAGGTGCTCGATGCCGTCGAGGCCCCGGAGGTTGGCGTAGTCGTCGTTGGTGAACGTCAGCCGGCGGCCGACCGGCATGCCCTGGTACGGCTGCGAGGTCGTGCCGCCGAAGATCCAGACGCTGTTGGCGGCGTCGTCAGCGAACTGGCTCTCGGCGCCCTGGTGCAGGCCGCGGCCCATGCCGAGCAGGAACACCAGCATGAAGATGCCCCAGGCGACCGCGAACGCCGTCAGGATGCTGCGCAGCGGCGCCCGCGCCAGCGTCGACAGCACCTCCTGCCAGCGATCGAGCGAGAACATCGGCCTAGCTCGCCTGGGCCAGCAGGTCGGGCTCGACCTTGCCGTCGCGCAGGCGGATGGTCCGCTGGGCCCGCGCGGCGACGTCGGCCTCGTGGGTCACCAGGATCACCGTCATCCCCGAGCGGTTGATCTCGGCGAACAGCTCCATGACCTCCTCGGAGGTCTTCGAGTCGAGCGCGCCGGTCGGCTCGTCGGCCAGGACGATGCGCGGCTTGGTGATCAGCGAGCGGGCGATGGCCACGCGCTGCTTCTGGCCGCCCGACATCTCGGCTGGCCGGTGATCGGCCCAGTCGGCCAGGCCGACCTTGTCGAGGTACTGCAGCGCGGTGCGGTTGCGCTGCCGGCGCGGCACGCCCTGGTAGTACAGCGGCAGCGCCACGTTCTCGACCGCGGTCTTGAACGGCAGCAGGTTGAACGACTGGAAGACGAACCCGATCAGCCGGTTGCGGTAGCGCGCGCCCTGGGTCTCGCTGAGCCCGCGGATCAGCGTGTCGCCGAGGTGGTACTCGCCGCTGTCGTAGCTGTCGAGGATGCCCAGGATGTTGAGCAGGGTCGACTTGCCCGAGCCCGACGCGCCCATGATCGCGACCATCTCGCCGTCCTCGACCTCGAGGTCGACGTCGCGCAGCACGTGGAGGCGGTGGGCGCCGACCGCGTAGTACTTGTTGATCTTGGACAGCCGGAGCATCGGGGCGACGCGAGACCGTAGCGCCGGCCGGCCGCGTACGCCAGCCAACGGCGGTCGACGCCTGGTTATTCCGTCGCGGTGGCCAGGGCGGCGGTGACGTCGGCGGCCTTGGCCCGGAGCAGCACCGCGGTGCCGTCGGGCGTGCGCAGCTCGACCACCGGGGCCTCGGCGCACTTGTCGAGGCAGCTGCGGACCGCGATCGCGAAGCCCGGGCGCTGCTCCCAGGCGGTGACGGCGGCGTCGAGGCACTCGAGCGCGCCCCAGCTCTGGCACTTGCCCGCGCACACCACGGCGGTCACCGGCGCCGTCGGCAGCTCGAGCTCGGTGGCCAGCGCCACGGCCGCGTAGTAGTGGCTGGGCGGCTTGCCCTGCTCCTCGGCCAGGGCGATCACCCGGTCGGGGGTGATCGGGCCGCCCTCGGCCAGCTCCTCGAGCTCGAGGCCGAGCCCGGCGAGGCGGGTCATGTCGATCTCGCGGTGGGTGGTCGAGCGGTTGGGCGTGGTCATGGGCGGGTCTTTACCGCGAAGCGCGCGGGCGCGGAAGCGGCGACCCTGTCCGTCGCGCGGTCGCGCGCTATACCGGCGCATGTCCACCGCCCGTGCCTACGCCGTCGCCTCGGCCACCGCGCCGTTCGCGCCGATCTCGATCACCCGCCGCGAGCCCGGCCCCACCGACGTGGCCTTCGACATCGCGTTCTGCGGCGTCTGCCACTCGGACCTCCACACCGCCCGGGGCGAGTGGCCCGGGACGGTCTACCCGTGCGTGCCCGGCCACGAGCTGGTCGGCACGGTCACCGCCGTCGGCGGCGCCGTCACCAAGGTCGCCGTCGGCGATCGGGTCGGCGTCGGCTGCATGGTCGACGCGTGCCGCACGTGCCCGAGCTGCCTCGCCGGCGACGAGCAGTTCTGCGAGCAGCGCGCGACGTTCACGTACAACAGCCCGGACAAGCACCTGCCGGGCCAGCCCACCTACGGCGGCTACGCCACCCACGTCGTCGTCGACGAGGCCTTCGTCCTGCGGATCCCGGCCAACCTCGACCTGGCCGCCGCCGCGCCGCTCCTGTGCGCCGGCATCACGACCTACTCGCCGCTGCGCACTGGGGCGTGGGCGCGGGCAGCCGGGTCGGCGTGGTCGGCCTCGGCGGCCTCGGCCACATGGCGCTCAAGCTGGCCCACGCGTTCGGCGCCCACACGACGCTGTTCACGTCGTCGCCGGGCAAGGTCGACGACGGCACGCGGCTCGGCGCCGACGCCGTGGTCGTGTCGAGGGACGCCGCGGCGATGAAGGCGTGCGCGCCCGACCTCGACGTGATCATCGACACCGTGGCCGTGGCCCACGACCTCGACGCGTACCTGCGGCTGCTGGCCCGCAACGGCACGCTGGTCGTGGTCGGCGCGCCGCCGACGCCGCACCCGGCGCCGTCGACCGGCCTGCTGATCGGCCGGCGCCGGGCCCTGGCCGGCTCGTTGATCGGCGGCATCGCCGAGACCCAGGAGATGCTCGACTTCTGCGGCGCCCACGGCATCGTCTCGGACATCGAGCGGATCGGCGTGGCCGACCTCGACCGCGCCTACGACCGCATGGTCGCCAGCGACGTGAAGTACCGGTTCGTGATCGATCTCGCGACGATGCCGGCATAGGGCGGCGCCGGCGCCGCCGGCGCGCTACGCTCGCCGCCGTGCGCGTGGCCCTGGTGATCGCGGCGGTGCTCGCCGGGTGCGGTGGCGTCGGGGGGCCGCCGCTGGTCGATCCGATCCAGCGGGGCGTGGCCGCGCCGGCGGCGTGCGGCGTGGCCCCGGCCGCGCCGGCGTCGGGGCCGCGCGTGCGGGCGCCGACCGAGCTCGACGCGGTCGTCGGCCAGCGGGTCGCGGCGGTGGAGATCGACGGGGCCGACGCGACCCGGGCCCAGGCGGCCGCGATCGTGCGGACCACGGTCGGCGCCGCGCTCGACCCGGCGGCGGTCGCGCTCGATCTCGCGCGGCTGGCCCGCCTGGGCGTCTACACCGAGCTGGCGGCGCGCTGGGAGCCGCGCGGCGCCGACGCCGGCGCGCTCCACCTGATCGTCGTCGAGGCGCCCCGCGTCGTCGAGGTGGCCGTCGACGCGCCCGGGGTGTCACCGCGGACGCTGCGCCTGCTGCGCGGCCTGCGCGGCACGATCGCCGACCCGGCCCGCGCCGACCGCGCCCTGGCGATGACCCGCGGCGTGCTCGCGGTCGACGGGTTCGTCGACGCGACCGGCGCGATCTGGAGCGAGCCGCTCGCCGCGGGCGTGCGGGTGTGCGCGCGGCTCGAGCCGGGGCCGCGGGCGCTGATCGCCGCGGTGCGGTTCGCGGGCGTGGCGGCGTTCCCCGAGGCCGAGCTGCGCGCGGCGGTCGGGACGCCCGGCGGTCCCAACGGCGTCGGCGGGCCCTACCACCGCGGCCGGCTGGTCGCTGACCTGACGCCGGTCTGGCAGCGCTACCGCGACGCCGGCTACCTCGACGTCGTGTTCGACGAGCCGATCGTGACGGCGAGGCCGGCCGGCCTGACCGTCGAGCTGCCGGTGCGCGAGGGCGCGCGGCGCGTGGTCGGCGCGATCGAGGTCGGGCAGGTGCCCGACGACGTCGACCGCGGCGCGCTGGTCGAGGTGGTCGAGCGTGAGCTCGCGGTGGGGCGGCCCCTGGGCGGGCGCGGGTACGACCGCGCGGTCGCGCGGCTGAGCGCCCACGCCGCCGCGCTCGACCCGCCGGCGCGCGCGCGCCTCGAGCTGGCCACGGCCACCGCGACCGGCGTCACCGCGCTGACGATCGAGGTGTGGCGATGACCGCGCCGCGCGGCGGCCGGGCCGCGCTGGCGCCGGTCGCGATCGCGGCCGCGGTGGCGGTCGCGGGCTGCGGCCGGCCGGGGCCGTCGGCGCGCGCGGCCACGCTGCCGGCGCCGTGCCGGACCGCGCGCACGCCCGCGGAGCTCGACGGGTGCGCGTCCTGGCGCGATCGCTGGCGCGAGATCGTCGAGCCCGGGTTCGTGCTGGCGGCGCCGCGGCTGCAGGCCTACGTCGAGGGCGTGCTCGCGCGGGTCGCGCGGGCCGGGCGGATCGCGCCGGTGCCGGCGCTCGACCTGATCGACCGCAGCGACGGCGCCGGCGCGGCGTTCCTGGGGCACATCAGCCTCACCCGCGGGCTCCTGGTCGCGCTCGACTCCGAGGCCGAGCTGGCGGCGGTGCTCGCCCACGAGCTCGCGCACCTGATCGGCGGGCACACGTTCCGGTCGTGGTCGACCGGCGACGGCGTCCGTCAGCCGGATCCGTTCGGCGACCTGATCCCGGTGTGGCGGCTCGACATGGAGGCCGCCGCCGATGAGCTCGCGATCGATCTGCTCGTCGCCGCGGGCTACGAGCCGACCGCGATGTTCGGCGCCCTGCGCTGGGCCGCGACCACGCCGATCGATCGGCGGCGCGGCGAGGTCGACGACGCCGACGCGCCCGACGCGCTCGCCGACCTGCGGCCGTGGCTCGACGACGACCACCACCCGGCGCCGGCGGTGCGCGCGGCCCGGATCGCGCGGGTGCTGGCGGGCCGGCACGGCGGCGAGGTCGGGCGGGCGCGCTTCCAGGCGGCGATCGCCGGCACGGCGGTCGGGGTCGATCCCCGCCGCGGTCGCTGGCTCGATGGCGAGCGCGGGTGGCGCTCGGTCGCGGCCGGGATCGAGGTGTCGCTGCCACCGAGCATGAACCACGGCGGCGAGTTCGATGGCGTGTGGCTCTGGACCCTCGACCGGCGTCGCCTGGCGGTCGAGGTGACCTCGCCGCGGGGCGGCGCCGAGGTGGCCGCGGCCCTGCTCGACCGCACGCCGCAGCGGGTCGCCGGGCGCCCAGCCTGGGCCGGGATCGCCGGGCCCGCGCCGCCGGTCGGCGCGCACCCCAGCCTCGGGTTCGAGCTGGCGACGCCGGTCGAGCGCCCGACCCTGGGCGAGCGGGTGGTCGTCGTCGATCTGGGCGCGCGGGCGCTGGTGGTGTCGGGGGCGCCGGCCACGGTCACCGCCGCGATCGCGGGCGTGCGCGCGCTCGGGCCGGGGGCCGGCGCGCCCGAGGACGTCCCGCTCCGGCTGGTGCTGGTGCCCGCGCCCGCGGCCGGCACGATCGCCGAGCTGACCGCGCGCGCTTGCGCCGACCCCGAGGCCAGCGCGGTCCTCGGCGACCGCGGGCGGCGGGTGCGGGTCGGCGAGCTGATCGCGTGCGCCGCCCGCGGGCGCTGACCGTCACCCGGCCGCGCGCGCGGCGTCGGCGTCGCGCAGGCACCGGCGGACCCGCGCGAACGGCGCGGTCGAGACCTGCCACAGGCCCGAGAACGCGTCGTCGAGATCTTCGACCAGGTACAGCACGTGCGAGATCGCGCCGGCCAGCGCGCCGGTGATCACCGCGTGGATCGCGAAGCTGTCGACCGCGAGCAGGAACATCGACGCGGTCATCATCAGCGCGCCGACGTAGAGCAGGAGCCGCAGGCCCAGCGGCATGCGCGTGCGCGCGGCGGTCAGGCGGCTGGTCCGGGCGTCGGACAGATCGTTGAAGCGGCTCAGCGCCTCGGCGTGCAGCGAGCGCGCGCAGTCGTCGCACGGCTGGAAGCCGTGCAGCCCGGCCCAGACCGCGTCGAGCTCGCGGCCGACGGCCTCGGTGGTGGCCTCGTCGCCGCGCGCCATCGCCCGCCACTCCTCGGCGATGACCCGATCGACGTAGCGGATCAGCGCCGCGGTCAGCGGCGTGCGCGCGCCGGCGCCGAGCGCGTCGACGATCCGGAACAGATCGACGATCTCGTTGGCCTCGCGCTCGACCACCGAGCGGGCGTCGTTGAACTGGGCCCACACCGACGACGCCACGAACGCCAGCAGGACCGCGTAGATCGTGCCGATCGCCTGCAGGTAGTTGCCGACCTCGGCGGTCGACGCGCGCAGCTGGTCGGCCGGCAGCCAATGGCGCACCAGCCACAGCGCCGCCACCGCGGCGGCGCTGGCGCCGACGACGACCGGCAGGAGCCCGGCCAGGGCCAGGAGGACACGGCGCACGGCCGACGATACCGCGGATCGAGGCGCGCCCGCTCCGGCGCGAGCCGGCGGCTACGCGCGGCCGGGCGCCATCACGGGCAGGCCCAGCTCGTCGAGCAGGCCCGCGAGCTCGGTCGACAGGCCCCGCCGCCGCGGCACCTTCGTGGTCGCCAGGGCCTCGCGCAGCCGGGTGCGGGCCTCGTGCATGCGCCAGGCGATCGTGCCCTCGCTGCACTTCTGGACGATCGCGGCCTCGCCGTGGGCCATGCCCTGCAGCGACACCAGCACGACGGTGGTCCGCATCTCCGGCGGCAGGCCGTCGAGCGCGCCCAGCAGGCGGCCGTAGGTCTCGCGCAGCTCGGCGGCCTTGCGCGGGTCGCCATCGGCGTCGATCGCGATCGCGAGCTCGACGCGGGGGTCGTCGAAGGGATCCTCGGGCCGGCGGCCGCGATCGCGCCGGACGTTCAGCGCGCGGTTCACCGCCATCCGGTAGACCCAGGTGAAGAACTCGCTCTTGCCCTCGAACCCGGGCAGGGCCCGGTACGCGGCCATGAACACGTCCTGGGCGATGTCGTCGGCGTCGGACTGGGTCCCGGTCAGGTGCAGGGCCAGCGCGAAGATGCGGCGGCGGTACCGGCGCACCAGCTCCTCGAACGCGCGCAGGTCACCGGCCTTGGCCAAGCTCACGAGCCTGGCCGCGGTCTGGCCTTCACGTTCCGCGGGAGTCATCGTCACGGGGTTAGACGCCCCAGCATCGCGCTAGCTTTGCACAATCTGCGGCCGGCCTGGCGATCATCGCAACCGTTCGAGATCATACGATCAACGGGCCGAGCAGCGCGGCCGCGATGGCACGATCGCGAGCGGCCACAGCCGCCGATGGGCCACGACGCTAGCGCTGGTCCTCGCGCCCGTAGCGATCCGACAGGCGGACGACGTCGTCGAGCTCCGGGGTCGACACCTCGACCACGTCGGTGTCCTCGACGGCGGTCATGCGATGGCGCCGGCCGGGCTGGATCCGGAACGGCACGCGCGGGCCGAGCTCGATCACGGTCGGCTCGTCGCCGTCGAGGTAGTGCTCGAACCGCAGCTTGCCGGACAGGACCATGATGGTCTCGTCCTTGACCCGGTGGTACTGCAGCGACAGCGACTCGCCGGCCTTCACGTGCAGGATCTTGCCGACGTAGCGGTCGGTCTGGGCCCAGATCAGCTCGTGGCCCCAGGGCTTGGGGACCACGGTGGTCGGCGCGGTCACTTGGGCTTGGCGCTGCCAGAGCCAGCGGCGCTGCCGCTGCCCGCGGCCGGCGCGGTCGGCGCGGTCGCGTCGCGGACTTCCTCGGGCGCGACGAACTTGGGCCGGCTGCCGGGCACCTCGTCGCGGCGATCGACCTTGTTGTCGTAGTCGTCGTCGTACAGGATCGCCACGAGCGAGCCGTCCTTGTACTGCTCCCAGTAGTCGGGGTTGCCGTCGCCGTTGCGGTCGCGGCGGATCGCGGTCAGCGCCTCGAAGCGATCGTAGATCTCCTTGATGTCGTACTTGCCGTCGAAGTCGCTGTCGCGCTCGACCTCGATCCGCTTGCCGGTCTTGGGATCGTAGATCGCCGACATGTCGAACTTGCCGTCGTAGTCGAAGTCGGCCTTCTCGAACGCCGGCGTGCCCTTGGGCGTGTAGCCGACCACCCAGTCCTTGCGGCCGTCGTGATCGAAGTCGACCTGCTTGCAGGTCAGGAGCTCGATCGACGTGCCGCCCTGATCCTCGACCTTGTACATCTTCCAGACGTCGGGCCGGCCGTCGCGGTTGAGGTCGTACGACAGGACGTTCTTGCCCGACGTCTCGCACAGGGTCGGGTCGACCTTGGCGACGTCGGACGAGGCATCGCCGCCGGTGTTGGCGATGGTCTTGTCTTTCTTGTTCTTGTTGCAGGCGGCCGCAGGTGCGACCAGCACCGCGGCCGCGAGGGCCAGGCGCAGGCTCGGGGACATTTGATGGCAAGCGTAGACCCCCGCCGGCACCGGCGCAAGCCGGCGGGCCGGGGCGGCCGTTGACCCGTGACGGAGCGCAACGTATGGTGCGCCGCCCGTGGCGCGCCGCACCATCTCGACTACCCTGTCCGCCGACGAGGACGACCGCTTGCGCCTGCTGGCGGAGCGGACCGGCCGGCCGGTCGACGAGTGCCTGCACGAGGCCGTGACGCTCCTCCTCGAGCGCTACCGCGAACGCCTGCCCGAACAGCTGGTCTGGTCGGTCGCTGACACCGTCTCCACCCCCGACCGGTAGCCTCGATGTCCACGCCGCCCGAACGCATCCGCAACTTCTCGATCATCGCCCACATCGACCACGGCAAGACCACGCTGGCCGATCGCATCCTCGAGCATTGCGGCGCGCTGACCCAGCGCGAGAGCAAGGCCCAGTACCTCGACTCGATGGACCTCGAGAAGGAGCGCGGCATCACGATCAAGGCCCAGTCGGTGCGGCTCAAGTACGTCGCCGCCGACGGGCTCGAGTACCAGCTCAACCTGATCGACACCCCGGGCCACGTCGACTTCCACTACGAGGTGTCGCGCAGCCTGGCCGCGTGCGAGGGCGCGCTCCTGGTGGTCGACGCCGCCCAGGGCGTCGAGGCCCAGACCCTGGCCAACGTCTACGTCGCCCTCGACAACAACCTCGAGATCGTCCCGGTCCTCAACAAGATCGACCTGCCGGTGGCGCGGCCCGACGAGATCAAGCAGCAGATCGAGGACACGATCGGCCTGCCCGCTCACGACGCCTGCCTGGTCAGCGCCAAGACCGGCGTCGGGATCCCCGAGATGGTCGAGGCCCTGGTCCAGCGCATCCCGCCGCCCACGGGCGACAAGGCCGCGCCGCTCGAGGCCCTGATCTTCGACAGCTGGTACGACGCGTTCCGGGGCGTGGTCGTGCTGGTGCGGGTGTTCAAGGGCACGATCAAGCGCGGCCAGAAGCTGCGGTTCTGGGCCACCAACAAGGTCTACGACTGCGGGATGATCGCCGTCCGGACCCCGCACCTGCTCGAGGTCGACGAGCTGTGCGCCGGTGAGGTCGGCATCGTCGCCGCGTCGATCAAGGACATCGCGCACGCCCGGGTCGGCGACACCATGACCGACGACGACCGCCCGTGCCCGGCCCAGCTGCCCGGGTTCAAGGCGGTCAAGCCGATGGTCTTCGCCGGCATGTTCCCGGTCGACGCCGCCGACTACCAGGACCTGCGCGACGCCCTCGGCAAGCTGGTGCTCAACGACGCCGCGGTGACCTACGAGCCGGAGTCGTCGTCGGCGCTCGGCTTCGGGTTCCGGTGCGGGTTCCTGGGCCTCTTGCACATGGAGATCATCCAGGAGCGGCTCGAGCGCGAGTTCGACCTCAACCTGATCACCACGGCGCCGAGCGTCCAGTACCGGATCTTCTACCCGGGCGCGACCGAGGCGGTCATCGTCGACAACCCGGCCAAGGTCCCCGACGCCGGCAAGTTCGATCGCATCGAGGAGCCGATCATCCTCGCGACGGTGCACCTGCCGCAGGAGTACGTCGGCCCGATCATGCAGCTGTGCGAGGAGCGGCGCGGCACGCAGCAGGGCCTGCACTACGATCCCAGCGGCCGGGTCCGCGTGGTCTACGAGATCCCGCTGGCCGAGGTGGTGTTCGGGTTCTACGATCGCCTGAAGACCATGAGCCGGGGCTACGCGTCGCTCGACTACGAACCAGCCGGGCACCGCGACGCCGATCTGGTCCGCCTCGACGTGCTGATCAACGGCGAGCGCGTCGACGCGCTGTCGATCATCTCGCACAAGGACAACGCCTACCACCGCGGCGTCGAGCTGTGCACCAAGATGAAGGACGTCGTGCCGCGGCAGATGTTCGACGTCGCGATCCAGGCGGCGATCGGCAGCAAGATCATCTCGCGCACGACCGTCAAGGCCATGCGCAAGGACGTCACCGCCAAGTGCTACGGCGGCGACATCTCGCGCAAGAAGAAGCTCCTGGAGAAGCAGAAGGAAGGCAAGAAGCGGATGAAGTCGGTCGGGTCGGTCGAGCTGCCGCAGGAGGCCTTCCTCACCGTGCTGAAGGTCGACTCCTGATGTCGACCGAGGTGGTCGCCGCGCCAGCGCGCGCGGTCAAGCTCGACCGGCGGGTGCGCAAGGAGGCGCGCGGGCTGGCGCGCGAGGCCGGCAAGGCCCTGCGCGCCCAGCTCAAGATCGGCGCGGCCGAGCGGACCGCGCTCACCCGCGACCTGGCCGACCTGCGCGCGGCGATCACGTCCGACGACGCCGCGGCGATGCGGCGGCTGCTGCCCCCGATCGACGCCGCGCTCGACAAGATCGCGGCGACCGCCAAGAAGTCGCCGATCCGCGAGTACGCCGAGTCGATCGGCGTGGCCCTGGCGATCGCGCTGCTGCTGCGCGCGTTCGTGGTCGAGGCGTTCAAGATCCCGTCGGCGTCGATGATCCCGACCATGCAGATCGGCGACTTCATCTTCGTCAACAAGCTCATGTACGGGGTCCGGATCCCCTACACCGACGTCAAGCTGTTCACGCTGCGGTCGCCCCACCGCGGCGAGGTGATCGTGTTCAAGCAGCCGTGCCGCGGCGACGACTTCATCAAGCGCGTCGTCGCGGTCGCCGGCGACACCGTCGAGGTCCGCTGCAACCTGCTCTACGTCAACGGCCAGGTCGTGCCCGAGACCCTGGCCGGCGCGGCGGTCCAGTACTGGGATCGCGACTCGCCCGACTCGCCGAGCCTGCGGCGCGGCTCGAGCGACAGCCCGTGGCACCTCGAGGACATGAGCCACTTCCGCACGTCGATGGGCGGCTACCGGTTCTCGATCTACCACCGCGCCGACCGCCCGGACGCGGCCGCGGCGGTGGCGATGGGCTGGCCCGCCTACTGGGACACCTACCAGGCCCAGCGGCTCGCCGCCGGGGTCCCGGCCGACCAGCTCGAGTTCGAGCGCGCGACCGCGCTCGGGCGCTTCCACGGCCGCGACGCCGACACCTCCGAGTTCCCGCGGTCCGAGCTCGACGAGCGCAGCGCCATGCCGCGCTGCCCCGACCGGCCGCAGCCGCGCTCGTTCGGGACGATCGTCCGGACCGCGCCCGAGCCCGATCCGAACAACCCGACCTGCACGCCGCGCTACCACTACGTCGTGCCCAAGGACCACGTCTTCGTCATGGGCGACAACCGCGACAACTCGAACGACTCGCGGGTGTGGGGGCCGGTGCCGCTCGATCACGTCAAGGGCAAGGCCATGTTCATCTGGCTGTCGATGGGCCCGCCGGTGCTCAAGGGGATGACCAACCCGTTCGCCCTGCGCTGGGAGCGCATCGGCAACTTCGTGCACTGATCGTCGGTCGCCCACACGGCGCGCCCGGGCGACATCAGGTCGAGCTCACGACTCCGTCGAGGTGGACGGGGCGGTGTCCACCCTCGGCGCGCCCGCGGGGCGAACCGGAGGCCGCGCCTCGGCTCGAATCCATGCCGCGACCTCACCGGGGGTGATGGTCCTCGGGGGGATCGAGCTGGCGACCTTGCGGGCCGCCGCAGTGCGACGGCCCGGCGATCGTGGTCGCCATCGCGCCCAGGTACGCGCGACGCCGGACGACGTCGTCGACCACCTCGGCCCGGTGCACGTGCACCGTGAGCGGTCGAGCGCACTCGAGCTCCTGCACGCGCACCGTCCAGAGGTACGGCTGCTCGTCGACGACGATGAGGCGCCAGCGCTTCGGGGGCTTCATGACTCCCTGCGATCCGCGGGCGCGTCCAGCCCGGGGCCACGCAGGGTAGCGGCTGCGCAGGGCAACGGCGAGGCTCCAGATCCCGCAGGAGCCTCGGCGATGAGGTGGGCTCCGGCGGGCCCTCGGGACGCGGGGCCCGACGACCGTGGTCGAGACCCCGGCGGGCGTCGGCATCGCCGGCGTCGGGGTCGGGCTCGGCTGCCGCGCGACCGGTCACCCGCCCTTGTAGGACAGGAGCGGGCGCAGCCGCCGGACGATCCGGGTGAGGTCGCGCTGGGCCCGCATCACGGCGGTGATGTCCTTGTAGGCGGACGGCGCCTCGTCGCGGAGGCGCTCGGCCAGGCGGACGTCGAACCAGGTGCCGCGCAGCTCGGCCTCGAGGCCCCGGGCCGAGACCCGGCGGCGCGCCTCGGTGCGGCTCATCGTGCGCCCGGCGCCGTGGGAGCTCGAGCACAGCGCGTCGGGGTGGCCGCGCCCGACGACGTGGAAGCTGGCCGAGCCCATCGAGCCCGGGATGAGGCCCGCGGTGCCGGCGTGCGCGGCGATGGCGCCCTTGCGATGGACCCAGCACGCGTGGCCGTGGTGGTGCTCGCGCGCGATGTCGTTGTGGTGACACGCGACGTAGCTGGCGGCGTCGGGCTCGCACCCGAGCGCCGCGGCCACCACGTCGCTGGCCCGCGCGATCATCGCCGCGCGGTTGCCCTCGGCGTAGGTCAGCGCCCACGCCAGGTCGGCGAGGTACGCGCGGCCGGCGTCGCTGTCGGCGTCGACCGCCGCCAGCCCGGGGCCGGCGCCGGCGTCGAGGACCGCCAGGTGGTGGCGCAGGATCGCCTGGCCCATCCCGCGGGATCCGCTGTGCAGCATCAGCCACAGGTCGCCGGCCAGGTCGAGCTGGAGCTCGATGAAGTGGTTGCCGGCGCCCAGCGTGCCGAACTGCACGACGCCGTCGCGCCGCCGCGCGGTCTCGAGGGCGCGGGCGCTCAGCGGCGGATCCCGCAGGCCGGCGGGCAGGCGATCGATCGCCGCCGGCCCGGCGTGCTTGGTGGCCGGCACCTCGCGGTACAGGCCGCGCAGGATCGCGCCGGCGGCGCGCTGGTCGAGCGCGCCCGACGGCAGCGCCGGCTCGCCGTCGGCCCGGCGGAACCGCAGCGCCGCCATGCCGCAGCCGAGATCGCCGCCGACCGCGCCCGGGTAGATCATCCGCCAGGTCGCGACCACGGTGCCGACGCACACGCCCGTGCCGAGGTGGACGTCCGGCATCACCGCGACGTGGCGCACGTCGTCGGCGCGCCGCAGCCGCGCCAGGCTGACCTCGACCTCGGCCGGCAGCGGCGTCGCCAGCCAGCGGTGCTCGGTGGCCACGGCGGTCATGGCCCGTCCTCCTCGGCGGGGACCACCACGAACGCCAGCTCCGGCGCGCGCTTGCGGGTGATGCCGGCGGCGACCTCGGCGCGGAGGTGGCCCTTGACGCGGCCCAGGCGCGCCAGCACGTCGTCGATCGTCGGCGCGGTCGCGGCGCCGGCGCGCGCGCGCGCCGAGCGTGGCAGGCACACGGTCACCGCGAGCCGGCCGGCGTCGGGCGCCGGGGTGGCGTCGACGACGAGCAGCTGGCCGAGCACCGGATCGTCGAGCTCGGCCAGCGCCGCGCCGACGATCGTGGCGACCTGGGCCGCGAGCTGAAGATCCTTGTGGGACGTCGAGCGCCGCACCTCCTGGCGGCGGAAGAACACGCTGTCGTCGAGCTCGAGCTCGGGCTCGAGCTCGGGCTCGACCGACGACGCGGGTGGATCGGGGAGGGCGTGGCGCGCGCGGCCACGCCCCGGCTTGCGGTTGACTGCGGACGCGGACGCGGACTCGGACTCGGACTCGGACTCGGATTCGGATTCGGATTCGGACTCGGACTCGGACGCGGGAGAGAAACGGCGCGCATCAGTCGATGCGGACCGGGCGCGCGAGCTTGAGGTCTCGCGGCGCCGCTGCTTGGATGAGGTCATCGTCACTCCGCGGGCGCACGCATGGCGTGGCACCCGCATCACGTGGTGCATGAGAAGAAACGACGCCCGCCGCGCGATCACCCGCGCCGACCGTCGCCGCGACGACGCGCGCGCCTCGGCGATCGCCGCGCGGGCCGTGGCGGTGCCACGGATGCCGCGCGCAGCGATCGACGCCACGCCGATCGGCGCGGGTCAGGCAGCGTGCGTCGGGCGGCCGACGAGCGTCAGCGCGGGGCGCGGACGGAAGTCAGGCTCGACGACGTGACGATGAGCTGAAGATCTTGCACGGTGAGCCTCCTTCCTGCGCGACACCCGTCGCGTGATGAACGCAAACTAGAGAACGCCGCGCCGATCGTCAAGCGAGAACGTCGCGCGCGCCACGTCCGAGGTCGGCGACGGTCGCGAGCGCGCGCGGGAGGACGTACGCTCCCGGCGATGCGTAGACCACTCGCGCGCACCGATCGGGGGCTGCTGGTCGCGCCGCTGCCGCTCGCCCCGGCCAGGCGGCGGCGTACCGCGCGGTGCGCGAGGTCGTGGCCGCGGCCTACGGCGCACGCGCCCAGCCGGCCGCGGGCGCGCGCACCACGTACCAGGGCATCGGACCCGGGGGCGTGACCCGCGCGCGATGGCCACCGTCACGTCGACCTCCGGCGGCTTCTCGGTCGACCTCAGCCCGGCGGCGATCGCCAAGCGGGTCGAGCTGACCGGGCGCGACGGCGCGCCCAGCGTCCAGCACTGGATCGAGTGGCAGGACGGCGACGTCGAGTTCAAGGCGGCGTGCTTCGATCGTGAACGGGAGGCCGACCTGATCGCCGCGTTCCAGCGCAGCGTCGGCGTCGACGTGCAGGCCTCGCCGGTCCCCGGCACCTGGCTGACGCTGCGCGGCGACGGTCGCGAAGGTCGGCTGCGCATCCTGGCGATCGGCGTCCGCGCGTACGTCGCCTCGGTCGAGGGCCCCGACGGCACCGTCCCGGCGCAACGGGCGCACGCGTTCTTGCTGTCACTGCGGGCCGCGGACTGACGGTCGGTCCGGCAGCTGGGTCGGTCCGGCAGCTGGGTCGGTCCGGCAGCTGGGTCGGTCCGGCAGCTGCGTCGGCGCGGCGGCTGGGTCGCGGCGGCGGCTGCGTCGGTGCGAGCTGGGTCGGCCAGCAGCTGGGGGCGGCCGGCGGCTGCGTCGGCCGGCCGACGAGCGTCAGCATAGGGCGGACGACCGCCACCGCTCGTCTTCGAATCCCCGACACCGCCGCGGGCCCAGCTCACGGGGCCGGCCCGGGCACATCGTCGACGTCGAGGAGACCGCCGCCGCGGCGCCAGCCGACCGCGAGCAGCCAGGTGCGCGGGGTGGCGGTCGGGCATCCGCCGCGGGCCAGCGCGCGCAGCCACGGGGCGTCGGTCCGGATCGCGGTCTTCCAGCCGTCGAACCACAGCGCGCTGGAGTACGGATCGATCCAGCCGGCGGCGAGCACCTGGCCGCGCGCGGTGGCGTGATGCCGGGCGTTGAGCAGGACGTAGCGCAGGGCGTTGCGCACCTCGCGCGGCGTGCGCAGCGGGCGGGCGTGGTAGCGCTGGGCGAACAGCCGGCCGCGGCGGCCGAGCAGCGCGTTCAGGCGCCGGGCCAGGCGGATGGTCAGGCCCTGCATGCCGCGCGCGAGCGCGGTGGCGCCCGCGGCCTCGACGACGAGGTGGAGGTGATCGCCCAGGACGTTGTAGTGCACGACGCGGAAGTCGCCGCGGTGACCGCCGGCGGTGATCGCCGCGCGCACGACCCGCATGACCGCGGCCCGCCGGAACGACGGCAGGCCGCCGACGACCTTGAGCGTGACGTGCACCGGCACCGACGCCGGGAACCGCACGCGCGGCAGGTGCGCGCAGCTGCCCTTGCGCTTCTTGCGGCCGGCGCCCGGACGCCAGCCGCCGTGCCCGGTGGGGCGACGCGCCTGATCCAGCGTGAGCTGGATCGGCGTTCGTGGGCTTCGCTTGGCGCTCATATTGATTATGGCATATATATCAACGGGCCCGGAATAGGTCAAGCCCGCGGGGCCCCCCCCCCCCCCCCCCCCCCCCCCCCCCCCCCCCCCCCCCCCCCCCCCCCCCCCCCCCCCCCCCCCCCCCCCCCCCCCCCCCCCCCCCCCCCCCCCCCCCCCCCCCCCCCCCCCCCCCCCCCCCCCCCCCCCCCCCCCCCCCCCCCCCCCCCCCCCCCCCCCCCACGCCCCCCCGCCCGCCACCCTGGGTCACCGCCGCGACCGCCGCGGGCGACCCCGCCGCGACCGCCACCGCCGCGACCGACCCCGCCGCGACCGACCCCGCCGCGGACAGCCCCCCGCGCCCTCATCTCGTGCGCGGTCGCCAGCGCCACGCGGTCCGCCCCGATGTCGTCATCGGTCTCGCGAGCGCTCCGCGGGCGTCGCGCCGAGCACGCCCAGCTCGCCCGCGTCGCGGCGTCGCGGCGTCGCGGCTGGTCGAACTCGGTGCCGTCACTGCGGGCTGTGCGGTCACCCGCTCGGCTGGCCGCGACGCGGTGCGTGCGTCCGCGTGCGGCGCCGATCGCTGCGCCTCACGGGGCACAGCTTCGGCGACGGTCGCGAGCGGGTGCCGCGTCAGAGGTCAGCGACGGTGGCGAGCGCGTGCGGCTCGCTGACGTCGGCGGGCACGTGCTCGGCGTCGATGACGCCGCGGCGATCGGTGTACGTGGCCCAGGCCGGGCCGGCGACGCCGACCAGCAGGAAGTACGGCTCCGCGCGCACCGGACGATCGTCGTCGGGCTCGACCACGTCGAAGATGCGCCACTCGTCGCTGGCGGGCGCGGCGGCGGGCGCGGCGGCGGCGGCCGCGCGCACCGCCGGATCGCGATCGGCGCGGGCGGCGTCGGCGAGGGCGGCGGCGATCTCGCCGACGGGCGCGCGGCGCCACAGCGCGCGGGCGGCGTGGCCGCGTACCCAGGGGCTGACGTCGTCGGCGAGCGCGTGCGCGAGGGCCGCGGTCGCGGTGGCGGGCAGGGCGGCGTCGGTCGCGCGCGCGCCGAGGGCCCAGGCGGCGTTGCCGCGCACCAGCGGGGACGCGTGGGCCAGGAGCGTGACCAGATCGCCGACGGCGTCGGCGCCGCCGTGCCGGGCGAGGGCCGCGGTGGCGTTGACCCGCGCGGCCCAGCCGCCGTGGCGGGCCAGCCGTCGCAGCGACGCGGCGGCGCTCTCGGTCGGCTGCGCCAGCAGCGCCCAGGCCGCGGCCGCGGCGATGCGATCGTCCTTGGCCTCGAGCGCCCCGACCAGGGCCTTGGCGATCGGCGCGGGCGGTGGGCCGTCCGCCAGCTCACCGAGCGCCCAGGCCGCGGCGCGCTGGCGCTCGGGCGCGCCGCGCTCGACCAGCTCGGCCAGCGCCGGCCGCGCGGCGCGATCGCCGCTCGAGGCCAGGCCCGCGATCGCGGCCAGCGCCGGCAGCGTCGGCGCGGTCTGGGCCAGCTCGATCAGGATGGCGCGCGCGCGGGGATCGGGCCGATCGCGCAGGGCCGCGCCCCAGGCGCGCAGCACCGCGGTCTGGCTCGGGCCCGGGTGACGGGCGATGGCCTCGAGCTGGCGCGCGGTGCCGGGATCGGCGAGGTAGGCCAGGGCATCGGCGGCGGCGCGCGCCAGGATCGGGTCGGGATCGGCCAGCGCCGCCAGCAGCACCGGGGCGCTGGGCGTGTGCCCGACCGCGCCGAGCGCGTCGATCGCCGCCCGGCGCAGGCGCGGTGAGCGCGGCGCCGCGGCGAGCGCGGCCAGGGCCGGGCCGGCGGCGGTGGCGTGCAGGCGCGCCAGGTATCCGCACGCGAGCACCTGCACGTCCTCCTGATCGTCGCCGAGCCGCTCGATCAGCGCGTCGATCGCGCGCCGATCGTTGCCGATCAGCGCGCCGAGGGCGCCCATCGCGACCGTGCGCACGGTCGGGTCGGGGTCGGCGATCAGCCCGAGCACCGGCACCAGCGCGCGCCGGTCGCCGGTCTTCGCGAGCGCCGCGGTGATGCGCGCGACGCTCAGGCGCTTGCGATCGAGCTCGGCGATCAACGCCTCGGTGGCGCGGGCGTCGCCGACCTCCGCGAGCAGATCGACCGCGGCGCCGGGGTCGCCGGCGAGGCGCCCGTCGAGGTGCGCCACCAGCGCTGGCACCGCGACGGCGCCCGCGCGGCGCAGCGCCTCCTGCACCACCGGCCGCGCCGACGGATCCACCAGGCTCGCGACCAGCGCGCGCACCGCGCGGTCGGCGGCGTCGCGATCGCCGCCAGCGGCGATCTGGCCGAGCGCGTAGCCGGCGGGGGCCGAGGCGTCGCCGCCGGCGCGCAACAGCCGGATCAGATCGTCGGTGGCGTCGGCCGCGCCGAGATCGCCGAGCGCCGCGATCGCGACGTTGCGGACGTCGGGCTGGGCGTCGTCGAGCATCCGCGTCAGCGCGGTGATCGCGGCCGGGTCGCCGAGCTTGCCGGCGGTGATGACCGCGGCCTTGCGCACCTCGATGTTGCCGTCGCCGAACGCGGCCACGACCGCGGCGACCGCGCGGCGGTCGCCGATGCCGCGCAGCGCCTCGATCGCGGCCCGCCGCACCTCGGTCTTCTCGTCGTTGACGCGCGAGATCAGCGGCACGACCACCGAGCGGTCGCCGCGCTGGCCGATCTTCGCGAGCGCGTTGACCGCGCCCAGCCGGACGTCGCTGTCGAGATCGCCCAGCGTGCGCACCAGCGCCGAGGTGCCGCTGGCGTCGGCGATCATCCCCAGCATGTCCGACGCCACGCGCCGCGTCGCCCGATCGGGATCGGCCAGCCAGTCGATCAGCCGCGGCACCGCCTCGACCATCTTGCCCTGGCCCGCGACCTGGGCCGCCTCGAGCCGGACCGCGGGGTCGTCGTCGTCGAGGGCGTGCAGGATGAACCGTCGGGTGAGCGCGGGATCGTAGGGCCGCAGCGCGCTGACCGCCGCGCGCCGGGCCTCGGGCTCGGCGCCGGGATCGAACAGCGGCGCGCCGTCGCGCTCGATCCGGCCGGCCCACGCGAAGCCCCAGGGATCGGCGGCGGCCGGCGCCGCGGCGGCGAAGGTGGCGAGGGCGAACGCGAGGCGCCGGAGCATCGCGGGGAGTATACGCGGCCGATCGCGTCGGCGCTCCGACCTTGGCGTCGGCGCGCCGTCGGTCACGGCGCCAGCTCGGCGATGGCCCACTCGACCTTGGCCCGGACCCGGTCGGGCAGGTCGAGGCGCAACAGCGCCTGGTACTCGGCGCGGGCGCCGCCCCGGTCGCCGTCGGCCCAGCGCAGCGCCGCCAGCGCCAGCCGGGGCCGGGCGTCGTCGGGCGCGGCCGCCTTGGCCCGGGTGAACGCGGCGGCGGCGCCGGCGCGATCGCCGGCGTTTGCGCGGACCATGCCGAGGTCGTGCCAGGCGGCCGGGTCGCCCGGCGTCAGCGTGGTCAGGGCGTCGAGGTCGGCGGCGGCGCCGGCGAGGTCGCCGACGAAGACGCGCGCGTCGGCGCGCTCGCGCAGCGCCAGGGCCTGGCTGCGTCGGTCGGGCGCGGTCGCGACCGCCTGGTCGTAGGCCGCGGCCGCGGCGTCGTAGTCCTTGCGCCCGAGGGCCGCCTCGGCCACGGCCAGGTGATCGCGGGTGCGGGGGCTGGCGCCGCCGGATGAGGCGCACGCGGCCAGCGCCACCAACGTCGCCGCGACCGCCAGTGCTATGGTCCGCGCATGCAGCACGCGACCGCGATCGAGATCCTCACGCAACAGGGCATGAGCCGGGATGGGGACGTCTTCCACGCTCCGGCCAGCGCCGTGGTCTCGGTCTACCTGGCCTACGGCGCGCAGTCGCTGATCCTCGACCGGGTGATGACCGTCGCGGTCTCGGCCGACACCGCGCTCATCACGACCCACCGCAAGGAGGTCTACGGCGTCGAGCTCGCCGACGTGCGCGCGGTGCGGGTCACGCCCGAGGCCAGCGGGCCCGGCTACCGGTAGCCGCGGCATCAGTCCAGCTTGGTGCGCGACCGCGGCGGCAGCGCCGAGCCGGTCGGGCGCGGGCGCACCACCGTCGGGCCGTCGTCGCGATCGTCGGCGGGGTCGGGATCCGGCGCGATCACGGGCACCGGGCGCGTCGCGGGCGGCGGGCCCTTGAACAGGCCGCTGTGCTCGGACCGCGGGCTCAGCGTCAGATCGATCGTGGCCTCGACGTCCTCGGCGTCGACCTCGTGGGTGACGCGGCGGCGCGGCCCTGGCGGCGGCGGCGGCGTGGTCCGGTGGGTGGGCGCGTGGCTGAACGCGTCCTCCTCGGCCTCGAGCATCGCGTCGAGGCGCGACGCCAGCGCGGTGGCCCAGGTCCCTTGCGGGACCAGCTCGATGACGCCGGAGCCGGGCGCGGCCTCGGCGGCGGCGGCGGCCAGGGCCGCGGTGACAGGCTCGGGCGCGGCGACAGGCGCGGGCGCGGCGACAGGCTCGGGCTCGGGCGCGGCGACGGGCTCGGGCGCGGCGACGATCGGCGGCGGCGGCGGGCGCACCAGCGACGCCGGCGCGGCCAGGTCCAGCGGGGCCGCGGGGGCGGCCAGCGCGTGGGTCGGCGCCGGCGCGGCCAGCGCGACCATCGGCGCCGGCGGCTCGGGCGCCAGCGTCGGCGCGCTCGCCGGCGGCAGCGGCAACGCCTGCAGCGGCACGGGCGCGGCCGGCTCCGCGGGCGGCGGCAGCGTCGGCGCGCCGGCCGGATCGACCGGCGCGATCGGCGGCGCGGTCGGGGCGGTGGCCAGCGCGTGCTGCTCGGCCAGCGCGCTCGGCCGCAGCGACACGGTCGGGGTCGGCGCGGCCAGCGGCAGCCGGCTGGTCTCGTTGATCGGCATCGGCGACGGCATCGGCACCGTCGCGGCGTGGGCCGGCTGCTCGGTCGCGGTCCGGGCGCGGTTGCGCGGATCCCACTCGAGCGGGCGGGGCGCGTCGAGCGAGTCGAGCCGCGGCTCGGTCATGAGCTGCTGGGTCGCGGTCGCCGCGCGCATCGCCGCGGTGGCCGCGGTCTGGGCCGCCTCGCGCTGCCACGGGTACTCGATCCGATCGTGGTGCGCGGCGCGGATGGCCTCGCGCAGGGAGTCGCTCATGCGGCGGAGATCCGCCATCGACAGGCCCGACTCGTCGAGCTGGCCGAGGTGGAGCTTGCCGTAGACGATGCGCTGCACCAGCGACTCGATGGCGCGCTCGTCGGGGCGCTTGAGCGTGCGCGACGCGGCCTCGACGGCGTCGCAGATCGCCAGGATCGCGGTCTCGCGGCTCTGCGGCGGCACGCCCGGGTAGCGGAAGTCGGCGATCGTGAGGCCGCGCGGGTTGCCCTGCTCCTGGCACTTGGCCCAGAAGTACTCGAGCACGCCGTCGCCGTGGTGCATGTGCATGAAGTCGATGATCCGCTCGGGGACGCCCGAGCGGCGGGCCAGCGCGATGCCCTCGGTCACGTGCGCGAAGATCGCGTCGCACGAGACCTCGGGCGCGAGCTGATCGTGGGGGCTGGGCTCGCCCGAGCGCAGGTTCTCGATGAAGTAGCTGGGCTGCAGCGACTTGCCCAGATCGTGGAAGTACGCGCCGACGCGCACCAGCCGGCCGCTGGCGCCGATGCCCTGGGCCGCGACCTCGGCCAGGTTCGCCATCGCCAGGCTGTGCTGCCAGGTGCCGGGAGCCTTGTCGCTGATCTGCTTGAGCAGCGGGTGCGAGAGGTCCTCCATCGCGACGAGGCGCCCGTGGGTGATCTCGCCGCACGCGAGCTCGAACAGCGGCATCAGCGGCAACGTCAGCAGGCCCGCGATCGCGCCGCCGAAGGCCGCGGCCAGCCACGCCGAGCGCGCGGGCTCGGCCAGCTCGTGCAGCGGCACGACGCCATCGGACAGGTAGAAGAACCCGAGGTAGGTGAGCGCGGCGCCGACCATCGCGACCGCGCCGGCGACGAGCGCGATCGACCAGCGCGGGCGGGCGTGGTCCGGCAGGACGATGGCCGCGGCCACGGCCTGGACGACGAGCACCGTCGAGATGCCGACGTCGAACGGCACGAGCAGGCCCATCGTCACCGCCGACAGGATGCCGGCCGCGAGCCCGACCGTCCGATCGAACACCAGGGTCGGGACCATCGCGCCGAGCGCGACCGGCACCGCCAGGACCGACAGCGGGTACGCCAGCAACAGGCCCTTGGTGACGATCGCGCCGAGCGCGACCGTGCCCAGCAGCACCATCTGGACCCGCAGCAGCCGCCCGCGGTTCGAGCGCCGCAGCTGGTGGGTGACCCCGACCGCGAGCAGGAACAGCACCGCCGCGTAGGCGGCGAAGCGCGCGCCGGTCGACGGCTGGCTCGCGCGCATCGCCGCGACCACCGACTCCTGGCGCGCGTCGGCGATCTCGTCGCGGGCGATCACCACCGAGCCGCCGCGCCCGGCCATGTGCTCGTCGTCCCAGCCGTCGAACGCCGGCACGCGCACGGTCACGTTGGCCGGCTTGCCCGCGGCGATCGTGGGCTCGAGGAACCACGCGTCCGCGAGCACGACCGGCGCGACGATCAGCGCGAACCCGAGCGACAACAGCACCGCCACCCACGGCGTGACGCGGGCCCGCCGTCGGATGATCTCCGACAGGCGTGCGCGGCTGGGGACGACCGGCGATCGCATCAGACGCCGATCTCGAACTCGGCGCGGGTGCGGGGCCCGTCGATCGGCGGGAACTTCATCCCGCGCAGGACGCCCGCGAGGCAGCCGTGGAGCGCGCCCGACTGCTCGCCGTTGACCTTGACCCAGGTGACCTTGCCGCTGGGCCCGTCGATGATGATGCTGATCGACGCGCTCGACGCGCCGGTCTTCTGCAGGCACCGCCCGAGCTGGCTGCCGTGGCGGGCGTAGACCCCGTAGACCGTGTCCATGTCGAGGGTCTCGCTGCCGCCGTCGCCGTCGTCGGACATGTCGAGCGCGAGGTTCTCGTCGCCGCTGTTGCCGCCGCGTCCGCCGCCGCCGCCGCCGCTGCGTCGTCCGCCGCCCCCGCCGCTGCCCTTGCGCGGCGGCGCCTTGGGCGCCGAGACCTTGACGTCGAGCGAGGCCTCGGCGACCGACGCCACGCCCTGGACCTGCTGCTTCTTGGCCGAGGTCAGCGTCGTCACGACCAGCCACACCGCGCCGACCGCGGCGGCGACGCCGAGGCCGATGACGCCGTACAGGGCGACGCCGCGCTTGCGCTCCGACGCCTGCTGCTTGACCTCGGCGTGGGCCCGGCGCGCGTCGTCGCGGACCTGCTTGGCGGCGTCGACCAGCGGGCCCAGCAGCGGGTGCTCGTCGACCTTGGCGCGCCCGCCCTCGTCCTTGTCCATCAGCACGTGGCCGTGGTGGATCTGGCCGTGCAGGACCTGCTCGACGATCGCCTTCATCGTGAACGGCCCGAAGTCGAAGTGGCCCTTGCTGACCAGCCAGCGCTCGTGGCCGTCCGCCATCGCCGCCTCGAGCGCGGGCGGGATCGGGATCGAGGTCAGCGCGACGTCGTCGCCGTCGTCCTCCTCGGGCGACATCAGGATGTCGACGACCAGCTCGCGGAGCGCCGCCGCCGACGCGAACCGCCGATCCGGGCGCTCGGCGCACGCGCGCGCGATCAGCTCGTCGACCTCGGGCGCGACCGCGGGCGCGGCCTCGCTCGGGCGCGGCCCGCCCCGAGCCAGCGGTCGGCCGACCAGCGCGTCGTACAGGAGCGCGCCGACGCCGTAGACGTCGGTGGCCGTCGTCGGCGCCTCGCCCCGGCCCAGCTCGGGCGCGAGGTAGCCGGGCGCCTCCACCAGGCCGGCGGCGATCGCGGCGGCGTGGGCCGGCCCCAGCGCCAGGTCGGCGAGCGCGACCCGGCCCGAGCGCGCGATCGTGACCGACTCGCTGGTCAGCGCGCCGTGGATCAGCCCCGAGGCGCGCAGGGCCTCGGCGACCAGGGCGATCACGTTGGCGGCGCCGCGGGCGGGCAGGCCGGCCCCCGAGCTGGCGTGCTTGCGGGCCAGCACCTCGCGCAGGGTCGGGCCGTCCTCGGCCTCGGTGATCACGTAGAGCAGGCCGTCCTCGAAGCCGGCGCCCAGGGTCGCGCTCAGGTTGCGCAGCTCGGTGCACGCGGCCGCGCGGGTGGCCTGGGTCTCGATCGCCCGGACGATCTCGGGGCGGGCCGCGAGCGCCGCGTGGACGAGGTGGATGGTGACCGCGACGTCGTCGCGTTCGGCGCGGTAGACGTCGGCGCAGGCGGTGGTGCGGATCCGGGCGCCCAGGGCGTAGCCGGCGATCCGCTGGCCGGTGGCCCCGGCCGCGAGGTCGGGGGACGAGGTCCCGGGCTGCATTCGCCACAGGATACCGGAATCGCTGCCCGGGAGGTCGCGGATGGCTACGGACATCGAGCGGCGTCGGCCCGGCGCGTCGCGGCGGCCAGCTTGGCCTGGCGGAGGAACGCGCAGCCCGACAGGTCGCCAGCGCCGACCAGCGCGTCACCGACCAGCCAGCGCGCGGTCCGGTTGCGCGGCGACAGCTGCAGCGCGGCGTCGGCCTCGGACAGCTGGCGCAGGCGGTTGCCGGCGCGGTGGGCGGCCAGCGCGGCGTCGAGGTGGGCCCCGACGCGATCCGCCCGATCGGCCCGATCGGCTCGATCAGGCGTGGACCCGCTCGACCGCGCCGAGGCGTCGGGGGTCGCGGCGTCGGTCGGGATCGGTGCGTCGACGCCCGCGTCGCGCGCCTCGCCCTGCGCGGCCAGGGCGGCGTCGTCGTTCGGCGCGCCCGCGTCGCGCGCCGATCGCGAGCGCGACAGCGCCACCGCGACCAGGGCGGCGGCGCCGAGCACGGCGACCGCCCCGATGATCCACGGTGCGCGGGGCCGCGGCGCGCCGGCCAGCAGGCTGTCGCTCGGGTCGGGCTCGTCGACGATCGCCGGGACCGGCAGCGTCGCCCCGTGGGCCTGCCGCGGTGCGCCGCCCAGCTCGAGCTCGATCGCGGCCAGGGCCGCCGCCAGGGCCTCGGCCGAGGCCGGGCGGTCGGTCGGCTCCTTCGCCAGGCACGCGGCGACGAGCGCCTCGAGCGCCGGCGGCGCGGCGACGTCGGGCGCGACCTCGTGGATCGTCGGGACCGGATCGCGGACGTGGGCCGCGAGCACCTCGAGCGGGCTCGAGCGCGGGAACGGCGGCTGCCCGGTCAGCATCTCGAACAGCGTCGCCCCGAGCGCGTACAGGTCGCAGCGGCCGTCGAGCGGCTGCCCCAGCGCCTGCTCCGGGGCCATGTAGTCGGGCGTCCCGAACACGATGCCGCCCTGGGTCAGCGCGGCCATCGACAGCGCTTGCTCGCCGGTCCCCTCCATCACCTTGGCGAGGCCGAAGTCGAGCACCTTGACGTGATCGGGATCGGCGCCGCGCCGGACCAGCATCAGGTTGTCGGGCTTGAGGTCGCGATGGATGAGCCCGACCCGGTGGGCCGCGGCCAGCGCGTCACACACCTGCCGGGCGATCCGCACCGCCCGGCGCGGCGCCAGCCGGCCGTCGCTCTCGAGCTCGGCGCCGACGGTCCGGCCGTCGAGGAGCTCGAGCACCATGTACAGGAGCCCGGCGTCGGTCACCGCGAAGTCGAGGACCTTGACCGCGTGGGGGCTGGCGATCTTGAGCGTGCCCCGGGCCTCGCGCACGAAGCGTCGCACCGCGCTCGGATCGCGGGCGAGGTGCGGGCGCAGGACCTTGATCGCCACCGGCTCGTCCATGAACCGGTGGTGGCCGCGGAAGACCGCGCCCATGCCGCCGGCGCCGAGCAAGGCCAGGACGTGGTAGCGGCCGTCGAGATCCGTGCCGATCAGCGCCTCGGCGGCGCGGGCGATCTCGCTCGAGGACGCGGCCGCGGGCACGAGGCGCTTGCTACAGCCGCAGGCCGTGCTTCATGCGGAAGCGCAGCCAGTCCCAGCCGAGGTACGCGGCGCCCGCCAGGCCGACGACGCCCAGGATCGGGTTGACCACCACCAGCACCACGGCCGAGCCGACCCCGGCGGCGGCCGCCAGGCCTCCCTTACGCTTGGCCACCGCGGTGTTGCGCTGGATCAGGGAGCCCATGACCGGAAGCTGCCTCATGGAAGCGCGGCTGTCAAACCGCGGTCGCGTGTCTGCCGGGACGCGGCGTGCGCCGCAAGTCCTTGGACCATCGCGGACCGGGCCTGGCCCGGTCGCTGCAAGAGCCCAGGCGTCGCCGCAAACTCCAGATCGCATAGCTCGCTGTGCTAAGAGGTTCCATGGTCCGCCGTTCTGCCGATCGTCGTCGTGGGTCGATCTATCTCGGCCTCGCCGCTGGCCTGTTCGTGACCAGCGGCGCCCTGATGGGTGGCTACATGCTGTCCGAACAGCCGCCGAAGTCGCCGGCGGCCCCCGCCGCGACCACCGAGGCCGGGGCGGATCACGCGGCGCTGGCCCAGGCGGTCGAGGCCACGCTGGGCGGGTCGGTCAAGCTGACCGCGGTCGGGCGTGAGCGCACGATCGCCTGGCGCGAGCTGGGCGTGTCGGTCGATCCCGGCGAGCTGGGGTACGCGGCGCGCAAGGCCGCTGACGGCGACGCCGTGCCGACGCTGCAGGCCGCCGGCGCGCTGCCGATCCGGCTCGATCGCGCCGTCGCCATGAAGGCCCTGGCCGGGCTCAAGGCCCAGGTCGATCGGGCGCCGACCGACGCGTTCCTCGACCTCGAGGCCCGGACGATCAACGACGACGCGCCCGGCTTCGCGATCGACGTCTACGCGTCGCTCGATCGGATCGAGGCCGCGGCCCGCAGCGGCGCCGCCACCGTCGAGCTGGTCGGCGTGCCGGTCCCGGCCGCGGTCACGCGCGCGACCCTCGGCATCGACGACATCTCGCACGTGCTCGGCACGTTCAAGACCACGTTCCCGGTCGGCGACAAGGACCGCAACTTCAACCTCAAGCTCGCGGCGTCGAAGCTCAACGGCTACGTGCTGCAGCCGGGCGTCGAGTTCTCGTTCAACGGCGTGGTCGGCGACCGCACCGAGAAGGAGGGCTACAAGATCGCCCACGTCATCACCGCCGGCGAGATGGTCGACGGCCTCGCCGGCGGCACCTGCCAGATCTCGACGACGCTGTTCGGCGCGTCGTTCTTCGCCGGCATCGAGATCGTCAAGACCACGAACCACTCGCGCCCGTCGACGTACGTGACGATGGGGCTCGACGCGACGGTCGTCTACCCGACGACCGATCTGATCATGAAGAACCCGTACGACTTCCCCGTGGTGATCCACTACCGCGTCGCGCGCGGCGAGTCGGTGGTCGAGATCCTGGGCAAGGAGCGGCCCTGGGATCAGATCGCGTTCGAGCGTCGGGTGATCGAGACGACGCCGTTTTCGACCGAGGAGCGCCTCGACGAGGCGCTGCCCGAGGGCTTCGAGACCCCGGACCAGAGCGGCTTCGACGGCTACAAGCTCGTGCGCTACCGCAAGTACTACAAGGGCGGGCGCGAGGTGAAGCAGGACAAGTGGACCCTCACGTACAAGCCGGTCACCGAGTACCTGCGCAAGGGCACCAACCCCGACCCGACGCTGCCGGTGCCGAAGGTCAAGCCGCCGCACACGCCCAAGGCGCCCGGCGACGGTACCGGGCGCGTGGTCCAGTAGCAGCGCGACGGGGGGGGCGGCGAAGGCGGGGGACTCGGCGGGTGGCAGAGTTGGAGCCGGACGCGGAACCGGAGCCGGAACCGGAGCCGGACGCGGAACCGGACGCGGAGCCGGAGCCGGACGCGGAACCGGACGCGGAGCCGGAGCCGGACGCGGAGCCGAACGCGGAGCCGGAGCCGGACGCGGAGCCGGACGCGGAGCCGGACGCGGAGCCGGACGCGGAGCCGCACGCGGAACCGGACGCGGAGCCGGACGCGGAGCGCACGCGGAACCGGAGCGGGCGGCCGGAGCCGGAGCCGGAGCCGGACGCGGAGCCGGAGCCGGAGTTGGAACCGAACGGGGAGCCGGAGCCCGACGCGGACCAGACGCCCGCGCTCCGGAACCCGGCGCGGGCCGGAGCGAGGCCTGCGGCGCGCCTGAGGCGCGGCGCCTACTTCACGGGATCGGGGCTGTCGGCGACGTCGCCCGAGGCCTTGGCGGCCTTGGCCACGCCGCCCGGGTTGACGTCGATGGCCGAGCCCTTGAGCGCGACCATGTTGCCGTCGATCTTGAGGCTGGCGGTGCAGCTGGCGTCGACGCCGGACGACTTGCCCATCAGGTCGCAGGTGCCCTTGGCCGTGATCGCGATCTCGCCGGCGAGGATCGTCAGGTCGTCCTTGCACTGCATCGCCACGTCGCCCTGCTTGGCGGTGAACTCGATCATGTTGGCCTTGGCGTCCATCTTGATCGAGCCGATGCCGCCGCCGTCCTCGATCAGGATCGAGCCGGCGTCGTCGTCGAGCGTGATCGTGTGGCCGGTCTTCGACTTGAACATCCGGCGCGCGTCCTTGCCGTCGGCGTTGGCGTCGATCGCCTTGTCCTTGCCGTTCCAGAGCGCGCCCAGGATGATCGGTCGGCCGATGTCGCCGTGCTCGAACGCGACCAGGACCTCGTCGTCGATCTCCGGGATCGAGAACCAGCCGCGATCCTTGCCGCCGCCGATCGAGATCCAGTTGCAGAGGTGCGTGTTGTCGGTGATCGGCAGCGACGGCAGCTTCACCTTGATCCGGCACAGCTTGCCGTCGTCCTTGATCTCGGTGACCAGGCCGATCACCGGTTCGTAGACGCGGTTGCTCTCTTCCTCGGCTGTCCGGGTGTCGGAGAACAGCAGGCTGGGGAAGTCGGTGATCATGGTGTCCATCGTAGTACGGACCGGGCCCGAAATATGCCCCCTGCGATCCGCCCGGCCGGGCGCCGGTCGGCCTACAGCCGGGGCGCCACCGGACCCAGCGACCCCGGCGGAATCGTTGGCGTGGCCGGGGTCGGCGGCGGCGGCGGCGGGGTCGGCACCGGGATCCGCGCCGGCCCCAGCGACAGGCACGACGGATCGCTCGACGGCTGTGGGCCGAGGAACTCCGGCCGGGACCCGTCGTTGGTCCCGACCACCAGCCCGAGCAGGACGTCGCCCGCGGTCCAGGTCGGTGGCATCGCCAGCTGGAACTCCTCGCGGAGGTACTCGCCGGCCCGCCAGCGGTCGGAGGGCAGGAGCCCGTCGAGCGTGACCCGGGCCCCGACCCGCACCTGCAGCGGCGCCATCGCCACCGTCAGGGCCGCGTCGTCGCCGACCAGGCCCGTCGGCGCCGCCCACAGCGCGGCGCCGATGCGGAACACCTTGCTCGGGCGTTCGACCGCGTGCAGGTACACCGCGAGCGTGGCCTTGCCGCCGGGGCCCGCCGGGGTGAAGTCGTAGCCGAGCACCTCGACCTTGCCGCCGTCGAAGGCGCGGCCGGTCAGCGGCACGGTCGGGGTCGGGCGCGCCGGCAAGAGCACCTTCTGCATCCGCGCCGCGGCCTGGCTCATCACCGGATCGCGCGAGAACACGACCCGCTCGAGCCAGAGGTCGAGGCGCTCGCGCATGATCGCGAGATCCTCGGGGCGGCTGCCGGCGAGGTTCTTCTGCTCGAGCGGATCGCCGACCAGGTCGTAGAGCTCGTAGAAGTTGCTCTTCATGTTGAAGATCAACTTGCGCGTGGTCGTCACCGCCGCGCGCAGCGGCACCGGGTAGTTGGTCTCGGCGAAGACCGTGCGATCGGGGTCCTCCTGGCCGTAGAAGATCTGCGGCACCAGGCTGCGGCCCTCGAAGCTGGCGCCGGCGACGTCGATCCCGCACAGCGCGGCGATCGTCGGCAGCACGTCGAGGTTCGAGACCACCTTGCCGAGCTTGCGCGGCAGGTTGTCGGGCACGTAGACCAACATCGGCACGTGCAGGATCTCGCGGGTCAGCGCGATCGCGTGGCCCGAGAAGCCGTGCTCGCCGAACGCGTCGCCGTGGTCGCTGGTCACGACCACGATCGTGCGATCGCCGCCGGGCATGCGCCGCAGCTCGTCGAGCAGCCGGCCGATGTGCTTGTCGGTGTAGTGCAGCTCGGCCTCGTACAGATCCTCGGGGCTGCCGCTCCAGTTGGTGTCGTCGGGGTGGGCCACGTACTGGGCGTGGGGGTCGAGGTAGTGCAGCCACAGGAACCACTTGCTCGCCGGCCGGCGCGCGATCCACGCCAGCGCCCGATCGGTGACCCGGTCCGACGACACCCGGTTGGCGTCGTGGGTCTTGCCGATCTCGTTGTCGTACTCGTCGACGCCCTGCTGCAGGCCCCAGTCGTTGAAGTACTCGTGGGTCAGGATCGCCCCGGTCTGGTAGCCGCCCTGCTTCATGATCTCGGGCAGGGTCAGGTTCTCGGGCTTGAGCCGCGGCGGCATGCCCGGCTTGATGTTGGTCTCGTCGAGCGCGATGCCCGAGTGGAAGAACTTCGAGGTGATGATCGCCGGCACCGACGCCATCGTCCCGGCCGACGGCGCCTGCGCGAACGTGAAGTCGGTGCTGCGCTCGGCCAGCTTGGCCAGGTTGGGCGTGACGTCGCGGGTGCGCCCGCCCGGGCGATGGCCGAACGAGGTGAAGTCGTAGCGGACCGTGTCGATCGTGATCAGCACGACGTTGTACGGCTTCTGGAACGCTGGCGGCACCGGGCGCTCGGGCCCGGTCGGCACCGCCAGATCGCGCATCGAGAAGTCACGGCCGTCGCAGTTCTCGTCGACGCCGTTGTCGGGCAGGTCGCGGGCGCCGGGGTGGATCGCGCGGTCGCGCGGGCCGCAGTCGTTCTCGCCCAGGAGCGAGCCGAAACCGTCGCCGTCGAGATCGTTGGCGCGCCGGACCAGGCGCACGAGGGCCTCGAGGCTGGGCGACGACGACGACACGATCGCCTTGACCTGGGGCGCGGCGCCGATGCGCGTGAGCGTCAGCGGCACCAGCACCAGCGCGGCCGCGGCCAGGGCCAGGGCGGTGCGCGACGACGGGGCCCGGGCGACGCGGCGGGCCGCCCACTCGCGCTGCAGGCCGGCGCCGGCCACGAACGCCAGCGCGGTGATCGCCTTGCGCCACGGCCAGACCGGCCGCAGGTGATGGTGGAGCTTGCCGGCGACGACCAGGGCGATCGCGGCGACCGTGACCACCGCCGCCGCCGCCAGCCAGGCTGAGCCCAGCGGGGTCCAGCGGGCGACGCGCGGCCACCGACGCGCGACGCGCACGACCAGCAGGGCGACCGCGCGCGCGAGCCCGCGCGCGACCACCGCCACGACCACCGCCGCGATCGCGGTGATCAACGCGGTCAGGGTCGGCTCCTTGTACGAGCGGATGAAGCGCGCGCCCAGGTGGGTGGTCGCGGCGACGAAGCCGACCAGCGCCAGCCCGCCGGTCAGGAGCCCGGCGACCGCCTCGGGCGACCACCGGCTCGGGGCCTGGCCTGGCGTCGGGCGGGCCCCGGCGACGGCGCGGCCGTCGCGGATCGCGGACCACAGCCGCGGCAGCGCCGCGGCCACCCCGGCCAGCGGGCCGACGATCAGCCACGCCAGCGCGCACAAGGTCGCCGACAGCGCCAGCAGGCGCGCGGTCATGATCACGCCGATCGAGCCGCGGAACTGGTTCCAGGTGACGACCGCCTCGACCAGCGCGGCCGCGGCGAGCCCGGCGCCCGCGACGGCGGCGCCGCGTCGGACGTCGTCGAGCAGGCGGCGGCGCAGCCGAGGCGCGGTCATGGCGCGCGGCGCAGCCGGTGCTTGACCAGGACCCACATCGCCTCGACCCCGTCGGTCCAGCGCACCTTCTTGCCCTCCTCGATCGCGCGCGCGGTGTACGCGATCGGGACCTCGACGATCTTCACCTGCCGGCGGCCGAGCTTGGCGGTGACCTCGGGGCAGAACTCGAAGCCGGTGCAGGTCAGGCCGAGCTCGCGCAGCAGGTCGGTGCGGAACAGCTTGAAGCAGGTGGCCTCGTCGGTGATGGCCAGGCCGTAGAGCAGGTTCGCGGTCACCGTGAGCATGCGGTTGGCGACGTAGTTGGCGGTGCGCATGCCGGTCGGGCGCGGGTTGGCGAGGAACCGCGAGCCGTAGACCACGTCGGCGCCCTTGGCGGCCTCGCCCAGGAGCGCCGGGTAGTCGGACACCTCGTACTCGAGGTCGGCGTCCTGGATCAGGCAGTAGTCGCCGGTCGCGGCCGCGAGCGCGGTGCGGATCGCGGCGCCCTTGCCGCGGTTCTGCTCGTGGCGCACCACCCGGATGCACGGGTCGAGGGCGGCCTGGGCGGTGGCCAGCTCGAAGGTGCGGTCGCTCGAGCCGTCATCGCAGACGACGATCTCCTTGGCGAAGCCGAGGGCCTCGGTGTCGACCGCGGCCACCCGCCGCAGGATCTCCCCGATGGTGGCCTCTTCCTGGTAGGCAGGGATCAGGATCGACAGCCGCATCGGTCCCGGGCGTTTACCACAGGGGCAGGGGCGGTCGCCATGCCGGCCGTGCTACACGGGACGCCGTGGCCGCGCCGCCCGCACCGACTCGCCGCGCCCGCGCCTGGGCCTGGCTCGCGCGCCACCGCTGGGCCCTGGGGTTCGCGCTCGCGTTCGTCTACGTGTTCCCGTACTTCCCGGGCATCCGCTCGGCCAACGAGCTGCCCCGGGTCTACCTGACCCAGGCCATGGTCGACGACGGCACGTTCGCGATCGATCGCGGCGTCGCGCGCTGGGGCACGACCGCCGACGTCTCGCCCCACGCCGGCCACCAGTACTCGAACAAGGCGCCGGGCTCGTCGATGCTGGCGGTGCCGGCCTACCTGGCGCTGACCGGCGTGACCCACGTCGTGGCCGGTCGCGGCCCGACCCTGGGCGAGATGATGTGGACGTTCCGGATCTGGACCGGCGTGATCCCGACGCTCCTGTTCCTGCTCTTGCTCGCGCGGTTCCTGCCGCGGTTCGCCCCGGCGCTCCCGGCCCAGCGGCTGGCGCTGGTGGCCTACGGCCTGGGCTCGATGGCGTTCGTGTACTCGGTCCTGTTCATCGCCCACCAGCTGTCGGCGGTGTGCATCGGCACCGCCTGGATCGTGACGGTGATGGTGATCGACGACGGCAAGCGCGATCGCTGGATGCTCGCGGCCGGGGCCGCGGCCGGGGCCGCGCCGCTGGTCGACTACCAGGCGCTGTTCGCGGCGGTGCCGATCGCGATCTGGGCGTCGGCGCGGCTGATCCAGACCCGGCGCGGCTGGGCCCCGGTGCTGTGGGCGGTGGCCGGCGCGATCGTGCCGATCATGATCCTGCTCGCGTACCACCGCGCGTGCTTCGGCTCGCCGTGGAAGACCGGCTACGACGCGTCGGAGACGTTCGCGTTCCACCACCAGAAGGGCTTCCTCGGGCTCGATCAGCTGCGCTGGCGCGCGTTCACCGGCTCGACGGTGGCCGGCGACAACGGCCTGGTCGTGTTCATGCCGGCGGTGCTGCTGGCGCTGCCGGGCTGGGCGATCCTGTGGTGGCGCGGCCACCGCGGCCACGCGCTGGTGTCGGCGTCGATCGCGATCATGTACCTGGCGTTCATCTCGGCGCTCAACTTCTGGCGCGGCGGCTGGCAGTTCGGGCCGCGCTACATCACCGTGATGCTGCCGTTCCTGGTGCCGGCGATCGCGGCCTGCCTCGACGCGGTCGATCGACGGCCGGGCTGGCGGATCGTCCCGTGGGCGCTGGTCGCGGTCGGCGTGGCGGTCCACGCGCTCGGCGTCGCGACGTTCCCGCACTTCCCGGAGAAGTTCCACAACCCGCTCTACGAGGTGGCGCTGCGGCTGCTCGGCGACGGCCTGGCCGCGCCCAACCTGGGCGCCGTGGTGGGGCTGCCCGGCGCCTGGAGCGTCGGGCCGTGGTTCGCGCTGATGGCGGGCCTGTGGCTGGGCGCGGGGCTCAGCGTCCGTGCGCGCGGCCGCGCGCGCGATCTGGCGGCGGCGGTGGCGCTCGCGGCGCTGGTCGTCGTCGCCTACCGCCAGTTCCCTGGCGGCGGCCGCGTCGCCGACGTCGCGTACACCGGCTTCGTGCGCCCGACGGTGATCGCGGCGCCGCGGTGACGCCCTTGCGCGCCCGGCGAGTTTGACGTACCTCCGCCGCGATGACGCGCCACCGCCGCTCGCTCGCCGTCCTGTCGCTGGCCCTGATCGCGCTGGCCGGCGGCTGCAAGCGCACGGGCGGGCGCGCCGAGGGCGGCCCGGCGGGCGGCGGCGACGGCGGCATGACCGTGAGCGCGGCCCTGGCCAAGCTCGAGGCCGGCTGCACGGGCGGCGACCTCGAGGGCTGCCGCAACCTCGGGGTGATCTACGCCGAGGGCAAGGGCGTCGCGCCCGATCTGGCGCGCGCGGCCGGCCTCTACCGGCAGGCCTGCGACGGCGGCAACGCCGCCGGGTGCAACAACCTCGGGCTGGTCGAGCTGACCGGCCGCGGCACCACCGCCGACCCGACCGGCGCGCGCGCGCACTTCCAGCGGGGCTGCGACGCCGGCAGCCTGCTGGCCTGTCGGAACCTCGGCCTCGCGATGGCCAAGGGCGACGGCGGCGCCCGCGACGACGTCGGCGCGCTGGCGGTGTTCGCCAAGGCCTGCGACGCGGGGCTCGCGCTGGCGTGCACCAGCGCCGGCACGATGCACGCGGCGCCCGACACGACCGTGCGCGATCCGGCCAGGTCGCTCGGCTGGTACCAGCGCGGCTGCGAGGCCGGCGACGGCGGCGGCTGTCGCCAGCTCGGCGGCGCCTACCTGACCGGCTCGGGCACGACCGCCGGCACGGCGCCGGCGGCGCTGTGGCTGGGCAAGGGCTGCCAGCTCGACGACGGGCCGTCGTGCCGCCTGCTCGCTGACCTCACCGCGGCCGGGCGCGGGGTGCCGCAGGATCCGGCGGCGGCGGCGGCGCTGGCGGCGCGCGCCTGCCAGCTCGGCGATCGCGCGGCGTGCCCGCCGCCGGCCCCGACGTCGATCGACGCCGGCGCGCCGCCGTCACCGTGACGGCGGCTCGACCGCGACCAGCTCGAGGCGCGCCAGCTCGAGCTCGGGCGCGCTGACCAGCGCCAGCTCGTTGACGCCGCGCTCGAGCGCGAACGTCGTCCAGGTCAGCGCGGTCTCGTCGGCGCCGACCGTCGCGGTCGCGACCAGGCGCTGGTTCCAGTACGCCCGCACCGGCGCGCCGTCGGGGTGGCGCACGCGCACCGTCACGGTGACGCCGCCGGTGCGGTTGAGCGGGACGAGCAACGTCGCCACCGGCCCGGCCAGGCGCAGCACGCCCGGGCGGCCGCGCGCGGGCACGAGGCCGTAGCGGAACGGCGGCGGCAGCCCGGCCACGTCGCGCCGATCCTCGCGCGGCGGCGGCACCGAGTTGAGCCCCGGGAAGGTCTCGCCGAGGAAGTGGACGCCGACGACGCGATCGTAGGTGTCGAGCGGGACGCCGTGGCGCGCGGCGAACAGCGCCCGGGCCGGCCACGTCGCGGCGATCGACGCGCGGGCGGCGACCTGGCCGGCCCGGCGGCGCACGCCCTGCTGCAGGTGGATCCGGTAGACGTTGGCGGCGCGATCGCCGCCGTAGATCCGCGCGGTGGTCGAGTCGTAGTGGATCGCGAGGCCGACGGTCGCGATCGCCAGCGCGATCGCCAGCGCGGCGAGCGGCGCGGTGACCAGCGCCAGCGCGGCCCGGGCCCAGCGCGGCCGCCGGGTGATCGTCGCCAGCGCGAGGACGCCGGGCGCGAGCAGCGCGCCCAGGCCGATCGCGAACGCCGCGTAGCACGAGTCGAACCGGCGCCCGCCGAACGAGCCGCCGCCCCACCAGTCCCAGGCCGCGCCGTTGATCACGACCTGGAGCGCGACGCCGACGATCAGCAGGCCGGCGAGCCGAGCGCGGCGCGCGCACGCCGCGATCAACCCCAGCGCGGCCAGCGCGTACAGCGGCGCCCAGTGGAACAGGCCATTGCGCGACGAGAACAGCACCTCGCTCCAGGCCGGCGCGTCCCAGCGCATGAAGCCGTCGCCCTGGGGCACGACGTACAGCGCGCCGTACATCGCGCGCCACACCAGCAGCTGCGGCAGCACGCACGCCGCGGTGACCGCGGCGCCCAGCGCCCAGCGGCCGACCAGCCGCGCGCTCGGCCGGGTCCGGCGCAGATCGTCGACGGCGGCGGCCACCAGCAGCACGCCCCAGGTCGCGAGCTGCGGCCGCGCGAGCGCGGCGAGCCCGAGCAGGAGCCCGAGCCACGCCCAGGTGCGCGCGGTGCGCGGGCGATCGTACGACGCGTCCCAGGCGTCGATCAGCCACGCGGCGAAGAACGTCGCGTACGGGTGGGCGTAGCCGGGCTGGCGGACCGCGTAGTAGACGACCGGCCCGGCCGCGGCGACCATCAGCGCCGCGAACAGCCCGACCGGGCCCGGCGCGAACCGGCGCGCGATCACCCGGGCCGGGAACACCAGCGCCAGCGTCGACAGCAAGACCGACATCCACATCACCGCGGTGACCTCGGCCTGGCCGAAGCCGTCCTGGCGATCGTTCGTCGCGATCGAGGCGACGTGGCCGAGCCCGAACGCCGGCAGCGACAAGAGCGCGGGCCCGACGCCGAACACGTTGCCGGGCTTGCCGGTCGGCGTCCGGCCGAACCGATACCAGTTCTGCGTGACCGCGTACTCGTCGGTCAGATCGAGATCGTGATCGAGCGCGAGCGACGGCAGGTACACGTAGTAGTACGGCGCGTCGGCGTAGGGCTCGGCGGTCGTCCAGCCGCGCGCGTCGTGGCCGCGCTGGAACCACCAGGTCGCCAGCGCGAGCAGCGCCACGATCGCCAGCGTCAGGCCCCAGCGACCGCGGGTCTCGCGATCGGCGAGCGCGCCGGCCATCGCGGCGCCGAGGCCGGGGCGGGCGGTCGACACCGACGCAGCCTACGGCAAGCCCGGGGTCGGGTGGAGTTTGTGGCGCCAGGTCAGCGATACGGGGCCGCGGCGATCGCGCCGTGCCGCGTCGCGCGCGCCACCAGATCGATCCCGGCCGCGAGCCGGCGGGCGTCGAGCAGCGGCCCGGCCCAGGTCACCCGCACCCGCGCGCCGACGACCTCGACCAGATCGGGCCGCGCCGCCGGCAGCACCGGCGCGATCGCCGCGATCCGGGCGCGGGCCCAGCTCGGGTCGGTGGTGCGGGCGCTGTGGTCGTCGGGGCCGTCGAGCGCGACCTCGCCGGGACCGCGGGTCGGCGTCAGCGGCTCGGCCACGCGGTCGGCGCGCAGCCACAGGGACGGCGCGTGCGCGGGCGCGGGCGCGCCGGCTCGGGCCACGGTGACCAGACGCTGATCGCGCACCGCGGTCGTGACCTCGATCGTCGCCGCGCCGCGCCCCGTGCGCGCGATCATGCCGCCGTCGACGTCGAACCGGGCGCCGACGACGCTCGCGCCCAGGGTCGCGGCCAGGCGGCGCCACTCGGCGGCGGCGCGATCGCCGCGGCGGGCCAGGAACGCCGCGGCGTGGCGGGCGGCGTCGACGAACGCGCGCGCGGGCGCGGCGGCGGCGGCGAAGCGCACCCGCTGGTCGGCCAGCGCGAACCCGAACGGCTGCGCCGCCTCGGGGTGGAAGGTCGCCGCGATCGCGTCGCGCTCGCTGGCGCCGAACCACCAGCGCGCCCACGCCAGATCGTTGGTGTCGAGCACGTAGCGGTCGTCGAAGCCGGCGTCGCCGAGCCGGGGCTCGGGCACGAACAGCCCGCGCAGGAACCGGTAGCCCGGCCGCGCCGACAGGGCCAGGGGCCCGGTCCCAGGGGCGCGGGCCGCGACCTCGGTGGCGACCCGCGCGTCGTCGGCGCAGGTGGTCGCGACCGCGACGCCGTCGACGTCGACCTCGTCGCGCAGGCCGCGCGCGGGCGCGGCGCCGAGCGGTGGACCGGCCCGCCCGCGGCCGCCGCCGGACTCGACGAACCCCGGCGCCCGGGTCGCGGGCCAGTCGGCGAACGGCATCGGCGCGGGCGCGGGCCGCGTGGTCACGGCGCGCACGCGGGGCGGGCCGATCGCCAGGTCCGCCCCGGTGACCGACCGGATCGCGGCGGCGATCACCTGCGGATCGGTGACCACGCCGGGCCGCCGGTCGGCGCGGCGGCCGGGTCCGAGCACGAGCGTGTGCACGCGCTCGCTGCCGTCCTCGGCCGCGACCAGACGAACCTCGACCGTGGCCGCGCGCGCGGTCGTCGGCACGACGAACGCCGTCTCGCCGCGGGTGCCCCAGCGGCCGCGCCAGGTCGCCCCCAGGCCCGCCGCCAGCTCGGCCCAGGCCGTGGCCAGGTCCTCGGGCCGCCGCGCCAGCGCCGCGGTCACGGCCACCAGGTCGCGCAGGGGCGCGCCAGCGGTCCGCACCTGCCACCGGCCGAAGCTCAGGCGCGCCGAGCCGCCGCTGGCGATCACTCGACCGAGCCGGTTCTCCGCGGCCGCCACCAGCGCCTGGGCGTAGGGCAGGTCGCTCGCGCGCAGATCGAGCTGGGCGAGGGGGCTCAGCGCCACGTCGACGTAGAGGCCGGTCACCGACGTGGCGCACGACGCCAGGGCGCGCCGGTCGGGGCCGACCTCGAGCGCCACGTCGAGGTCCCCGCTGCGCACCAGCGCGTGCAGGCCACCCCCGACCGTCGTCGGCCCGCGGACGCAGGCGAACGGCTCGAGATCCTGGCGCAGCTCCGCCGCGGTGACGGCCACGGGCCCATTCTAGCAGACCATGTACTGAACGGATGTGTGGTATCCGACTCGATGTGCCACGCCGTCACAGGTCGTACGATGCAGTGACATATCCTACCTAACGTCGCTGATCTCGGTCGGTCCAGCGGGGGCGGGCACACCCAACCAACAACTTCTCCACAGGCAGCTCGAGTCGCCACCAATGGTCATCGTAACCGGGTGCTTAGGCGCTTGACGAGCTGTGAATAACCCGCCCGGGCAGGCGAGTTGTCAACAGGCATCCGGAGCACCGGACACTCAGTCCGGTTTTCGGACACGGCCACCCCGCCAGGGTGTCCGGATGGCGGACCAGTCCGTGGTCGGACCGCTTGATTGGTTGTCCGGAGGTCGGACACGGTCACCGCCGCCGGCCGGCCCGGGCGTCCGGAGTGGCGGACATCAGCAGGCCGACCGCGAGGGTCAGCCAGGCCACCGCCGCCATGGCCGCGGCGACGAGCTCGAGGACCGCGGTCACGTACGGGCGCGCCGGCGGCCGGCCGTCGACGAGCGCCGTCGGCACGCCCGCGAGCACCGCCGCCATGGCGACCGCGGTCGCGCAGGTGATCGCGATCGCGCCGAGCGCGCGCCGATCGCGGCGCGCGAGCACCAGCGCCGGCACCGCGGCGAGCACCGCGCACACGATCGCCGCGCGCGGATCGCGCGCGGACAAGGTCGGCGCGCCGCGCCACGCCAGGTCGGCGGCGATCGCCAGCGGCAGCCACGCCACCGACCAGCGCGGCCGCGCGCGCGCGATCGCGAGCCCGCCGCCGATCACCAGCAGCAGCCCGGCGAGCAGCCAGCGCGCGCGGCCCGGGCGCGGGAGCGTCGCGTCGGGATCGGGCGCGGCCAGGGCCGCCGCCAGCGGGCGACCGACCGCGCCGGGCCGCGGCGGCTGGCCGGCGACGTCGCGCAGGTGGCGGGCGAGGTCGACGAGGTGCACCGCGCCGCGCCGGGCCGCGCCCGGCGGCGTCGGCGTCACGCAGCCGCGCACGTAGCGCACGGCGGGCTCGGCGTCGCCGTGGCCGCCGCCGGCGCGGTGGCCGTGATCGCTGAGCACGAGCCAGGTCGCGTCGGGGCGGCGCGCGATCAGCGTCGCGACCAGGGCGTCGGCGTCGGCGCGCGCGCGTCGGTACGCCTCGGTGCCGCGGCCGCCGGCGTGCGCGGCCCGATCGATCGCGAGCACGTGCACGAGCACCAGCGGCGCGGTCGACGCGACCGCGGCCCGCGCGGCCCGCGGGAACTCGGTCGCCCACGCGGCCACGGCGTCGGCGTCGGCGTCGGGCTCGGCGGCGTCGGCGCGGGCGGCGGGCTCGACCCGCGCGAAGCCCATCGAGCCGGCGATGCGGGTCCACGACTCGACCACGGCGATCGAGCCTGGGACCAGGGCGGGCAGGGCCCCGGGCGGCAGCGCGCGCCGACGGTTGCTGGGCCCGAGCCCGAGCTGCTGCGCGGTCAGGCCGGTCCACAGCACCGCCTGCACCGGCAGCGACTTGGTCGGAAACCCGACGTCGATGGTCAGGTCGACGCCGCGGGCGCACAGCGCCGCGAGCGCCGGCGTCGTCGCGTCGGCGGCGGTCAGCCCGTCGAGCACGATCACCCGCAGCGGCGCGCGCGGCGGCGGCGGCACCGCCGGGCCCGGGCGCAGCGGGCGCTGGGTCGCGCCGACGCCGTCGCCGATCATCCACGCCGCCAGCGCCCGGCGCGCGCCGAGGAGCGCCAGCGCCACCGCCAGCGCCACCAGCGCGAGCGCGAGCGCCCGGCGGCGCGGGCTCACGGTCCCGCGGTGCGCGCGCGCCGGGCCGCGCGGAAGGTGCCCAGGTAGTCGCGGGCGGCGGTGCGCCACGACACGTCGCGCGCCATCGCCCGGCCGGCGATCGCGTCGAACTCCGCGCGGTCGTCGCGGAACGAGGTGATCGCGCGCGCGAGCGCCCACCACAGCCCGGGCGCGTCGATCACCTCGAACCGGAAGCCGGTGCCGTCGGGCGCGGCCGCGTCGATGACCGTGTCGGCCAGGCCGCCGACCGCGGCCACGACCGGGACCGTGCCGTAGCGCATCGCGTAGAGCTGGCCGAGCCCGCACGGCTCGAACCGGCTGGGCATCGCGAACAGGTCGGCGCCGGCGTAGATCCGTCGGGCGATCGCCGGATCGAAGGCGAGCCGCACCGCCAGGGCGCCCGGGAACGCCGCCGCCAGCCCGCGCAGGCGATCCTCGAGGTCGCGGTCGCCGCTGCCGAGCACGACCACGCGGGCGCCGGCGGCGATCGCGGTCGGGACCACGTCGGCGAGCAGATCGATCCCCTTCTGCGGCGTCAGCCGCGCCACCGCCGCGACGATCGGGGTCTCGTCCGTGACGGCCAGGCCCAGCTCGGCCGCGAGCGCCGCGCGGCACGCGACCTTGCCCCGGCGCTCGGCGCGGGTGAATCGGGCCGGCAGCGCGGGATCGGTGCGCGGGTCCCACGCGGCGGTGTCGATGCCGTTGGTGATGCCGACGATGCGCGCGACGTCGGTGCGCAGGAACCCGTCGAGGCCCTCGCCGCGCTCGGGCGTGAGGATCTCGCGGGCGTAGGTCGGGCTGACGGTCGTGATCAGGTCGGCGTAGGCCAGGCCGGCCTTGAGCAGGCTGAGCTGATCGTAGAACTCGGCGCGGTGGTGATCGAACACCGACCACGGCAGGCCCAGGCGCGGCACCCAGTCCTTGCTGCACAGGCCGCGGTACGCGAGGTTGTGGATCGTCGTGATCCGGGCCGCCGGCAGGTCGTCCTGGGCCGCGTAGGCCACCGCCAGGCTGCCCTGCCAGTCGTGGCCGTGGACGACGTCGATCGGCCCGTCGAGGATCGTCGGCGCCGCGGCCAGGGCGGCCCGCGCCAGCACCGCGAAGCGCATCGGGTTGTCGTCGTGATCGCGGCCGTCGGCGTCGCCGTACAGGCCGTCGCGATCGTAGAGCGGATCGCACTCGACGAACCACACCCCGGCGGCGGGGCGCACGGTCACCGCCACGATGCGCTCGCCGATCGCCAGCACCAGGCCCCGGCCCGGCCCGAGCGCGACGCCGGCGGCGGCGAGGCGCTGGCGCGTCGCTCGGTACAGCGGCACCACCGTCGCGATCCGGACCTCGCGATCGGCGGCGGTCAGCGCCGGCGGCAGCGCCGCGACGACGTCGGCCAGGCCGCCGGTGGCCGCCCAGGGCGCGACCTCGGACGCCACCGCGAGGATCCTCATGGCTCGTCGGTGCGCTGCCCGAACTGCAGGAACCGCGGGCCGGCCGACTCGTAGCTGTGGCGGCCGTGCTCGGCGATCGCGAAGGTCCCGGCGGTGAGCTGGCTGCGCAGCTCGGGATCGTTGGCGATCAGCTCGGACACGTCGTTGGCCAGCACCACCGGGCCCTTGACCGGCACGACCGTGCCCTTGGGGATGACCGCGATGCCGCTCTCGGTCACGAACGGCAGGCGCGCACGATCGGCGTCGAGGTCGTAGCCGATCTCGGCGCCGGGCGCGATCTTGCAATTCTTGTCCATGATCACGCGGCGCAGCCGGGCGCCGGCGCCGATGTCGCAGCCCGACAGCACCACCGACTCGACCAGCTCGGCGCCGGCGTGGACGAAGCAGTCGTAGCCGAGCACGACCTTGCGGAGCGTGCCGCTGGCGACGATCGAGCCCTCGCACATCAGGCTGTCGTCGATCTCGCACGGTGGCAGGCCCTCGCCGGCGCGCACGAACCGGGCCGGCGGGTAGTCGCGCTGGGCGCTGCGGATGCGCCACTTGCGGTTGTACAGGTCCATGGCCGGGACCCGGGCCCGCAGCTCCATGTTGGCGTCGAAGTAGCTGTCGATCGTGCCGACGTCGCGCCAGTACGGCTCGGCGTCGGCGGGGTCGCCGGGCACCCGCGACGCCCCGAAGTCGAACGCGAACACCCGGGCCCCGGCGGCCAGCAGGCGCGGGATGACGTCCTTGCCGAAGTCGTGGCGGCTGGTGACGTCGGCGGCGTCCTCGACGAGGACCCGGGTCAGGGCGTCGGCCTTGAAGATGTAGTTGCCCATCGACACCAGCGACCAGTCGGGGCGGCCCGGCATCGCCGGCGGATCGGCGGGCTTCTCGACGAACGCGATGATGTTGTGCTGCTCGTCGACGTGGAGGCACCCGAACTGGTGGGCCTCGGACCGCGGCACCGCGAACACGCCGACGGTCAGGTCGGCCTCGCGCTCGCGGTGGAACTGCTCCATCTGGTCGACCGCGAACTTGTAGACGTGGTCGCCGCCGAACACGCACACGTGGGCCGGGCGCGCGTCGCGCACGAGGTTGAGGTTCTGGTAGACGGCGTCGGCGGTGCCGCGGTACCAGAACTCGCCCAGGCGCATCTGCGCCGGCACGACCTCGATGTACTCGCCGAAGCCCGACAGGCGCCAGTTGCGCGACAGGTGCTTGATCAGGCTCGACGCCATGTACTGCGTGAGCATGTAGATGCGGCGGTAGCCGGCGTTGACGAAGTTCGACAGGACGAAGTCGATGATCCGGTAGCGGCCCGCGAACGGGACCGCCGGCTTCGAGCGGTGCAAGGTCAGCGGGCCCAGCCGCGATCCCTTCCCGCCCGCCATGATCATCGCCAGCGTGTCCTTCATCAGGGAGGATGGTACCGCGGCCCCGTCGCCGGTGACAGCGCGCGGCGGTCAGGCTACAACCGCGCGGTGCAGTTGTCGGTTCGACGCCTCGGCGGTCGGGTGGTCGCGGCCGCGGCGGTCGCGGTCGTGGCGATCCTGGTCATGGGCAAGCTCGGCGGCGGCGGCGGCGACGTCCGCTGGCAGATCGACCTGGCGCCCGCCGGCGAGGTCCGCTCGGTCGAGGTGACGATCACCGGCGGCGACCAGGTGCTGGCGGTCCACCAGCAGGTCGGCGGCCGGGCGGTGCGCCTGACCACGCCGGCGCCCAAGGGCCGGGCCAAGGTCACGATCGACCTGATCCTGCCCGACGGGCCGCACCGGGTCGTGCGCGAGGCCGACGCGCCGGCCGGTGCGACCGTGGCGATCACCGTCGGCGAGTAGCGCCGCGGGGGGCCGGCGCGACCGCGGCGGTCACCGTCGTGCGCCCCGCCGCGCCGGCCGGCGCGACCGGGGCGATCACGGTCGGGCGGAACGCCGCGGGGCCGGCGCGACCGGGGCGATCACGGTCGGGCGGAACGCCGCGGGGGCCGGCGCGACCGGGGCGATCATGGTCGGGCGGAACGCCGCGGGGGCCGGCGCGACCGGGGCGATCGCCGTCGGCGAGCAGCGGCGCCGTGCCGCACCCGCCGCGCCGCCTCACTTGAACAGGTTGGCCCGGTAGTAGCGCAGCTCGGCGATCGACTCGCGGATGTCGCCGAGCGCGCGGTGGCTCTCGACCTTGGGCGGCTGGGCCGCGAGCGCGGTCGGGAACCAGCGGCGGCCCAGCTCCTTGACCGTCGACACGTCGATCATCCGGTAGTGCAGGCGGGCGTCGAACGCCGGCAGGTAGCGGCGGATGAACCGCCGATCCTGGTGGATCGAGTTGCCGCACAGGACCGGGCGATCCTTGGGGCCGAAGTGGGCGTCGACGAACGCCAGGGTCTGGGCCTCGGCCTCGGCCTCGGTCACCCTCGACGCGCGCGCGCGCTCGGTCAGGCCCGAGCCGCCGTGGTGGTCGGTGTTCCAGCGGTCCATGGCCGCCAGGATCTCGTCGGGCTGGTGCACGACCAGGTCGGGGCCGATCGCGACCTCCTCGAGCAGATCGTCGGTCACGATCGTCGCGATCTCGAGCACGCGCTCGCGCGCGGGATCGAGGCCGGTCATCTCCATGTCGAGCCACAAGAGCAGGGACGTCATCGGCGCGGCACGGTAGCGCGAGGCCGGCGCCCGGCGCCATCGCCCGACGGCGCGATCACGCGGCGGCGGCGGTCATGACCGCGGCGATCGCCGCGCGCTCGTCGGGCGCCATCGCCCGACGGCGCGATCACGCGGCGGCGGCGGTCATGACCGCGGCGATCGCCGCGCGCTCGTCGGCCGGCGGCAGGCCCCAGCCGGGCGCGTACCCGAACACCTCGCTGGCGGAGCGCCGGACCAGCCCGTCGATGACGTCGAGGCTGTCGAGCGGCACCAGCGCCGGGTGGACCTGGCCGCAGGCGTGGGCGAGCTGGAGCAGATCCTTGCGCAGCGTCACCAGGTAGTTGGCCAGGCGCGCGCTCTTGAGCGTGGGATCGAGGCCGCGCATCAGCCAGCGGTTCTGGGTGGCGATGCCGGTCGGGCAGTGGCCGGTGTGGCAGCGCTGGGCCTGGATGCAGCCGATCGCCAGCATCGCCTCGCGCGCGACGTTGATCAGATCGCAGCCCATCGCCAGCGCCAGGAGCGCGGACTCGGGGAAGCCGAGCCGGCCCGAGCCGATGAAGACGAGGTCCTCGTGGACGCCCTCCTCGGCCAGCGCCCGGTAGACCGCCGCGAAGCCGAGCTTCCACGGCAGCGCGACGTGATCGCTGAAGACCAGCGGGGCGGCGCCGGTGCCGCCCTCGCCGCCGTCGATCGTGATGAAGTCGGGCGCGCGGCCGCTCTGGCGCATCTGCCGGGCCAGCTCGTGCCAGAACGCCATCTCGCCGACGGCGCTCTTGATCCCGACCGGCAGGCCGGTCTCGTCGGCGAGGCGCTCGATGAAGTCGAGCATCGACGACACGTCGCGGAACGACGAGTGCGCGGCCGGGCTGTGGACGTCCTGGCCGACCGGCACGCCGCGGATGCGCGCGATCTCGGGCGTGACCTTGGCGCCGGGGAGCAGCCCGCCCATGCCGGGCTTGGCGCCCTGCGACAGCTTGAGCTCGATGGCCTTGACCTTGGCCGAGGCGATCGACTCGCGGAACCGCTCGATCGAGAACGTCCCGTCGGGGGCGCGGCAGCCGAAGTAGCCGGTGCCGATCTGCCAGATCAGCTCGCCGCCCGCGCGGTGGTAGTCGGAGATGCCGCCCTCGCCGGTGTTCTGGAGCGCGCCGGCCAGCGCCACGCCGCGGTTGAGCGCGGTCACCGCCGCGCCCGACAGCGAGCCGTAGCTCATCGCCGAGACGTTGACGATCGAGGTGGGCCGGAACGCCTTGGCGCGGCCGCGCGTGCCGCCGAGGACCTTGACGCACGGCAGGTCGGCGGTGGCCGGCACGTGGGCCGACAGCGGGAACGCGGCGTGGCGGACGATCACGTACGACGAGGCCTGCTCGAGATCGTTGTCGGTGCCGAAGCCGAAGTAGTTGTTCTCCTTCTTCGACGACGCGTAGACCCAGCGCCGCTGATCGCGCGAGAACGGGCGCTCCTCGTCGTTGCCGGTCACGATGTACTGGCGCAGCTCGGGGCCGACCAGCTCGAACAGGTAGCGGAAGTGGCCGATGATCGGGAAGTTGCGCAGGATCGCGCGCCGCTTCTGGGTCAGGTCGTAGATCGCGACCACGAGCAGGAGCCCGCCGAGGGCACACACGATCCACAGCCAGAGCGCCATCGCGGCCAGGGTACCACCGCCGCCGGTCAGGGTCGGGCGTCGAGCCCGAGCCGGCGCAGCTTCTTCTGCAGGCCGAACCGCGACAGCCCCAGCAGCCGCGCGGCCGCGCTCTGGTTGCCGTGGACCCGGGTCAGCGCCGCCTCGACGTACGCGCGCTCGAGCGCGTCGACCGCGGGCTTGAGCGCGAGGTCGCCGTCGGCCGGCGCCCGCAGCGACGGGCCGGTCGGCGCGCGCAGCGGCTCGGGCAGATCGTCGACGGTGATCGGATCGCTGCCGAGCGCGACCGCGCGGGCCAGCGCGTTCTCGAGCTCGCGCACGTTGCCGGGCCAGGCGTACCGGGCCAGCGCCCGCGCGGCGTCGCGGCCGACCTTGGGCGGCGGGCGATCGCCGACGATCCGCGCGAGCAGCCGACCGACCAGCGCCGGCAGATCGCCGGGGCGCGCGCGCAGCGGCGGCATCGCGATGCCGATCACGTCGAGGCGGTAGCGCAGGTCGTCGCGGAAGCGGCCGGCCGCGACCAGCTCGGCCAGCGGCACCCGGCTCGCGGTGACCAGGCGGACGTCGACCTTGTGGCTGCGCTCGTCGCCGACCCGGCGGACCACGCCGTCGGAGACGACCCGCAGGAGCTTGGCCTGCATCGCCGGGCTGGTGTCGGCGATCTCGTCGAGGAACAGCGTGCCGCCGTCGGCGATCTCGAACAGGCCCTTGCGATCGCGCTCGGCGCTGGTGAACGCGCCGCGGACGTGGCCGAACAGCTCCGACTCGAGCAGGGCCTCGGGCATCGCGCCGCAGTTGATCGCGACGAACGGGCGCTCGCGCCGCGGCCCGACGTCGTGGACCGCGCGCGCGCACAGCTCCTTGCCGGTGCCGCTCTCGCCGGCGATCGCCACCGGCAGCGACACCTGGGCCGCGCGCTCGATCAGGTCGAGCACGGCGGCGATCGCGGGCGAGTCGCCGACGATGGCCTCGAGCCCGGGCCGGCGCGGGCGGGTCGGCGCCGCCGCGCGCACGACCGCGAGCTCGGCGTCGCGCTCGGCGATCTCGGCCGCCAGCCGGGCGTTGAGGTCGGCGATCGCGCGGGCGTCGGCGCGGGCGGCGGCGACGAAGCGCGCGGTCGAGATCGCGACCGCGGCGATCCCGGCCAGCTCGGTCAGCGTGGTCGCGGCGTGATCGTCGAAGGCGCTGACGCGCAGCCGGTGATCGACGTACAGGCAGCCGATGACGTGGCCGCGCTGGAACAGCGGCACCGCCACCACCGAGCGCAGGCGCAGGGCCGCGATCGAGGCGGCGCCGTCGAAGCGATCGTCGGCGCCGGCGTCGACGGTCACGACCGCCTCGCCGGTGGCGATCGCGCGCTGGGCGATCGAGCGGCTGATCGCGGTGGGCGCCAGCGCGTCGGCGACGAAGCCGCGGGCCGCGGCGACCGCCAGCTCGCCCGGGGCGCCGTCGGCGCCGTCGGCCTCGCCCAGCAGCACGAACGCGCGCTCGCCGCCGGTCAGCTCGACCGCGGCGTCGATGATCTCGTCGAGGACCCGGTCGAGCTCGACGTCGGCCGACAGCCGGCGGGCCAGCCCGAGCAAGCGCCGCAGCCGGGCCAGCTCGGCGGCGGTGCTGGGCGCGGGCCCGGTCGCCTCGGCCGGGCGGGGCGGGGCGCTGAGGTAGGCGGCGTCGGGGTCGGTCATGAGTCCTGCCCTCCAGGGGTCGGGGGTCGCGGCGACGAGCTCGTCGAGCCAGGCCCGGGCGCGCTGGGCGCGCGCGGTGGCCCCGGGGGCGTCGGCGCGGCGCGCCAGCTCGGCGGCCAGCGCCAGCGCGCGCCAGGCGCGATCCTGGCGACCGTCGCGCCGGGCCCGCTCGCCGGCGACGGTCAGCGCGTCGATCAGCGTCGGGGCGGCCGGCGCGAGGCCGCGGATCGCGACGCGGCCGCGCGCGACGGTCGTGCGATCGCGGTCGTCGTCGTCGTGATCGAGCGCGTCGGCGGCGGCGAGCGCGTCGGCGGCGGCGGCCGCGTCGGGCGCCACCTCGGCCAGGCTGCGCTGGGCGTGGGCGCGATCGGGCAGGGCGGCGGCGACCGCGTCGGCCCAGGCGGCGCGGTAGCGCGCGGCGGCCCCGGCGTCGTCGCGGCGGCGCCGGGCGACGTCGCCGAGCACCAGCGTCGCGTAGAAGCGCGGCACCGGCAGCCCGGCGGCGGTGGCGCGCTCGAGCGCGCTGGTCGCGGCGGCGTGGGCGGCGTCGAGCTGTCCGCACGCGAGCAGCGACACCGCGCGGTTGGCCTCGACCGCCGCCAGCTCGGCCACGCGCCCGAGGCCGACCAGCTCGGCGCCCGCGGCGGCCAGCGCCGGCAGCGCCGCGCCGTGCAGGCCGCGCTCGGCCAGCGCCGCGGCGTGGTTCTGCAGCGCCACCGCCGCGGTGTGGCCGTCGCCGCCGGTGCGCGCGGCCGCGGCGGCGTCGCGGTAGAGCCGGGTCGCGGCCAGCAGCCCGCCGCCGGCCTGCGCGATCATGCCGCGCACGACCAGCGCCCGGGCGCGCACCGCGTCGTCGCCGGTGGCCTGGCCGATCGCCAGGGCGGTGGCGACGTGGACCTCGGCGTCGGTCAGCTCGCCCAGGTACAGGTGCGCGGTGGCGCGGGCCTCGGCGCACAGCGCGCCGGCGGCGGTGGCCGGGACCGGCTCGAGCGCAGCCGCGGTCGTGACCGCGTCGCGGTAGCGGCCGCGCGCGACCAGCAGCCGCGCGTGGGCGCCGATGCGGGCCGGGTCGGTCGGCGCGGTCGTCGCCAGCTCGGTCAGGATCGCCTCGGCCTGATCGAGATCGCCGGCGCGCTGGGCGATCCGGGCCGCCACCAGCCGGGCCGGGCGCACCAGCGCCGGCGCGCGCTCGGCCCGGGCCAGCGCGGTGCGCGCGCGGGCGTAGGCGCCCAGCACCAGGGCCGCGCGCGCCGCGAGGAGCGCGGCCTCGGCGCCGGTGTCGCCGTCGTCGTCGGTCGCCGCCTCGGCCAGCTCGAGGGCTCGGCGCGGCGCGCCGCGCGCCAGCGCCGCCGTCGCCAGCTCGACCTCGAGCGCGGCCAGCGCGGGCGTGAGCGGCAGCGCCAGGAGCACCGCGCCCCACCGGGCCGGCGCCAGCCCGCGCGCGCGCGCGGCCTCGACGATCGTCGTCGCGAGCGCCGCGGCCTCGGCCGTGGGCAGCGCGGCGCGCACCGCCTCGGCGACGCCGGCCGCCAGCGCGTGGCCGTCGCGGGTGAGCGCGCCCAGGCGCTCGAGCCGCGCGAGCGCCGCCGCCCCGGCCGCGAGGTCGAGGCCGTGGGGCTCGAGGATCGCCGCCAGCTCCTCGAGCTCGAGCCGGTCGCGCCACAGCGCCAGCACCCGCGCCACGGTCGCCGCGTGCTCGTCGGCCGCGAGCGCCGCGCGCGCCACGACCGCGGCCAGCCCCGCGATCGGCGTGGCCGGGTCGCCCGCGCGCGGATCGCCACCGTCGGCGCCGAGCGCCGCGAGGATCGTCAGCGCGAGGTTGGGCAGGCCGCGGCTGGCGCGGACCAGCGCGTCGAGCCACGCGTCGGTGACCGCGCCGCCGCACGCGGCCGTCGCGATCGCGCCCAGCTCGGCGCGGGTGCACGGGCGGATCGTGATCACCGGGCCGGGGGCGCTCGGCGGCTCGTCGCCCTCGACCACGACGAACACCGCGGCCGGGCCGGCGGCGCCGTCGAGCGCGGCGATCGCCGCGGGCGCGCGCTCGTCGTCGGTCAGATCGAGCACCCGCGCCGCGCCGGTGGTCGCGACCGCGGCCGCGATCGCGCGCTCGGCCAGCGCGCGGCCGCGCTGATCGTCGGCGCCGGCCGGCGCCAGCGCCGCGCCGTCGTCGAGGTGGGCGGTGGTCACGACCAGCGTCGACGCGCCGTGCAGGGTCGCGGCGATCTGATCGCGGCGCAGGCCGTGCTCGACCACCGCGCGCGCGGCGCAGCCGATCGGCCCGTGCACCAGCACCGGCGGCGCCGACACCCCGGCCCGCGCCTGCGCGCAGCGCGCGGCGACCGCGGCGATCGCCGGCTCGAGCGACGGCCAGGCGTCCCCGCCGATCACCCGCGGCACCGCGGCCGGGGGTGTCGGGCGCTCGGCCACCGTCGCCGGCAAGGCCGCCCGGGCCGCGTGGGCCCGCGCGAACACCGCCAGCGCCGACGGCGGGCGCCGCTCGGGATCGAGCGCGAGCAGCTCGTCGATGAGGTCGGCCAGGCCCGGCGCCTCGGCGTCGGACAGGCGCGGGCGCGGCGCGCCGACGATCGCGGCGATCAGCGCGGCCCCGTCGCCGGCCACCGGCGCGACGCCGCGGGCCGCGAAGAACAGGCTGGCGCCGAGCCCGTACAGATCGCCCGGGGGATGGACGCGGCCGGCCAGGGCCTCGGGCGCCAGGAACTGGGGCGTGCCCCGGGCCGCGCCCTCGAGCCCCGCGGCGCCGGCGAGGCCCAGATCGATCAGCACCGCGCGGGTGGCGGCGCCGACGCCGGTGACCACGATGTTGGCAGGGGCCACGTCGCAGTGGACGAGCCCGGTACCGTGCAGCATCGCCAGCGCCGCGGCGACGTCCACCGCCACGGCCCAGAGCTCGGTGGGCCCGAGCGGCGCCGCCTGGGCCAGCGTGCGCCCGACCAGCTCGTCGGCGGTGTAGTACGCGGTGCCCGCGGCGATCGGCCCCAGGTCGGCGTCGAGGATCCCGACGTCGTGCACCCGTGGCAAGGTCGGGTGTTCGAGCCCGGCCAGGCGGCTGAACTCCCGAACCAGGTTGGCCCGGGCGCCTGGTGCCACGGCCTTGAGCGCCAGGGTCTGGTGACGCTGGCGATCGAGCACCCGGACGACCCTCCCTTGAGCGCCAGCGCCCAGATCCGCCTGGAACTCGTACCGCACGCTGGCCCGGCCCATGTCACCTATATTGGCAGGCCCTGCCGCCCAGTTGTCAACAAGGTAGGTCGATGGCAACCTGGTTGCGAGATCGCGACCGCGAATTCCGCGCCTGCGGGCCCGTGATATGGTCCGCACGTGGGTGAGAAGGATCCGTCGCGACGCGCCAGCGACGATACCCGAGCGCGGATCGATCGCCTCGCGGGTGGCTGGGATGTGCCCGACCGGCCGGCCGACCCCGCGCCCGCACCCACCGCACCCGCCGCACCCACACCGCCCACACCAGCCGCATCGCCAGCGCGCACCTCGGCGACGACCCGTCCGCCGCCGCTCCCGCCGCGCCGGGATCGCCCGTCGGCGCCACCGCCCGTCGCCCCGTCGACCGAGCTGCCGCCGGTCATCATCGCGAGCCGCGCCGATCCGACCGACGCCGAGCGGGACGACGACACCCGGGTCGATCCGCGCGGCGACGCGATCGTCCTGGCCGAGGCTGCGCGCGCGCCGGTCGTCGCCGGCGCGTCGCTGCCGGTGCGCGCGACGTTTCGTCGCCGTCGCGGGCTGAGCGGCGACGTCGCGTACGTCGCGACCGTGCTGTTCGGCAGCGCCGCGTCCCGGCGCGAGCTGCGCCGCCTCGAGGGCGCGCTCGCGGCCCGCCAGGCCGAGCGTGAGCGCGCGCTGATCGCGCTCGGCGCCGACGGCGTCGCCGACCCCGGGCTGGCCAGCGCGCGGATGGTCGCGGCGCGCGACGCGCTGGCCGAGCTCGAGGAGGCGCGGGCCGGGCGCTCGGGCCAGGCGGCCGCGGCCGACGCCGACGCCGCCGCGATCGAGCGCAACCACAAGGGCGAGCTCGACAAGCAGCACGAGGCGGTGCGCGCGATCGACGCCGAGCTGGTCGCGATCGCTGGCCGGCTGGCCCCGCTCGAGCGCGAGGCCGAGGGCGTGCGCAAGCAGGGCGACGCGCTGCGCGCGACCCTGACCCGTCAGGACGACGCGCTGCGCGCCCACGAGGCCAAGGCCGTGGCGATGCGCGGCAAGGCCGAGCGCGCCGGCGTCGAGGCCGAGATCGCGACCCTGCGGGCCGAGCGGGTCGCGATCGCCCGCGACGAGCCGGCGCTGGCGGCGCAGCTGGCCGCGCTGACGCCCCGGATCGCCGGGCTCGAGGCCGATCGCACCGACGCCCAGCGCCGCCTGGCCGACGCCAAGGCCGCGATCATCGCCGCCGGCGAGCGCGCGGCCGACGAGCTCGGCGCGGTCGCGGCGACCCGACGGGTCATCGAGCGTGGCGTCGCCGATCTCGAGAAGCAGCGCGATCGGGCCCTGCGCGACCTCGGCAGCGAGCTGGCGATCGAGCGGCCGACGTCGCTGGCGTCGGCGCTGGCCGTGCTCGACGCCGCCGATCTGGCGATCGCCACCGACGATCGCCGCGCGATGGAGCTGCGCGAGATGCTGGCCACGGTCGATCGCAAGGCGCTCGCCCGTGGGGTCGCCGCGGTGCTGGTCGTTCTCGGCGTCGTCGGCGCCGCGACCTGGGTCATGGTCGTCGGGCGCTGAGCCTCGCGGCGGCCTCAGCCGGCCAGGGCGACCAGGCGATCGAGCGCGAGCAGCGTGACCGCGAACCGTGCCGCCGCGAGCCCGGCGCCGACCAGCGCGACCGCGGCGCCGGCGGTGGCGGCGAGCCGGGCCGGGCCCGCGCCGCGCCGGGCCCCCCGCAGGCCCAGGCCGACCCCGCCGATGCCGAGCCCCAGCGCCACGAACATGCCGGGAGCGGGCAGGGCGACCGCGACGAGCGACGCCAGCGCGAGGACGAGCGGGACCACGGGGCCAGGGTCGGCCAGGCGGTTGTGCAGGTCCAGTTTTCGGCGGCTTGTGCCGGCGTGGCGCCCGCGCTATACGCGGTCCCCCATGACCGCCCCTGCGACCCACCTCCGCGCTGGTAGCTGCGCGATCGTCGGGTTGCCGAACGTCGGCAAGTCGACGCTGCTCAACCGCCTGGTCGGCAAGCGCCTGGTCGCCGTGTCGCCCAAGCCGCAGACCACGCGCAACCGCATCCTCGGCATCCACCGCGGCCCCGACGTGGAGATCTGCTTCGTCGACACGCCCGGCATCCAGCACGGCAAGGGCGCGCTGCGCCGCTTCATGCGCGACGAGGCGCTGGCCGCCGCCGCCGACGGCGACGTCACGCTGCTGGTGATCGACGCCAGCGAGGGCCGCGCCGCCCGCCCCGGGCGCCTGGCCGAGCCCGACGCCGCCGAGCTGGTCGCGACGATCGCCGGCTCGAGCCTGGTGGTCGCGCTCAACAAGGTCGATCGGGTCCACAAGCCCGACCTGCTGCCGCTGATCGAGAGCTGGTACGCCTGGGGCCAGGGCCGCGCCACGCCGATCGAGGTGGTGCCGATCGCGGCCAGCACCGGCGACAACGTCCCGCGCCTGGTCGCGACGATCGCGGCGCGCCTGCCGGTCGGCCCGGCGATGTTCCCGACCGACATGGTCACCGATCGCGCCGAGCCGTTCCTCGCCGCCGAGCTGATCCGCGAGCAGCTGTTCCGACAGCTCGGCAAGGAGCTGCCGTACAGCGCCGCGGTGGTGATCGAGCGCTTCGAGGAGCACGATCGCGGCGACCTGTCGATCGGCGCCTACATCGCGGTCGAGCGCGACTCGCAGAAGGCGATCGTGATCGGCCGCGGCGGCCAGCGCATCAAGGAGCTGGGCGTCGCCGCCCGGCTCGCGCTGGGTGAGCTGTTCGGCTGCGCGGTGCACCTCAGCCTCCTGGTGAAGATCGCGCCGGCGTGGACCACCGCCGACGCCGCCATCCGGCGCTTCGGGTATCGGGGAGAGTCATGACCGCCACCATCGCCCTGGTCGGCCGCCCCAACGTGGGCAAGTCGACCCTGTTCAACCGCATGGTCGGCGGCCGGCCCGCGCTGGTCCACGACACCCCGGGCCTGACCCGCGATCGTCGCTACGGCGAGTTCGAGTACTTCGGCGCGGTCGTGCGCGTGATCGACACCGGCGGGCTCGATCCCGCCGCCGAGGGCGACGTGATCGGCCGCGGCATCCACCGCCAGGCCTGGCGCGCGATCGACGAGGCCGACGCGCTGGTGCTCGTGGTCGACGGCGCCGCCGGCCTGGCCCCGCTCGACGCCGAGGTCGCCCGGGTCATCCGCGCCACCGGCAAGCCGGTCGTGCTCGCGGTCAACAAGATCGACTCGCCCAAGCGCGACGTCGAGGTCGCCGACTTCTACAGCCTCGGCCTGGGCGAGCCGTTCGCGGTCTCGTCGGCGCACGGCCGCGGCTTCGACCGCCTGCTCGAGCAGATCGTCAGCGTGCTGGGCCTGACGGCGCCGGCCCCGGCCGTCGCGGCGCCGGCCCCCGACGACGACGCGGTCGAGGGCGACGACGAGGTCGAGGACGACGAGGACGACGAGGACGTGCTCGAGGACGACGAGGACGCCGCCGAGGACGAGGACGCGCCCGCGCCGGCGCGGGTGACGCGCCGCCGTCGTCCCCACCGCGCCGACGCCGACGCCGGGCCGGTGCGGATCGCGCTCCTGGGCAAGCCCAACGCGGGCAAGTCGTCGCTGTGCAACCGGCTGCTCGGCGAGGAGCGCTCGCTGGTGCATCACCAGCCGGGCACGACGACCGATCCGGTCGACACGCCGCTGTCGTTCGCGGGCCACGACTACATCCTGGTCGACACCGCCGGCATCCGGCGCAAGGCCCGGGTCGAGGCCGACGTCGAGAAGCTCGCGGTCACGATGGCGCTCGGGCAGATCGAGCGCGCCGACGTGGTCGTGCTGGTGATCGACGCGGCGGTCGGGCCGAGCGAGCAGGACGCGCGCCTCGCCGGCGCGGCCGAGGAGGCCGGCAAGGCCCTGGTGATCGCGCTCAACAAGAGCGACCTCGTGCGCGGCAGCGGCGCGGCCGAGGCGGTGCGCGCCGCCACCGCCGACAACTTCCACTTCGTGACCTGGGCGCCGACGGTGATGGTCTCGGCCGAGCGCGGCGACGGCGTCGACCGGCTGATGGACGCGGTCGCCAAGGTCGCCGCCCAGCACGGCCGGCGGATCACGACCTCCGAGCTCAACCGGTTCTTCGCCGAGGTGTGCGAGACCGTGCCGCCGCCGATCTGGCGCGGCAAGTCGGTGCGGATCTACTACCTGACCCAGGCCGCGGTGGCGCCGCCGACGTTCGTGCTCAAGGTCAGCGCGGTGGGCGGCGTGTCGCCGGCGTACCGGCGCTTCCTCGCCAACCAGCTGCGCAAGCGCTACGGCTTCAAGGGCACGCCGATCCGGGTGTTCACGCGCGCCAAGGACAGCCGCGGCGACAACGATCGGGCGTAGCCCGGGTTCGGGCGCGGGTCACGGCGAGCGCGGCCGCACGACCGCGGCCGGTAGGGTTTCGGGCGCGGGGCGCGGCGAGCGCGGCCGCACGACCGCGGCGGCCCGGGAGGACGCTGGGGGGCGCGGGTCAGGGCGAGCGCGACCGCACGACCGCCGCGGCCCGGGCCGACGCCGGCGCGGGTCAGGGCGAGCGCGGCAGCACGACCGCCGCGCTGCCGACGTCGTCGGACGCGCCGCGACCGCGCACGACCGCGGTCGCGCCGGTGCCGAGCGCCGACACGCACCCGGGGCTCTCGTCGAGCTGCTCGTAGACCGTCAGCGCGGCGTTGGCGACCGGGCCGTGGTTGGCGGCGAGCACCAGCCCGCGCACGTGGGCGGCGTCGGGCAGGTCGAGGTCGCCGGCGCCGTCGGGGGACACCTCGAGGAAGGTCCACTCGGGCCGCAGGTCGGTGGTGCTCGGGCGGACCGTGACGTCGTAGGTCAGCTCGACCCCGGCCAGATCGCCGTCGACGTAGAGCGTGAACTCGCCCTTGCTGGTGGTGGTCGCCTGGGCCGGCGCCTGGCCCAGCGCGATCCGGCTGGCGTCGGACGACAGCACGCACAGCGAGGCGGCCGAGACCGCGGCGGTGACGGTGGCGCCGGCGACGCCGCGGCCCTCGAAGTCGCGGACCCGGCCCACCAGGACGCGCCGGCGCGGCAGCGCCACCGCCAGGCCGCCCAGCGCCGGGGTCAGGGTCTCGCCGTAGTGCGCCGCCAGCTCGCCGTTGGGCGGCTGCAGCACGTCGACCGTGTACACGAGCGGCTGGCTCTCGAGCAGCGGGAACAGCAGCAGCGTGGCGGTCCCGCCGATCGAGGTCGTGCGGGCCTCGACGGTCAGCTCGCGGCCGCCGCCGAGCATGCGGTCGAGCCGGACCACGACGGTGGCGCCGTCGACCGCGACGGTGCCGCCGGCGCCGGCCACGCCGGTGACCGCGATCGTGGCCTCGACCGGCTGTCCCAGCAGCGGCACGTCGACCGCCGGCATCGACGCGCTGACCACGACGTCGCGCATGCGCACCGACGGGCGGTGGTCGATGTCGGCCGCGAGCGGCGGCGACAGCAGCACGTCGACGACGTCGGTGCCGGTCGGCAGGCGCAGCTCGAACATGCCGGCCTCGTCGGTGATCGCCAGGGTCGAGACCACCTGGCGGGCGCCGACGACGGGGTTGGTGACCACCTCGGCCACGACCCGCCACCCGGCGACCGGCCCGTCGATCACCGGCCGCGTGAGCTGCCCGGCCATCGCCCGCTGCTGGGCCGGGTCGAGATCGAGGTCGAACTGGATCGTGCCGGTGTCGAGATCGATGTCGTCGCTCGAGAACTGGCGGTCGAGCATCGCCGGCGCCAGGAACTCGGCGGCGACGCGGCCGCCCGGCGTGCGCGGCTGCGTCGCCGGGGTGAACGTGACCATGTAGTCGAGCGGCGCGCCGGCGCGCGGCCGCGCCAGCGCGACCTGGTAGGTGCCGTCGTCGGCGACCTCGGCGACCTCGGCCACCTTGGGGCCGCCCGGGAACGCCGGCGCTCGGCTGAACCGGACCTGCCCCGGCAGCGGGAAGCGCTCGACGCACGCGGGCCCCGTCGGCGGGCACGGGATCGTGACGGTGCCGCGCACGGTCACCGCCGCGTCGAGGATCAGCGCCTGATCGATGCCGTTGCCGAGCGTGCCGTCGGCGGCCATCGTCAGGTCGGCGATCGCGGTCTTGACCAGCGCGCCGCGCAGCTCGGTCGGCGGCGTCACCAGCGCCGAGTACCGGCCGGTCGGCGGGTCACCCCAGCACACGCCGACGTCGCAGACCTCGCCGGCGGCGCCGTTGCAGTCCGCCTGGACCTCGCACTCGACCGACGCCTGGGGCGAGTCCGCGGCCGGCAGGCACGCGGCCAGCGCCAGCGCGAGCGCGGCGGCCAGGCGGGTCCTCACGACGCGGCCCGCTCGCAGATGATGTTCCACCAGAAGGTCGCGATCTCGCCGGGCGCGGTCACGTCGCGGTACATCCGGGTGGCGGTGCTGGCCGGCTGGCGGTCGAGCACGTCGAGCTCGAACACGTGCGTGAGCGTGTCGGCCAGATCGTCCGAGCAGACGCCGATCAGCGAGCACGTGGTCGTGCGCTCGAGCGTCGGCGTCGGGCCGGGCGCGGCCATGCACTCGGCGCGGACCGGGGTCTGCCGCTCGATGCCGTAGTCGACGTACATCCGGAAGAAGAGCGTGTCGCCGACGTCGGTGTCCGACGCGGTGATGCGCAGCTCGCCGGAGCCGACCACGAACGTGTGCGGCCCGGGCCGGACCAGCTCCTCGCCGTTGCCGTCGCGCACCGACCGGAGCGACGGCGGGTGGTTGGCGCCGGCGTCGGGCTGGTCGGTCTGGAGCGGCGGCGGGATCACGCAGCCGCCGAGGGTGGCGAGGAGCACGAGCGCAAGACCATGCACGCCGCGCGCCATCGAGGCATTCGCCTTTGTCATCAGGTGCTTACCCAGTGCGGACCGCGCCGACGCGGACCCCAGGTACGGCACCGATGTCACGGATCCCGGGCCGATCCCGGGCGCCGTCGCGGGCGCCGGCCGCGGGCTCATTCGAGCGCGCCCTCGTCGAAGGCGTCGCCGCCGGCCTCCTTCTCGAGGTGGCGGAAGATCGTGCGCGGATCCACGCCGAGATCGCGCGCGGTCTTGGTGCGGTTGCCGTTGTTCACGGCGAGCACCTCGTTGATGTAGTCGCGCTGGAACTTGTCCTTGGCCTCGGCCAGCGTGAGGATCGACGGCAGGTTCTCGGCCGACAGCCCCAGATCGTCGGGGCCGATCACCGTCGACTCCGCCAGCACGATCGCCTTCTTGATGCGGTTCTCGAGCTCGCGGATGTTGCCGGGCCAGGCGTGCTTGCGCATCGCCACGGTGGCGTTGGGCGAGAAGCCCTTCACCTTGGCGTCGAACTCGCGGGTGTAGCGCGACAGCAGGTAGCGCGCGATCACGATGACGTCCTCGCCGCGGGCGCGCAGCGGCGGCAGCTGCAGGTTGACGACGTTGAGCCGGTAGTAGAGATCCTCGCGGAACCGGCCGCCGGCGATCTCCTTCTCGAGGTCGCGGTTGGTCGCGGTCAGGATCCGGATGTCGACCGACTCCGAGCGGGTGTCGCCGACCCGGACCACGACCCGCTCCTGGATCGCGCGCAGGAGCTTGACCTGCAGCTCGAGCGGCATCTCGCCGACCTCGTCGAGGAACAGCGTGCCGCGGTGCGCCGCCTGGAACTTGCCCAGCTTGTTGGCGACCGCGCCGGTGAACGCGCCCTTGACGTGGCCGAACAGCTCGCTCTCGAGCAGGTTCTCGGGGATCGCGCCGCAGTTGATCGTGATGAACGGCTTGCCGGCGCGCGGCGAGCGGGTGTGGATCTCGCGCGCGATCAGCTCCTTGCCGGTGCCGGTCTCGCCGGTGATCAGCACCGAGATGTCGGTCGGCGCGATCTTCTCGACCTTGCGGTAGACCGACTGCATCGGCGGGCTGGTGCCGACGATCTCGCCGAACCGGACCGCCTCGAGCCGCTCGGCCAGCTTGCGGTTGTCGACCTGCAGCTCGTTGAGCAGGAGCGCGTTCGAGACGATCAGCGACGCCTGGGCCGAGAACACCGTCAGCACCCGCATCGTCGCTTCCTGGAACAGGTTCACGATCGAGTCGTTGCCGACGTAGATGATCCCGAGCAGCCGGCCGCGGTCGAGCAGCGGCACGCAGATCACGCTCGACAGGCGCAGCTGCATGACGCTCTTGGCGGCCGCGAACTCGTGGTCGTTCATGGCGTCGGAGATGATCACCGGGCGCCGGCTGGCGACGACCTTGGCCACGATCGAGTCCGAGAGCTGGCTGACCGCGTCGGCGATGTTCTCGCGCCGCAGGTTGCGCGCGATCTTGACGTCGAGCGTGTCGCCCTCCATCAGGATCAGGAAGCCCTTGTCGGCGTTGGTGATCTCGATGACCAGATCCATGAGCGTGTCGAGCAGCTCGGTCAGGTCGCGCTTCTGCATCAGCTTCTCGGAGAAGTCGAACAGCTTGGCGTAGGCGTCGAGGTCGGCGACGGTCTGGGCGGCCTCCTCCTCGATCGGCGGCGCCTCGTCGATCAGCGCGAACCGCAGCTCGCAGCTGCCGATCACCAGCTTGTCGTCGTGGGACAGCTTGTGCTTGCCGCGCTTCTTGCCGTTGACGATGACCTCGGCCTTCCGCGCCATCGTCGTGATCGTGTAGGTCTGACCGTCGAAGTGGATCGACGCGTAGGTGTCGCCGACCAGCGGGTCCGGCAGCACGACGTCGTTGTCGGGCCCCGAGCCGATCGACGTGATCTTCTTGTACAGGTGGTAGACCGTCGGTGGTCGTCCGGGGGCGGTGAGGCGGAGCGATGGCATGGGTCCTCGTCGAGGCGGATCAGAACTGCAGGCGCACGCTGAGGCCGGCGCCGTCGGGGCTGAGGGTGGGGGTCAGCTCGAGCCGGCTGGTCGGCTTGGGCGGCGGCGGATCCTTGCGCCGCAGCTCGGGCGGCAGCAGCGACTCGTCGGGCTTGCGCTGCACCGACGGCTGGTAGTGGCGCAGCGAGTCGACGATGCCCCAGGCCATCAGGCCCAGGCAGGCGACGCCGGCGCCGATCTCGATCGCCTCGAGGCGGCGCACGAACTGGTTGTCCTCGTCGGGCACGACCCCGTTGATGCCGTAGGTGCCGACCAGGTAGAGCCAGATGCCGGCCGACACCGCGCCGGTCACGCCCTGGCTGGCCGCGAACGCGATGGCCTTGCCCGGCTGGCCGTTCTGGAACTGGCCGGCGCCGAACGGCACGAAGTTGATGTAGTAGGGCCGGGTCTCGATCACGACCATCGACGCCAGCAGCCGCTTGTAGCGCTCGTTCTCCTCGGCGATGCGCCGGCGCTCGGCGTCGAGCCGGGCGCGCTCGGCCACGAGCGCCTTCTGCTCGTCGAAGTAGCGGACCGCGTCGGCCGAGAACAGGACGGTGTCGAGCGTGAGGTCGGTCTGCAGGTACAGGGCCTCCTCGAACTCGCGGCTGGCCGTGGCCCGGTCGCCGGTCTCGAACGCGCACACGCCCAGCAGCACGTGGGCCTCGAGCAGGTCCTCGGCCCGGGCCAGCCGCGGCGCCGGGTAGAGCAGGTAGCTCAAGAGCGGGATCGCGGCGCCGTACTCGCCCTGGCGAAACGCCGCCCGGGCCCGGGCCAGGTCCTCGGCCGGCGTCGCCGCGTCGGCGGCGGGCGCCACCGCGGCCACGGCCGCGACCGCCATGAGCGCGAGCCCGGCTAGGGCGCGCACGTGACCTCCTTGGCTTCGGCGTAGCGCACGGTGACCTTCTGGCTCGTGATGGTGTCACCGATGAACCGCACCGTCACCTGACGCTGGGTCAGCGCGCCGCCGAACGTGATCAGCGTCGGCTTGTCGAGGCGCGCGGTGTGGCCGTCGATCTCGACCTGGACGTCGGCGCGCGCGCACCGTGGCGTGAGCTGGGCCGGCAAGAACCCGAGCGCGATCGCGATCCGGCCGCCGGCCGACTCGGGGCCGACCCGGCGCTGGCTCGGCTCGCAGCAGTCGTCGCGGCGCACGGTCCGCCCGGTCGCCGCGGTCGGCGCCGGCAGCTCGGCGTGGCCGCCGAGGTAGCGCTGCCACGGGCCCTCGCCGATCCGGACCTCGGCGTCGGGCGGCGACACCGACAGCGTGAACGTGCGCGCCGCCGCGGCGTCCTCGGGCGGCGCCGGCAGCAACGCGTGCGCGTCGGCGCGGCGCGGGCCCGGGTCGTCGATCGGCGCGTCGACGTCGGCGTCGATCGGTTCGGCGGAGGCGTCGAGGTCGCCGGCGTCGAGCGCGCCGGCGTCGACCGGCGGGGGCGCGTCGACCGCGGCGTCGGCGGCCACCGCGGCGTCGATCGCCGGGCGCGGCGTCGCGCCGCCGCGCAGCGCGTGGCGCAGGCCCCAGCCGCCGCCGCCCGCGAGCACGACCAGCCCGACCCCGACCGCGACCCGCCGCCAGCGGTGCCGGCGCTCGATCGACGCCAGCAGCAGCCGCGCGCCCTCGTGGTCCGGGTCGATCGTCAGCACCCGATCGAGCAGGTCGAGCGCGAGCGCGTGGCGGGTCGGGAGCTCGGCCTTGGCCCGCCGGAGCAGGTGATCGACCAGGCGCTGGCCCAGCGCGACCTCGTAGACCGCCGGCGCGGCGAAGTAGCGGGCCAGCTCGTCCTTGGGCGTGCCCAGGCCCGAGCCGTCGAGGTAGCCCTCGAGATCGGCCACCATCGCGGTCATCGTGGGGTAGCGATCGGCCGGGTCGGCCGCCATCGCCTTGACGATGATCCGCCCGAGCTCGCCGCCGACGCGGGGGTTGGCCTGCCGCGGATCGACGTACTTGCACTCGGCGATCCGCTTCAGGATCTCGTGCGGGTTCTTGCCGTCGAACGGCAGCTTGCCGACGGTGAGCTGGTACAGCACGATCCCCGCGGCGAACACGTCGGTGCGGAAGTCGAGCTCGTGGCCCAGCACGTGCTCGGGCGACATGTACGCGGGCGAGCCCAGCAGCTGGCCGGTGACGGTCATGCGCTGGGCGTCGACCATCTGCGAGATGCCGAAGTCGGTCAGCTTGACCACGCCGTCCGAGCGGATCATCACGTTCTCGGGCTTGACGTCGCGGTGCAGCACGCCGTGGCCGTGGGCGTGGGCCAGCGCCCGCCCGATCTCGGCCACGACCATCGCGCCGATCTCGGCGAACCGCGGCGGGTGGTCGGTGACGAACTGCTTGAGCGTGGCGCCGTCGATGAACTCGGTGACGATGTAGCTCTCGGGCGACTCCTTGCCCGAGTACGCGAAGATCTCGAGGATGTTCTCGTGGCGGAGCTTGGCGACCGCGTGGGCCTCGCGCTCGAACCGGTCGCGGGCCTCGGCGTGCTCGGCCAGGTGCCGGTGCAGCACCTTCACCGCGACCTCGCGCTTGAGCGAGTGATCGATCCCGCGATAGACGACCGCCATCCCGCCCTGGCCGACGCGCGCCAGGAGCTCGTACTTGTCGAGGACCTGTCCGACGTCGATCACGGGGGCGGGGCGGGCGGCACCGTGACAACCATGTCACGGCGAGGCGGCTTCGGGCTAGGACTGCCGTCAAGCCGGGAGGGTTGTCTAACCCGCGGCCATCCTAGGCCCCGGGCCGCGGCTCTCGCAACCCGGGCGTGACATCAGCGTCGCGGGCCCGAACCCAGGTAGGATGCCGCATGCGCTGGCCGGCCACCGTGATCGCGCTGGCGGCGGCCGCGGCGCCGGCGGCGGCCGACCTCGCCGACGTGCGCCTGTCGGAGGTCGCGACCGCGGCTGGCAGCGGCGATCCGGCGGCGCGCTACGTCGAGCTCGAGGCCACGGCCGCGGCGTGCGTGTTCCCGTCGACGCGGGTGGTCAGCTACGACGCCGCCGGCGCGGTGCTCGGCGACGTCGCGCCGTTCGCCAGCGCCACCTGCCTGGCCGCCGGCAGCTACCTGCTCCTGGCCACGCCCGCGGCCCAGGCCGAGTTCGCCACCGGCGCCGACGGCAGCCTGGTGCCGCCGCTCGATCTCGACGCCGGCCAGGTGTGCCTGGTGTCGAGCGCGACCCGCTACGACTGCGTGCGCTGGGGCGCGGTCGCCGCGCCGGTGCGCGATCTGTTCGGCCCCGACGACGCCAGCGCGGCGGTGCCGCCGCCGGCCGGCCTGGCGCTGGCCCGGATCGCGGCGACCGACGTGGTCGCGGTCGACTGGCGGGTCGAGTCGCCGACCCCGCGCCGGCCCAACGACGGCTCGCCGTGGGATCCGGCCGACGCCGGCGTCGACGGGCCCCGCCTCGACGCCGGGGTCGACGCGCTGGTGGTCGACGCCCAGCGCCTGGACGCGCCCGCCGACGCGGCCGCGCTCGACGGCAACCAGCGCTTCCTCGACCTCGACCCCGGCGGCGGCGCCGCGTGTGGCTGCACGACCGGCGCGACGCCCGACGGCGCGGCGGTGCTCGCGGTCGCCGCCGCGATGCTGGCGCGGCGCCGGCGCCGGCGCGGCCGCGGGTAGTCGTCACCAGGTCTCGGCGCCGTGGCACGCCGGATCGCAGCGCCTGGTCGCCGCCGTCCAGGTGCCGGGCTGGCGCAGGGCCACCTGGTTGATCCCGTCGACGTGCAGGCTCAGCCCGACGATGACGTTGCCGGCGCCGACGACGGTCGCGTGGCACTCCTGGCACGCGATGTTCTGTGACTTGACGTGGCGCCGGTGCTCGCCCGACATCGTGAAGCTGGTCGACGGCGTGGTGGCGTCGTTGTGGCAGGACGCGCAGGTGATGACCGGGTCCGTGGTCCAGGCCGCGCCGCCGTTGTCGGTGCGGCCGTTGCCGTGGCAGTGGGTGGCGCCGCAGGTGGCGGTGGCGAGCGTGTAGGTCGCGATCGGGTTGAGGCCGTCGAACCGGACCTCGGCCCGGCCGTCGCCGTCGATGTGGCCGGGCGAGAACACCGACGTCGGCTTGACGTGGCAGCGGGTGCAGTCCCAGGCGGCGTGGATCGTGGTCGCGCCGACGTGGAGCGTGTGCGCGCCGACCGCGACGGTGCTGCGCAGGAGCTCGCCGCCGACGCCGGCCGGCGGCGCGCCGGTCAGGTTGTCGGTGCCGCCGTGACAGAACGTGCACCGGGTCTCCCAGTCGGCGTGGCACGAGGTGCACGACACCGCGCTCATGCCGCCGCGGAGGTCGGCGCCGTGGCAGGCCTGGCAGGCCGCGAGGCCGCCGTCGTTGGCCGCGGCGCCGTGCGCGCTCGGCGCGGCCCAGCCGCCCGGGTGCGGCGACGCGGTCTCGACCACGCCGTCGAGGTGCAGCGCCGGCGCGACGAAGCCGCCGGCCAGCGACACGACCGCGGCGTGGCACATGCCGCACGCCTGCGGGACCGGCGCGCCGACCGCCGGGTGCGCGCCGCCGGGCGGCAGGCCGTGGCAGGTGCCGCACGCGGCCTGGCTGCCGTCGACGGTCGTCCACGTCGGCGTGTGGTTGCTGCCGCCGGGCAGGAGCGTGGCGCCGTGGCAGTAGGCGTCAGCGCAGCGGGCGCCGTCGAAGCTCGGGCTGGCGCCGTCGGCGCGCGCGGTGGCGCCGAACCGCAGCTCGGCCGGCAGCGGCGTGTCGAAGTGACCCGCCGCCAGGATCGTCGCCGGCACGCGGTGGCACTCGGTGCAGGCGATCGGCGCGCGCCAGGTCGACGACCGGAGGTGGCTGCGGTGGGCGCCGACCCCGCGGGCCGTGGTCGCGAGGTTGCCGCTGACGTCGCGCGGCGGCGACGGATCGCCGGCGCCGCCGTGGCACGCGTCGCAGGTGAGGCTCCGCACCTCGACCACGCCGTCGACGTGCAGCGCCGGGTTGGCGAAGCTGCCGTCGGGCGCGATCACCGCGTCGTGGCAGGCCGCGCACGCGGCCGGGGCCGCGCCGATGACCGGCGGGTGGCCGCCGCCCGGGGGCAGGCCGTGGCAGGTGCCGCACGCGGCCTGGCTGCCGTCGACGACGGTCCAGGTCGGCGTCGTGTCGGTGCCGCCCGGGCGCAAGGTCGCGCCGTGGCAGTAGGCGTCAGCGCAGGTGACGCCGTCGAAGGTCGGCGCGGCGCCGTCGGCGCGGGCCCGGGGCCCAAAGGTCAGCTCGGCCGGCAGCGGCGTGTCGCGGTGGCCGACGCTGTCGATCGAGGTCGGCACCGCGTGGCACTCGGTGCACGCGATCGGCGCGCGCCAGGTCGACGCCCCCAGGTGGCTGCGGTGGGCGCCGACGCCGCGGGCCGTGGTCGCGAGGTTGCCGCTGACGTCGCGCGGTGGCGACGGGTCGCCACCGCTGCCGTGGCAGCTGTCGCACGCGGTCGCCGACACCTCGACCACGCCGTCGATGTGCAGGGCCGGGTTCGCGAACCCGCCGCCCGCGGCGATCACCGCGCCGTGGCACGGCGCGCACGACGCCGGCGGCGTGCCGGTCACGGTCGGGTGCGGGCCGCCCGGCGGCAGGCCGTGGCAGGTGCCGCACGCGTCCTGGCTGCCGTCGACGATCGTCCAGGTCGGCGTGGTGTCGCTGCCGCCGGGCGCGAGCGTGGCGCCGTGGCAGTAGGCGCTGGTGCAGGTGACGCCGTCGAAGGCGGGCGCGGCGCCATCGGCGGTCGCCAGCGGCCCGAACGTCAGCTCGGCCGGCAGCGGCGTGTCGAGGTGGCCGATCGCGAGCGGGGTCGCGGGGACCCGGTGGCACTCCTCGCACGCGATCGGCCCGTGCCACGTGGCGGCGCCGAGGTGGGCCTGGTGCGCGCCGACCGCGCGCGCGGTCGTGGCGGTCTCGCCGCCGAGGCCGCGCGGCGGCGCCGGGTTCGCGGCCGAGCCGTGGCACGCGTCGCAGCTGGTCGCGACCACCTCGACGATCCCGTCGATGTGCAGCGCGGGGTTGGCGAACGAGCCGTCGGCGGCGATCACCGCGCTGTGGCACGCGGCGCAGGCGGCCGGGACGGGGCCGCTGACCGACGGGTGGACGCCGCCGGGCGGCAGGCCGTGGCAGGTGCCGCACGCGGCCTGGGTGCCGTCGACGGTGGTCCACGTCGGGGTGGTGTCGCTGCCGCCGGGCGCGAGCGTCGCGCCGTGGCAGTAGGCGTTGGTGCACGTGACGCCGTCGAAGCTGGGCGTGGCGCCGGCGGCGGTGGCGAGCGCGCCGAACGTCAGCTCTGCGGGCAGCGGCGTGTCGGCGTGGCCGGCGGCGCCGATCGTCGTGGGCACGGTGTGGCACTCGCTGCACGCGACCGGCGCGTGCCAGGTCGCCGCGCGCAGGTGGCTGCGGTGGGCGCCGACGCCGCGGGCGGTGGTCGAGGTGGCGCCGGTGACGCCGTTGGGCGGCGACGGGTCGCCGGCCGAGCCGTGGCACGAGTCGCACGCCAGCGGGTTGAGCTCGACGATGCCGTCGATGTGGTTGGCCGGCGCCAGGAAGGGCGTGCGGATGTCGACCGACGGGTGGCACGGGCTGCACCAGGTCGCGGCCGGGTGCGGCGGGCCCGGCGGCAGGCCGTGGCAGGTGCCGCACGCGGCCTGGCCGGCCTCGCCCGAGGCCCAGCGCGGCGTCGAGTGGGTGCCGCCGGTGAGGCTGGCGCCGTGGCAGTAGCTGGTGCATGCGGCGCCGTCGAAGCTCGGCGCGACGCCGTCGGCCGACGCCAGCGGGCTCCACACCAGCTCCGCCGGCAGGGCGGTGTCGATGTGCCCCAGCGAGTCGCGGGTCGGCGGGACGACATGGCAGTCCTCGCACGTGACGTCGCGGTGCCAGATGCTGTCGGTGGTCAGGTGGGCCCGGTGGGCGCCGACGCCGCGGGCCAGGGGGCTCGAGTTGCCGGTGGTGTCGAGCGGCGGGGCCGGGGAGGCGACGTCGCCGTGGCAGGTCCAGCACGCGGGCTCGGGCGCGGCGTCGATCTCGGCGTCGATCGGCGCGTCGACCGCGGCGTCGACCGCGCCGTCGAGCTCGGGCGCGTCGGGCAGGGCGCCGTCGACGGGGGTGCTGGAGCTGCCGCCGCAGGCGGCGAGGACACAGATCGCGAGCGGGAGCACGCGCCTCATGGCTCAGCGCGTTGCAACCTCGGCGCCGTGGTGGGGCCTGAGACAGCGCGCCGCACCGTCGAGATCGGCGCGGCGCGGATCCGCGCACGACCTGCGCGATCGACCGATCAGGCCGCCGCAGCGTCGCAGAGTTCGCGCGCGCGCGCGCGCGCCGATCGGGCGGTCCCGCGCGCGTGTGCAACGAGCGGACAGCGCGGCGCGCGCCGGCTCAGCGCTCGGACGTAGGTCGGTCGAGCGCTGGTGCACGCGGCGGGCGTCTCGCGTCGTGGGGCTGCGCGCCCCGCGCGGTCCCTCGCGGCGCCGGCCCGCTGCCCCTAGTTGTTGAGCGCGCCGGCCGCGATCCACGAGCGCACCCGGACGATCAGGCCCGGGTACATGTCGAAGTAGGTCGGGTTGCTCAGGGGCATGCGGGTGCCGCAGGTCGTCCCCTCGATCTTGCGCACCAGCGCCGAGTCGTCGGGGGCGCCCGGCGCGACCCGCGCCAGCGTCGCGCACGCCGCGTTGTTGGTGGTGACGCCGACGAGCGCAGCGTAGCTGCCGGACGCCGCGAGCGTGAGCCCGCCCTGCATGCCGTGGCAGGCGGTGCACTGCGCGCCGTCGAACACCGCCTGCACGTCGGTGAAGTGCGGCACGACCACCGCGAGCGTCACCGTGCGCGTCACCGGCGGGTTCACGCCGTCGCTGACCTCGACCGCGAGGGTGAAGGAGGTGTCGGTCGCGATCGCCGGGGACACCCAGGCGCTGGCGCTCGCGGCCTGGCCGTCGGGCCAGGTGCCGGGGGCGGCCGGCGTCACCTGGGTCCACGCGTAGGTCAGCGCGTCGCCGTCGGCGTCGGTGGCGGTGATCGCGAGCGCGGCGCGGTCGCCGGCGAGCAGCGTCGGCGGCGCGGTGATCGTCGCGGCCACCTCCGGCGGCGCGTTGGGCGGCGCGTCGATCGGCGCGTCGAGCGCGGCGTCGATCGGCGCGTCCGGGGCGGCGTCGGCGGCGGGGGCGTCGTCGCCGCCGCAGGCCGTGGCGGCGACCAGCCCGAGGGCGAACCTGCGTGCGTGCGAACCGAGGAGCTTGGACATGGCACCGGGACCGACGGCGGCTGGGCCGCGGCCGCGCGACGCTACTACGGCTACAGCCGGCCGGCGGACTTGAGCGTGGCGAAGAACGGCAGCGCCTCGCGCATCAGGTCGAGGTCGGGATCGAGCTGCTTGCCGATGCCCTCGGTGACCGCGATCGCGACGTTGCACATGGTGTAGGTCGCGTTCACGCGCACGCGGTGGGTGCGCAGGATGTTCATCATGTCGAGCGCCACCGTCGACACCTGCACCTCGCCCAGGGGCTTGCCCAGGTAGCGCCCGACGAAGGCGATCACGTCGGCCTCGTAGGCGGCGTAGTCGCGGACCTTGGCCGACGGCGAGAACTCGGCCATCAGCTTGGCCATGGTCTTGCCGTCGCCGGTGGCCCAGCTGGCGAACGACGCCGCGAACGCGCGCCGGGCGCGCTCGTCGAGCTCGGCGGTCAGGCCGAGATCGAGCAGCACCACCTTGGCGTCGCGGTCGACCAGGATGTTGCCGGGGTGCAGGTCGGCGTGGACGAAGCCGTCGGCGAAGACCATCTGCAGGAGCGTCCGGAAGCCGATCTTGGCCAGGCGGGTGGCGTCGGCGCCCTGCGCGCGCGGCGCGTCGAGCACCTTGGCGCCGACGATGAAGTCCATCGTCAGGACCCGCGGCGAGCACAGCTTCGGGTGCAGCCGCGGGAACGCGACGTCGGGATCGCTGGCGAAGTTCTTGGCGAACCGCGCGTTGTTGGCGGCCTCGACCGACAGATCGATCTGCGCGCGGATCGCGCGGCCGAACTCGTCGACGCTCTCGACCGGGGCCAGCAGCCGCGCCGACGGCGCGAGCGCGATCACCCGGGCGAAGAGCCGCATCACCGTCAGGTCGAACGCCACCAGGTCCGGCAGCCCCGGGCGCCGGACCTTGACCGCGACCGCGGTGCCGTCGGCCAGCTCGGCCTTGTGCACCTGCGCCACCGACGCCGACGCCACCGGCGCGCGGTCGAAGCGCGCGAACAGCTCGTCGGGCCCCCGGCCGAAGTCCTCGCGGAACGCGCGCTCGACGTGGCGCCACGCGAACGCGCCGACGTCGTCCTGCAGCCGGGTCAGCGCGCCGATGATGTGCGGCGGGAACAGGTCGGGGCGGGTCGACATGATCTGCCCGACCTTGACGAAGGTCGCGCCGAGGCCGATCAGCAGCGCCGCCAGGCGGCGCCCGAACCACGCCTGGCGCGCGGCCTTGCCGCGGAAGCTGAGCAACATCACCAGCCAGCCGATCAGCCACACCGCGCCGTGGAACAGCAACAGGAGCGCGATCCACAGCCCGCGACCGGCGAAGCGAAGGGCGCGCATGGCTGGTGTAGTATCAGCGGCCTGATGGCGCAGCAACGGCGGAGTGGGGTGGTGGTGGCGGGGCTCCTGGCGCTGACCGCGGGCGTGGCCGCCGCCGACGATCGGGCGATCGCGCTCACGTACGAGGCGCCCGACGCGTGCGTCGACGAGGCGACCGTGCGGGCCGAGGTGACCGAGCGGCGGCCGTCGGCGCGGTTCGCGGTCGACGGCGCGGTCCTGGCCATCGCCCGCGTGCGCGAGTCGCCCGAGGGCTTCGTGGCCGAGCTGACGATCATCGAGCCGGGCGCGGCGGCGACCAGCCGCCTGTACCCGCCGGTCGATCACTGCCTGGTCGCGACCGCGCGCCTGGCCGACGCGCTGGTCGTGCTGTTCACCGACCTGCCGCCGCCGGTCACCGCCCCGGGCGAGGCGCCGAGCCCGCGCGAAACGCGCCCGCCCGAGTCCACCCTCGAGGCGGCCGTCGGTCGCACCGTCGGCGCCAACCCGACCGCGGCCCCGACGATGGCCCTGAGCGTCCGCCGCATCAGCGGCCCGTGGTCGACCGGCGGCCGCGGCCGGATCCTGTGGGACGCCGAGACACCGGACGCGGACGAGGAGTTCCCGACCCGGTTCAGCTCGTACAACGCCGAGCTCATGTTCGTGGCGTGCGGCGCCTGGCGCCCGCTGCTGGCTTGTTTCGAGGCCGGCGTCGGCGCGCGCAATGTGTCCTGGTCCGGCACCTTCGATCGCGGCGCCGATCTCACGGCCTACGGCGTCGGGGGCGTCCGGGTCGGTGCGACGCTGTCAGTCACGCGCCGCGTGCACTTGATCCCCGCGGTCGAGTTGCTCGGGGTCACCAGCCAGCCCGCTACTGCCTCCCAGGTCCCCCTCGACGCCGAGCCCTACAGCGTGACCGCCGAACTCGGCGTGTCGATCGATTTCGGCGGCGGGCGATCTGCGCCACCAAAATCTCAGCCAGGCCCTTGACTCTACGGGCGCCGCCAGCTACCAGAAGGCCCTCGCGAAGCCACTCGCGAGCGACTCCTGGTGTGTAGCTCAGTGGCAGAGCACTACCTTGACACGGTAGGGGTCCACGGTTCAATCCCGTGCACACCAACGACACGATAGGGCGGGGATGTCGGGCGGTTGCGGCGATTGGGGGCGGCGGTGCCGGGGGCGCTGCAGGCCCCACCTCCCCGCGGACCTCCCCACTTTCTGCGAGGCACCCCGCCGGGCGAGCCCTCACGCGGTGGCGCGGTCATCACGCGGTGACCTTCCGGGTGAAGCCCCAGCCGGCGAAGGTCGCGCAGCCCGCGCGCAGCGCCAGCGCGCCCACGGTCGCGGCTTCAGCGGTCGCCCACACGACCGGCCCGGGGGCGTCGAGTCGCGGCGGCGTTCGACCACGGCGCGCGCGCGGCGGCGGCGCCAGCACTGGCGTCGTGGCGATCGGTGGCGGGACCGGGTTGCCGCGGTAGGCCATGACGAAGTCATCGGCGGCCGCCAGCAACTTCCCGAACCGCACGGGATCGAGCTCGGCCAGGCGCGCGCCGATCTCGCGCCACGCACCGACGCGGGCCGCACCGACGCGGGCCGCACCGGGATCGGGGTCGCCTGCGACGATCCTGGATGCGATGTCGAGTAGGCGCGCGAACCGCGCCGGGTCGACCTTCGCCAGCTCGGCGCCGGTGCGGTTCCAGCTGGTCACCTCGGCCGCGCCGCCAGGTCGCACCACACCACCGATCGCCAGCTCTCGAGCTCGGCCGCCGGATCGCCGCCGGCCGCGACCGCGCGTGCCAGTGCCAGCGTCGCCGCGATGGCGGCGCTGGTGTCGCGCTCGCGAATGACGGCGCCGATCGCGGTCCAGTCGAGCCCCACCCGCGGCGTCGCGCGAAGGTACTCGGCGCGCGCGGCCAGTTCGGCGACCGTGGTGGCGTACACCCCCTGCGGCCTGGCCTTCCCGCGCGGCATGCCCGACAGCCCCCGGATCGTGCGCCCGAGCTCGGCCCAGATCGTCGAGGCGTTCGATGAACGGGCGCTCATGACGGCAACCCGCCGCCGTTGGACGCGTCGAGGATCGCCACGGCCCCGTCAAACACGGCCTCCGGGTCGGTCGTCGCGTGCATGTCGACGATCGCTTGCGCCGCGATCATCAGGCGGCAGAACGCCGACGCGTCGAGCCTGGCGAGCGCCTGGCCGACGCGCGGCACCAGGTCGCGTGGTCCGCCACGTCGACCTTCACGGGTGCCCCGCGGCATCGTGCGCGTCCAGGATCGCGACCGCGGTCACCTCGGCCGCGCGCACCATCGACTCGAACAGCTCCGGCGCCGCACGGCGCAGCGCCGCGCCGACGTCCATCCAGCGTTGGAGCTCGGCGCGCTCTTCCCGGGCCGCGCGCGCCCCGTCCTCGGTTGTGTCGTGGGCCATATCAGTTCACCTCGGGTGTGGTGGGCGCGGTCGCGCGGGTCACGAGCGCGGCCAGGGTCGCGGCGACCTCATGGTCGCGGGCGGTCGAGTAGTGCCGCTGCATCGTCGCGGTGGCGTGGCCCGAGATCGCCCGGGTCACCACGTCGGACACGCCGGCCTCCCGCGCCAGGTCCTGCATCGTGCGGCGCATCGCCCGCGGGGTCACCCGGTAGGCCAGGCCGATCGCCGCGCCGCACTCGGCGAAGGGCTTGGCCAGGGCCTCGACCGGCAGGAACCCGCCGGTGGTGCTCGGGAACAGCCGGGTCCGACGCGGCAGCGCGGCCGGTGAGCGCGGCGACGTGATCGCGCAGCACCGTCACCAGCTCGGCCGGGAGGCGGATCCGCTGGTCGCGCCCGGTCTTGGTCGCCGGCATCACCTCGCACCGGCGGGTGTGCGACTGCCGCACGAGCAGTACGCCGGCCTCGAGGTCGAGATCGGGCGACGGGCCACGCCGGCGCAGCGGGCGCAGCGACGACGGGCGCAGCCCCGTCACGAACCCGAGCAACGTGATCGCGTAGCGGCCCGGGAACCGCGACCGCATCGCGGCGAGGAACCGGGGCAGATCGGCGGGCGCGAGGGAGTTCGGCGAATCGTCGGTGTAGGTCCGGTGACCGCGGGTGTCGAACGGCCGCACGCGCCGCATCGGATCGCGGAGATCGAACTCGTCGGCGGCAGCGGCGGTCACCACGCGCAGCACCGACAGGATGGTGTTGCCGGTGGCCGGCTTGGCCTCGCCGGCGCGGATGCGTCGGCCGTAGGTGCCCTTCCAGGCCTCGACGTCGGCGGACACGATCCGATCGACGAAGAGATCGCCGAACGCTGGCACCAGGTGGGCGCGAAGGATCGTCGACCACTTCTCACGGCCGGCCGCGCTGGCGATCCGACCCTCGGCCACCTCGCGATCGAAGATCGTAGCGGCGTAGTCCGCGAAGCGCGGCAGCTCGGCGGGGGCGGTGGTCCCGTTGCGCGCCTTGACGCGATCGATCTCGGCGGCCAGCCAGGCCGCGGCATCGTGGGGCCGCTTCGCCTGCGGCACCACGCGGCGCACTTCGAACTTGCGGCCGGTGCGGCCGTCGGTCCAGCGCGCCCGGACGTGGTAGCCCCCGGCCTTGCGCCGGTAGACGCCGGGCGCGACCGGGCGCGGATCCAGCAAGTCGTCCCAGCGTCGCACCCAACGGCCGCCGAGCTCGGCGCGCGTCACGCGTCACCGCCGGCGGCGGGCGCGCCGATCTCGTCGAGCGTACGGGGCTCGCCATCGGGCGCGAGGCCCTGGCCGACGACGCTGTAGCCGGCATCGCCGACCGCCGCCGCGATGGTCGACAGGGCGGCGCCGATCGCGTAGCGCACGCGGCGGGGGGCGTCACCCGAGGCGACCGCGGCGTTCAGCGCAGCCCATGCGGTGCATGCATCCCGCTCGGCCGCGGCCGGCCCACCCACTGCGCGAAGCACCGCGGCCCGCGCTTCCTCGAGGCAGTCGGCCGGCCAGAACACGTCAGCGCCGGGGGCTTCCAGGGCGTCGATCGCGTTGAACAGGTCGGTCGCCAGCCGGTTGATCTGGCCGACGATCGCGTGCGCGCGTGCGGCGAAGTCGGGCAGCGGCGTCACGAGGCCACCTCGCGGGCGAGCTCGGCCGCCGCTTCCCGATCGACGCGCGTCAGCAGCGGACCGCCGAAGCACGTCCCGTCGCACTGGTCGAGGCCGGCGGGGCAGTCGGCGGGCGTCTCGCACGGGTAGGCGCACGAGCCGGATCGGCACACCGCGCCGATCGGACACCCGCTCTCGTCGGCGCAGCGGATCGCGCAGGTCCCGGACTCGCACCGGGCGCCCGCGCCGCACGCGTCGACGTCGCAGGGGTAGCCGGCGGCGCACTCGCACGGCGCCCCGAGCGCGGGCAGACCTTCGCCCACCTCGCACGCCACCAGCGCCACCAGCGCGAGCGCGACGGCCAGGGCCAGGGCCGCGGTCGGGTGCATCAAGCCACCTCGACGGCGAGCGCGTGGGGGCCGGCCGCCCGGCGTGGTCGCGGTGGTCGAGGTGGTCGCGGTGGTCGCGGTGGTCGTGGTGGTGGTGGTGGTGGTCACGGTCGGTTCCTTCGGGTGTCTGCCAATGCGATGGATCGGCCGCTCATCCGTTGGCGGCGCGCGGTCGGGCGGCCCTCGGGGCTCGCCTCGGTTCATCTGGTACTCTACCCATTATGGGTAGCGTGGCGGGCGCCGCAAGTGGGCCGCGCTCGATTTCGGGTCCCGCGGTGGCGATTCCCGGTTTGGGAAGTGCTAGTGGGACCGCTTGCGCTTCAACGTGACCACCGCGGCGGCGAGGTCGGCGGCCTTCATCTTCGCGCCAGCCTCACACCAGGCCGCATGGTCCGCGCCGCGGATCGCCACGAACGGCGGCGGCACCGGCGGCCCGCTCGGGTCGGCCTTGGCGATGGCAGCGCGCACCCGCTCGATCGCGTCGAGGGTCGGCGCGCGGTCGGCGTTCTCGGCCAGCACGCGCCACAACGTGGCTTGCCCCATCCCACCGGCCCTGGCCACCGCGAGAAAGCCGATCGCGTCGACGCGCCGGCGCAGCTCCGCGACGTAGGACGGGGCCAGCTCGGGGCGGTGGGTGATCGTGCGCTTGGGGACATCGGCCGGCGGATGGTATCGGCGCGGCGGCGCGGCGTGGGCGTCGCGGCCACGGCTACACCCGATCCCCGAGGATCGAGATCCGGCGCACCCGGCCACCGCTCGCAGAGAAGGTGAACTTCAGGAGCATGGCGGCCAACCCGCTGATCGTCTGCCCCGGGACCGTCCAGTTCGCGGCGATCGTCGCTTCGCTGATCGCGATGGTGGTGTAGCTGGCGCCGGGGGTGGCGCTGGCGCTGGCGAACGTGTTGACGCCGGCGGCGTCGGCGCGGATGGCGTCGACGGTGATGGCGCAGGCCCCGTTGCCATAGACCTCGACGGTGATGTCCCGGATCTTCGTGAACGCCTCGACGGGGATGGCGACCGTCCAAGTCCCGAGCCCCGACGATGCGACGTAGTGGTTCGTCGCGTCGTAGGCCACGGATCCGGTGACGGCGCCGGCGACAGGGACGAACGACACCGACACGCTGGTGGCCTTGAAGCGCCCGCCGTCGAGGGGCGACGCTGTACCCCGCACCCATCGTCAGATCCGCGGCGACCTCGCCGGTCACCACCAGGTCGCCCGCGGTGGCGAGCCCGGCGACGTCGAGGTCGGACGCCAACACGGCGTCGCCCGTCACGCCGAGCGTCGTCGACACCGCCAGCGACCCGGCGATCGTGTGGTTTCCCGACAACGCGCCGTCGCTGAGGTACTGGCACCACGCGGCGGTGTACTTGTGCAGCCAGTTGAAGTACTCGGCGGGCGGGTTCTCGCCCGCGATGAAGCCCAGGAGCTTTTTCCCGGACGTGGGCTCGACGACGTCCGCGGACGGCCCGCTGGCGAAGGTGGGGACGGTGGTCGGTTTGGTGGACATGGTCGCTACTCGCTTTCGTGGGGTTCATCAGATCGGAGCGTCACGGCGGCTCACTGGAGGGTCATCCCTGGGCCGCCACGATCTCGTGCGCCGTGTAGCGCACGAGCAGCACGCGCCGGCCGAAGTCGTCGAACGTGGCGTCGCGCCCGGCGCCCGAACGGTCGATCGCGACCAGCGCGCCGGTGCGGAACAGGCGGTGCTTGTACGTGCGCCCGAGGTACGTGCCGATCACGACCTTGATCCCTGTAGGCGATCGGCACGCCGTCAGCGTCGGCGACGTCGAAGTACCAGGCCTCGTCGCGGCTGTTCCAGTACACGCGGAACGCGTAGTCGACGCCGTCCAGCGTCGTGCTGAACGAGTAGTCGACCTTCGATGGGATGACCGGCAGGATCTGCACTAGAACTGCCTCCGCCGGCGCGCAGGGCGTCGGCCGAGTAGGGCGCGCCGTCGAGGTCATCGATCGGCGCCGCGTCCTCGATCGCCTGCAGCTGCGCCCACCTCGGGTCGCTGGTCGACATCGGACTGCTTGTGACGTTGAGCTCGCCCGTGGCCTGGTCGAGGGTGTAGGTGCGTTCGACGTACCGGCCCGACACGATCGTCGCGCCCTGGCGGCGGACGCCTCGCTCATACCCCAGGTAGGACGTCTGGCCGGGTGAGGTCCGTCTCAGGCGCGTTCTGTTGCGCGAAGAAATCAGCCCGCTCCGATGGGTCAGCGGCTTCCCGGTGTCGACGTAGC
>JADJUF010000020.1 GCA_016717005.1 Myxococcales bacterium | reverse complement strand
CGCGCGCCATCATGGCGGTCGCTGATCGCGTTCGGCGGCGGCGTGTGTGGAGCGTCGCGACCGCGCACCGGCCTGGCTGGCGATCTCACGAGCCTGCTGGACGTGCGCCGTGGTCGGCATCGGCGAAGCCAGCTACGCGGACCCCCGGCGCCGATGATCATCGACGACATCACCCCCGGCCGACTGCGGCGGGCAAGGCGCTGGCGATCTTCTTACCTGGCCACGCCGATCGCCCGGCTGTCGGCATGGTGCTGGGCGCGCAGATCGCCGCGCACTGGGGCCTGCGCACCGCGTTCTTCGTCGGCGGCGGCCCCGGCCTCTGGGTTTCGCCGCAAGTGACCTGCCTGCCGATCGCCGAGCTGGCCCGTCGGACCGAGGTCGCGCGGCCGGGGCATCCTCGGCAACGCCCGGACGCTGTGGCGCATCCCGCTGTACCGCCGCGCGCGGTCGCCGGCTACATCGCTCACACCGCCGCGGTCGGCGCGTTTCGGCGCACTGGGGCCCGACGTTCCTGGTCCGCCGCTACCACCTCGAGCCCGGCTGGCGCCAAATGGCACCTGGCTGGGCGCGGTCATCGTCGTCGCCGGGGCGATCGGCACGATCATCGGTGGTTGCTGGGTCGATCAGGCGCTGCGGCGCTACCCGTCGGCCGGCGATCACGATCAACGCCAGCACGCGCGCGGCACCAACGCGCTCCTGCATCTGCGCCATCGGCGTGGCGGTGGCGCCGTTCACCGCGATGGCGTTCTGTCGCCGTCGGCGGCGCTGTTCTTCGTGCTGGTCTTCGTCGTCAACGTCGGCATCTTCCTGTCGACCTCCCCGGTCAACGCCGTGCTCCTGCGCACTGTTCCGCCCGAAACTGCCCCCGGCGTCCGGTAGCCTTCATCTGCGAACCACAGCTTCGGCGGTTGTCGCCGCCAGCGGCATCAGGCTCTTGCTCGGCATTTACTTCTTAGCGGCCATGCTGACCTTCACAGTGTTGATCCTCCTTGCGGCGGCGCTGCGTGTGGCCCAGGCTCGGCAGGCCACGGGCGATCCTTAGGCGCCGCCGCCTTGCGCTTCAACGGCGCGGATGACGCCCCGGGCTATGCCCCAACCGCCTGCCGGCGAGTCGTCGCCCTACCTGCTTGCTGCGCACCGGGACAACCCGGTCAGACTGGTACCGCGTGGGGCGCCGAGGCCTTCGTCGCCGCGCACGCCTCGACAAGCCAGTGGTTCGTCTCGATCGGCTACGCCGCTTGCCACTGGGCCACGTCATGGCCCACGAGAGCTTCGCCAGAGGATCCGGCGATCGCGGCCTTGATGAACGGGCTCTACGTCAACGATCAAAGGTCGATCGCGAGAGGAGCGGCCCGACGTCGATATCGCCGCCTCTCATGAACGCGATCCAGGTGCTGGGCGAGGGCGGCGTGGCCGCTGTCGGCCTTCTGTGCCCCGACGGGCGGCCGTTCTTCCTCAAGTACTCCTGGGTAGCAGACCGCTACAACCGGCCCAGCTTCAGCAAGTGTGCGGGCCAGCGCCCGGGGCTACCGCGAGGAGCGGCCCAAAGGTCATGGAGAACGTCGAGGGGGGTCGAGGGCCTGTTCAGGTCGATCGCCACTACCGCGGCCAGCCGGTCGCCGGCGGCAGCGCCAGCGCGTCGCTCCTGGTCGCGGCCGGGCGGCGGCAGATCGCGGGTGCGACCTCGGAGCACGCGCGGCCTGGCGGGCGCGCCAAGCCGTTCTTCGTCGAGCTCGGCCCACGAGCTCTTGGCCCGGGTGGCCCGGTTGGCTTCGGCGCGCCCCGGCCCAGGACGCTTCGTCCGGTGGGCGGACGGCGAGGGCTTCGGAGGGCGGCCTCTGCACGATCACCTCGGCGGCGGGTTCGCGCGGCTACTCGGTCGACGAGCGCTGGGCGGTGCCGCACTTCGAGAAGAAGCTCTACGACAACGGCCGGCTGCTGGCGGTCTACGGCGACGCCTGCCGCGCTCACCCGCGGCCCGCCCCGCCCAGATCATCGAGGAGACCGTCGGGTACCTGGCGCGCGCCGTCGGATCCCGGCGGCGGGCTGTACGCGTCGCGGCGGACGCTGACAGCGAGGGCGAGGAGGGCAAGTACTACGTCTGGACGCCCCACCAGGTGCGCGACGCACTCGGCCTTCGTCGACGCGCCCCAGCTCTGCGGGCCACGGCGTGACCACCGCCGGCAACTTAGAGCACGCGACCGTGCTGGCGCGCGGACCACGCCGCTCGGGGACTGCCTCCGGTGAGGCCCACCTCGCCGAGCTGCGCGCGCGGCTCCTGACCGCGCCCAGGCCCGGGTGGCGCCGGCCACCCGACGACAAGGTCCTGGCCGGCTGAACGGCCTGGCCGTGACCGGGCTGGTGCGGAGCGTGGAACGCGACCGGCCACGCGCCGGCGCTGGCGCTGGCCCGCCGGGTCGGCGACTTCTTGCTGGCGCGCATGATCGCGACGGCGATCGCCTGGCGCGCGTGTACCAAGGCCGGCGCCACAAGCTCGACGGCACGATCGAGGACTACGCGTTCGTCGCCGCCGCGCTGTTCGACCTGGGCGAGGCCACGCTCGGAAGCCGCTACTGGCAGGCCGGGCGGCGCTGATCGGCGCGATCCGCGCGCGCTTTACGACGACGCCGACGGCGGCGTCTTCGCCTGACCGCGTCCGACGATCCGAGCCGCTGATCCATCGGCCAGAGTCGCACCGACGGCGCGATGCCGTCAGGCGCCGCGGTCGCGGTCGAGGGCCTGGTCCGGGTCGGCTGCGTGCTCGACGTACGCCGACGCGTCGCGCAGCGCCGAGCGCACCTCGACCTGGCGCCTGAGCTCCGGGCGCTCGAACCGCTCGGGGCGAAGCGCGGCTCCTGTCGGCGCTCGATCTGTTCCTGCACGCCTCCAGTGGTGGTGACCGAGGGCGCCGGCGGCGAAGAGCTCCCGCCGCCCCCGACCTGCGTACGCGCCGGCCCGGATCCTGGTCGGCCCATGGGCCGCGCCCGCGGTCGCGGGCGAAGCCGCTCGACGGTCGGGCCCAGGCCTCATGTGCCGCGGCCCGGTAATGCCTCTTGCCGCTCACCGGAACCCGCCGATCAGCTCGGCTCCTGGCCGAGCCGCCGGCCAGTGAACATCGGGCGGCGACGTCGGTCTAACCCCCTATCCGGCGCAGGGCGCGCCGCCCGAGGTGTGGGGAATCCCCTCATGGTCGACCCTTCCCTTTTTTTTTTTTTTTTGGGTGGCCCGCTCGCTGGCCGTGCGCACGCGGCCCTGGCGCTGTGCGCCGCACCGCCGCCGCCGACGTCCTGGTCCCCGGCAACCCGCCACTGGCGACGCTCAGAGTCCTGGCTCGAGCGCGCCGGTCAAGGCGGGACTGCCAAAGCGGGTGGTCGTCCACTGGTTCTGAAGCCCAAAGGTCGAGGCCTGCAAGGACGACCTCGCGCATCTACAACATGCGCGAGACCGGCAATGATGGTCTACGTGATCGCCCAACATCGGCGCGCAGACCGCGCGCGACGCCAAGAAGCTCGACCCGGTCCGGGGCGAGGTCGGCGCCGGCGCGGTCGCCACGGCAAGCCATCCGGGCGCGCTGCTGAAGGAGCTCAGGTTCGGCGCGATGCCGGTGTCGATCGTCGTCGGCACCGAGGGCAAGGTCCAGCTGGTCACGACCACCGCGGATCTCGATCAGCTCGACGCCCGCGACGCCAAGGTCGCCGCGCTGGTCAAGGAGGCATCCACGAAGTTCGACACCACCCAGAGTGGGCCGACCGCGCCGATCAAGCCGGCGACAAGTTCGACGTCCAGGTCGAGGTCAAGCTGGCGACCTGGCTCAACTGGAACAACATGGTGCCCGAGGTGTTCCTCGACCCTGCCGCCCGACCTCACCTGCGACGCCAAGATGAAGCGCGGCGCCGACGTGACCGTCGACGGCAAGTTCCTCGGGCGAAGTTCCAGTGCTCGTCGATGGTCCGGGGCGCCTACGAGCTGCGGGCCGCGCTGCGGTTCGGCTACGACGCGCCCAACAAGGCCACCGGCGTCGGCGGGGACAACGTCAGCTGGAAGTTCCGTGATCAAGCTGCAGCGGTCGCACCGGCCACGCCGCCCCCCGCGCGACCGGCTCGACGCCGCTGGCCGCGCACCTCCGGGGCGCGCCTCGACGCTCCGTGTCCCGACGGCGGATCACGATCAGCTGCATCGGCGGCTGCCCGCGACGGCGACGTTCCGCTGCTCGGCGCCCGGCATCAGCGCATCGGCGGTCTTGACCGGGACCGCGTCGGCGTACTTCGCCAGCGTCGACGTCAGCGTCGCCACTGGCCGGTGACGACGGCGGCGATCTGCGCGCAGCCGGCACCGCGCGACAGCGCCGCGCAGGCCTCGGCGTTGGGAACACGTCGGCCGGCGCCGGAGCCGACGACGACCGACCGTTCGCCGAGCTGGTCCGGCGGCGCCGCGCGGTCAGCGCAGCTTCGCGACCTTGACCCGGGACCACAGCGGGGCGGTGATCGGCGGCGAGGTGGCCTGACTCGCTCAGACGATCGAGCAGCTCGTAGGCGGCGGCGACGTCCTCCTCGGCGTTGTCGCGCTGCGACGGGCTCGCCGCGGCGCCAGCGCGCGGACGGCGCGGGCGCGCAGGAACCGGGCCTCGGCCACGAGCATGATCCACACCGCCGACTCGGGCGACGCCGCGATCGCGACCAGGCCCTGGACCACCGCGCGATCGGCGTCGGCCAGCGACGCGGCGGCCTTGCCGCGGGCGAGCCGAGGTCGCCGCGCACGGTCAGCGCGCCGACCAGGTTCTCCCTTCCACTCGAGGTTGACCTCGTCGTCGGCCACGAGCTTGTCAGCCAGGCCGATCGCGCGATCGATCGCGGTCGCGGCCTCGGCGCCGCGCCCTCCGGCGGGCGTGGATCCGCGCGATCAGCACCTCGGCCTGGGCCCGCTCGTTCGGACCCCGGCCTGGATCGGGGCTGCCGGCGAGGAGCGTGGCCCGGGCGTCCCGGGCGGCGACCGCGGCGGTCAGCGCCGCCTCGAACTCCCGTTGGCCAGAGCTGGGCGCAGGAGATCTCGCGTCGCTCCACGCGACCAGGCGCTGCCACAGCGGGTTGGTGGGTCCTTCGCGAGATCTGCGAGCGGATCGCGCGCGCGGTGCCAACCGTCGAGCGCACCGCGCCACGTCGCCGCGCCACGGGCGCGCGTCGGCCAGCCGGAAGTGGATGCGCGACACGTCGATCTGCCAGCTGGCGTTGGTGGGATCCTTCGCACTCGAGATCGAGTGGTTGGCGAGCGCCTGCTCGAGGAGCTGGGTGGCGTTGCGGGCGTCGCCCTTGTCGACGAGCGCCAGGCCCCAGCTCGGCAGCGCCAGGCCCCGCTCGCGCCGCCACGCGGCGTTGCCGGACTCGCGGCGCAGCAGGCCGTCGAGCGTCGCCACCGCCTTGCTGCAGGGTGTCCTCGGCCGAGGTGATCTCGCCCAGCTCCTTCTGCAGGTCGGCGACCTGCATGCGGGCCTTGACCAGATCGAGCTGCCGGCTCGAGTTCTCGAGCTCGGCCGACGCGACCTCGGCCCGCAAGCTCTCGCATGCGCGTACTCGGCCAGCGCGCCGGCCGGTCGCCGCGGGCCTGGAGCGTCGACGCGATCTTGAGGTGGCTGGTGGCCAGGTCGCCGCGCGCGGGCCGCCGTCGCCGATCCCGGCGCTGACCGCGGCGTCGACCACGCGCTGCCGGGCCGTCATCGCCGCCTGGTACTCGCCGAACGCGACGTCGATCTGGCCCTGGTTGCGGACCACGTCGCCGATCAGATCGCGGGCGACGGCGCTGCCCAGGAGCGCGGCGCGATCGTCAGGGCGGCTGCGCGGGAAGTCCTCGTAGTGGCCGAGCGCGCTGCGGTAGGTCCTTCGACCTCGCCGACGAACTGGCCGCGCGCGTGCAGCACCCGGCCGACCTCGACCAGCATCTCGCCCAGGATGCGTCGCCGATCGAGCGTGCGCGGGTGCGCGGGCGCGCGCGCCAGCAGGCCCTCGAGCTGGGTCCGGCCCTCGCTCAGGGTCACGGCCGCCGAGTCGAGATCGCCGCGCTCCTCCTCGGCCTGGCCCAGCGTGTACAGGGCGATCGCCAGCCGCTCGCGATCGTCGTCGGTGATGCCGGTGGGGCTGCGCGCCAGCTGCTGGTAGTAGTCGCGGACCTGCGCGCCGATGCCGGCCAGCAGATCCTTGCGGCCGATCGCGCCGAGCCGGTTGCGCATGTCGGAGATCAGGTGATCGACGACGCCCTCGGCCCGCTGGCGCTGATCGGCGAGCTGCCGCTGGGCCTCGGCCCGATCGCGCTCGACCACGATCCGCCGCAGCGCCAGCGTGCCGAGCGCGACGAACGCGACGAACGCGACCGCGGCGATCGCGACCGCGGCCCGGTGCCGGCGCACGAACCGCGCGACCCGCTCGCGCAGCGGTAGCGGTGCGCGGCCACCAGCTTGCCGGTCTGGAACCGGCGCAGCTCCTCGGCCAGCGCCTGCGCGGTCGGGTAGCGATCGCCGGGCTCGTGGGCCATCGCGCGGGCGATGATCGCGATCAGATCGGCCGGCGCGTCGGGCGCCCGGGTCGCGAGCGGCTCGACCTTGCCCTCGATCGCCGCAGCGTTGCCAGCACGTCGGTGGCGGTCTTGGCGGCGTAGGGCGGGGCCCCGGCCAGCAGGTGGTAGAGCATCGCGCCGAGGCTGAAGACGTCTGCGCGCTCGTCGACGACCTCGCCCCGGGCCTGCTCGGGCGGCATGTAGGCCGGCGTCCCGATCACCGCGCCGGCCACCGTCAGGGCCGGCTCGTCGGACGTGGTCGGGCTGCGCGGCGCGGCTGGTCGCGCTCGGTGCGCGTCCCCGGCAGCGAGTCGGGCGAGTCGTCGTCGAGATCGCTCGGCCAGGCCCCAGTCGATGACGACGATCTCGCCGAAGTCGCCCACGAGCACGTTGGCCGGCGAGATCGCGGTGGACCACGCGCTTGGGTGGGCGTAGGCGATCGCGTCGACCGCGACGAGTGATCGTCGCGAGCAAGGCCAGGGCGCTGCTCAGGGTCCGGGCCTCGGCGATCGCGCGATCGAGCGGGCGCCCGCTGACCAGCTTCATCGCGTAGAACGGCTCGCCGGACGGCCAGCGCCCGGCCTGGTAGACCGGCACGATCGCCGGGTGCTGGAGGCGGGCGGTGATCAGCGCCTCGCGCCGGAACCGCGCGGCGTGCTCGGGGTCGGCGTGGAGCAACTCCTTGAGCGCCACCGGCCGCCCGAGGATGCGATCGTGGGCGGCGATGATGCGGGCCCCATGCCGCCGCGGGCGACCTCGCTCGAGACGTACTGGGCCGGGTCGGTCAGCGGCAGGTCGTCCATGGCGATCGTCGCGTCGGCGCGCGGATCGCCGCCCCGGCGATCGTGTCCTGGTACGACTCGACGCCCAGCGAGCGCCGGGCCCGTGGGCGGACCGCCGTCGACGCTCGGCACCGGCGGGCGCTGGCTGGTGACCGGCGCGATCGTGGGTGCGAACGCTTGGATCGCTGGGCGGCGGATCGCCGGCGCTCATCTGCTAGCAATGTAGCGCCGATGTCGCCTCCACTCCACGTCGTGCGGGCCGGGACCGCGGGCCCCCGCTCGTCTCGTCCACGGCAGCGCCACAAGACGCCGCCACCTGGACCATCCAGCTGGCGTCGTCCCTGACCAGCCGCTACCGCGTGATCGCGTACGATCGCCGGGGCGCCGGGCGCTCGGCCAACCGGCCGGGCGTGGCCTGGCACTCGATCGACGACCACGCCGCCGACCTGGCCGAGCTGATCGCCGCCGCGGGGCCGCCGGCGCTGGTGGCGGGCTCGAGCTGCGGCGCGGCGGTGGCGCCTGTTCCGCGCGCACCCGGCGCGAGTGGCCGCAGATCCGCGGCGACTGCTCGCGCTCGACGCCTACCGGGTCCGCTACGCCGAGCTGGGCGCGGTCGACGTGCCGTGCGCCTGCTCGGCGGCGATCGCTCGGCCGCGTACTTCCGGCCGACGCTCACGGCGCTGGCCGCGGCCCTGCCGCGGGCCTCCCTCGCGATCATCGCCGGCGCTGGTCACATGCTCCACGCCGAGGCGCCGCGGGCGTTCGCCGAGCACGTCGACGCGCTCGCGGCCGCGACCGGGTGATCAGCGCGCGCGGCGGCGTCGGCGGGTCGCCGCCGCCAGCCCGACCGCGAGCAGCGCCAGCGCCGCGGGATCGCCGCCGCCGACCGAGCACGCGACGTTGGTCTGGGTCGCGGTCAGCGTGCGGCGCACCTCGAGCACGCCATCGCCGGTGCTGGTCTCGCTGCCGTCGCTCGCGACCACGCCGACCGCGAAGAACAGATCCTCGTCGGACGGGGGCGTGAACACGACCGTCAGCGCGTGGGCGCCGCAGTTGCGCGCCGATGACCCGGCGGGTGCCGGATCGACCTGGTAGGCCGCGCTCGGCCCGGTCGGGTTGCCGTCGCAGCGCATCTCCGGGCGTCTGGTCGACGTGTTCCGGAGCTCGACGGCCGGGTGCGCCGTCGGCGTCGATCGCTCGGCGTCAGCGCGTACGGGCGGCCGTCGTCGGGCCAGGTCAGCGTCGCCTCGTAGCGCTTGCCGGCGTCGATGCGGTCGGGCAGGCCAGCGATCTTGACCTCGGGCGTGTCGCCGCCGCCGTGGCAGACGCTGCACGACAGCCCGTCGGGCGGCGCGCCGGTGAAGTAGCGACCGCCGCCGCCGCCGTCGATGGCCGGCTCGGCGTAGCGCTCGGGCTCGGAGAAGCCGAGCGCCGCCGTCGGCGCCACCGCCAGCACCAGCGCGATCAGCGCGGCGCGGCTCATGGCTGCCCCGCCAGGGCCCACTGCGCCAGCACGACGAACCGCGGGTCGTCCTTCGACGGGAAGATCGCGTTGCCCCACGGGTCGGTGCCGCGGTGACGGACGCCGCCGTCGGCCTCGGCCAGCGGCTTGCAAGAGCGGCGCGCGCTTGATCCCGCGGGGCTCATCAGCATCGAACGGGTCCGGTGTAGGTGACGGCCAGCTCCTCGGCGGTGACCGGCGCGTCGAGGTCGGTGTCCTCGCGCAGCCGCGCGACCTGGGCCGAACACCGCGAGGAACCGGTCGGGGTTGCCGTGGCAGGCGGTGAACGCGCAGTCGCGCAGCAGGATCGGGTAGACCGCGTCCTTGAACACCACCGGGTCGGCGTCGGGCACGACGACCTCATCGTCGGGGACGCTGCACCCGAGCGCGGCGGTGGCCAGCGCGAGCAACAGCGCCAGCGCGGGCCAGGTCGAGATCGAGATCGAGCGCGGCGCCATCGCGGGGCGGATGATGCGCTCGTCGGCGCGCGCGCGCATCGACTTCGTGTGCACGGGCGCGGCGATCGTGTAGGCTCCGCGCGTGCTGCGCCTCGCCATGCTCGTGATCGTGCTCACAACCGGGTGCCTGCGGGTCAAGCCGCACGAGCGCCAGACGCTCGCCCGGCCCGACATGGTGATCGGCAGCGACGCCGAGCTGCGCACCGGCGAGTCGCACGCGCGCCTCGTACCGCGAGGGCTCGAGCGGCGGCGGCGGCAAGGCCCCCCCCCCCGGCCCCCCCCCCCGGCGGCTGCGGCTGCAACTGAATTTCCAGGGAGGCCTGTCGCCAGGCCTCCCCTCGTCGGGGCAAGCCCGACGAGCCTCCCCTCCGAGACGCGAGACTCCCGGCGCGTGGACCGGTGCGCGACCGAAAAGGTGACAAGCGCTGAGTTTCAGGGAGGCCTGTCGCCAGGCCTCCCTCGTCGGGCAAGCCCGACGAGCCTCCCCTCCGAGACGCGAGACTCCCGGTGCGTGGACCGGTGCGCGACCGAAAACCGACAAGCTCAGATTCAGAGTCGTCGGGCGATCGTCGACGGGCCGCATCAGAAGTCGAGTCCGAACATGGTGGTCACCTCGAGGGCGTCGACCGACTCGAGCCCGACGTAGGCCAGGTACTCGATGCGCGACAGGCTGGCGCGCAGGCCGAGGTCGACGTGGCGCTCGCCGTCGTCGAACTCCCACGTGCGCCCGAGCGCGGCGCCGACCTCATGTGCGAGGAACGCTGAGAGCTTGCGGTCGCGGGTCAGGTAGCCGCCACCGTCGGCGAAGTCGAAGTAGCGCGGCCGGTAGAACGTGGCCTCGCCCTGCGCATAGTAGCGGTAGTGCAGCGTCAGCGTGGTCGCGTCCGACGGCACCCACGACAGGCTCGGCTCGACGGTGTGCGACCGGATCCCCCACGAGTCCAGGTAGTAGCGGTAGTCGAGGCCGATCGACGCGCGCTCGCCGAGCGCGTGGCGCAGCCGCGCCGAGGCTGCGTTGCGGACCCGCAGCTCGGGCACCTGCTCGGGCACGCAGAACGGCGCGTCGCTGGCGCAGGTGCCGAGCCCGCCGACGGCGACCCACCGGTACGGGCTGGCCTGGTAGCCCGACAGGACCATCGTCTCCCACGCGACATCGATCACGGTCCTGGCGTCGATGACCTGGCTCAGGCCGAGGCGGCCACCGCCGCTGATCATCAGCTCGGCGAATCCGGGGTCGCCGGATCGCCCGGCCAGGTCGCGGCTGCCCATGAGGTTGGCCGACACCGTGGTGTTGTGACGGGCGAAGTCTCGGCTGGCGCCGAGCACGAAGCCGTGAGACTCATAGTCGTGCTCGTACGAGACGCGATACCGAGTGTTCAGCCGCGTGGTGCCGTTGTCGTAAGCGAGGCCGACCTGGCCCTCGTTGCGCCGCTCGCTGATCGCCTTGGTGGCGGCGGTGACGACGTCGACCGAGGCGCCGGTCCAGGCGTCGACGGTGTAGCCCGCCGCGAGCGCGACCTGGTCGGTGGCCTGACCCGAGACGTTGACGGTCGGCGACACGACGGTGGTGTCGTCGGTGTCGGTGCGGACGTAGATCGTTCGACGCCGCGCGGACCTCGCGCTCGCGGGCCGCGGCGCAGCCATCGACGATCACCAAGGCGAACAGGAGCGCGGCGGTACGGCGAGCCACGCGCGCATGTTCCCCCTGCGCGCAGCGTTGTCAATCGCGGCCGCCCTGGCAATCGCTGGCTGCTACGAGCCGGGCGTCGGGCGCGACGACCTCCAGGACGCGCTGGCGGCGCCGGTCGATCTGTTCGACGACGGCGGCACCGTGGTCCCGCGCGACGGCGGTGGTGGTGGCGGTCCCGACGCCGCGGCCGGCTGCGACACCTCGCCGCTGTCGGCCCTGCGGATCGTCGTGCGCACCACCCCCTTCGGCGGCCGCTACCAGCCCAAGAACATCGGCGCGATCTGGATCGAGACCGCGAGCGGCCAGTACGTGAAGACCGTCAAGCGCTGGGCCAACCGGCGCCTGCGCTACCTGACCCGCTACAACGCCGCGTCGGGCGGCGACATCACCGACGCGATCACCGGCGCGACGTTGACGTCGCCATCACCCACGACGTCACCTGGAACCTCACCGACCGCACCCGCTGCGAGGTCCCGGCCGGCAAGTACCGGGTCGTCATGGAGCTGACCGATCAGGACGCCGCTGGCGCGTCGGTGGTGTTGCCGTTCACCAAGGGCACGTCGGGCGCCGTGCGATGCCGGCCCAGACCGCGCAGTTCCACGACCTCGTGCTCGACCTGCACTGAGGCGGCGGCGCGCGGCGGTCGCGCGCGACGCGTGGCGGGGGGCGGGCCCCAGGGTGCGTGCGCCCGGCCCGGCCCCCGCGGCCCCCCCCAGGGACCGGCCCAGGCCGGGGGACCGTCGTCACCCTTGCGGAGGGCGGTGTGTCGGGCAGATTGCACCGCCTTGTCCGAGCCGACCCCCTGATCGTGTCCGTGCCGTGCTGACGGCGGTGCAGCTGCCCGACGCCGACGAAGCGACGTTCGCGTCATCGATCGCCGAGCTCCGTCGCCTGGCGACCACGCTCGGCCTCGAGGTCGTGGGCATGGTGACCCAGCGCCGGGGCCGGCTGGCGCCGGGGCTGGTGCTGGGCGAAGGCAAGCTGCGCGAGCTCGCGGCGTGGACCGGCGGCGACGGCGAGGTCGCGGCGTACCAGAAGCCGGGCAAGAGAAGCTCGACCGCGACGCCGAGGACGAGGACGAGGACGAGGACGGCTCGACGAGGGCGCGGACGACGACGACGCGGCCGGTGACGACGAGGACGGCGACCCGTCGAGCGGCGGGCCGGCCGGCGTGCGCTGCGACGTGGTGCTGGTCGATCACGACCTCACGCCGACGCAGCAGCGCAACCTCGAGCGCGCCACTGACGCCGAGGTCATGGATCGGACCTCGGTGATCCTCTCGATCTTCCACCGGCACGCCAAGACCCGCGAGGCCCGGCTCCAGGTCGAGATCGCGCGCCTGGCGTACCTGGCGCCGCGGCTGCGCGAGTCGGGCGGCGGCGGCGACCGTGTGCGGGGCGGCGTCGGCGGCAAGGGCGCGGGCGAGAGCTCGCTCGAGCTCGACCGTCGGCGGATCCGCGATCGCGTCGCCGAGCTGCGGCGCGAGCTGGCCGCGATCGAGGGCGGCGCCCGGACCCGGCGGGCCCGGCGCGACGACGCCCGCACGGTCGCGGTGGTCGGCTACACCAACGCCGGCAAGAGCTCGCTCATGCGCGCGCTCACCGGCAGCGAGGTGTACGTGGCCGACAAGCTGTTCGCCACGCTCGACACGACCGTGCGCGTGCTCGACGCGCGCACCCGCCCGCCGATCCTGCTGTCGGACACGGTCGGCTTCATCAAGAAGCTGCCGCACGATCTGGTGGCGTCGTTCCGGTCGACGCTCGAGGAGGCGTCGCACGCCGATCTGCTGCTGCACGTGGTCGACGCCGCCGACGCCGCGTTCCGCGACCACATGGCGGTCACGCGCGGCGTACTCGGCGAGATCGGCGTCGACGCCCCCGAGCTGGTCGTGCTCAACAAGATCGACAAGGTCAGCGTCGAGGACCGCGCCCTGCTCGCGCTGGCGTTCCCCGACGCGGTGCTGATGTCGGCCAAGGCGCCGGCCGACGTCGCGGCGCTGCGGGTGCGGGTGGTCGAGTACTTCGCCGGGGCCGCGGTCGAGGCCGAGCTGTTCGTGCCCTGGGCGCGCCGCAAGGTGGTCCACGACATCCACGGGCGCTGCCTGGTCGTGACCGAGCACCACGAGGACGAGGGCACGCGCCTGACCGTGCGGGCGCCGCAGGGCATCGTCGACGAGCTGGTCGCGACGCTCGCGGCGTCGTAAGGTCGAGGCGTGAGCCTGCGCGCGCTGCCCCGGCCCGGACCGCGTGGGCGGTCATCGCCGCGATCGTCCTGGTCGTGGTCGGCGCGATCGGCGCGCTGCGCGCGGCGTTCCTCGGCGCCGACTTCATGTACGACCTCGAGCAGCCGCGCAGCGCTGGCGCGGACGGCGCCGGTGGTCGTCGATCCCGGGACACCGCGGCTGGCGCGGCGGGTGGTGCTGATCATCGTCGATGGGCTCCGCTGGGACGCGTCACAACGGATGACGTCGCTGGCCCGGCTGCGCGCGCTCGGCGTCGACGGCCAGGCCCGCTCGCACTACCCGAGCTGGTCGCGGCCGAACTACGTGTCGATCTTGACCGGCGTCCCGCCCCAGGCCTCGGGCGTGCGCACCAACCGCCACTACACCGCGGTCGCGCTCGACACGCTCATGGACCGGGCCCAGGCCGCGCACGTGCGCTCGGCGTCGGCCAGCGACAACAGCCCGCTGCCGGCGCTGTTCCTGCGCCCGCTCGACCCCGCGCGGCAGGCCGAGCTCGACGCGATCGACATCGACGCGATGGACGATCCCGACTCGGCCGAGGCCCGAGCCGCGGCCGGGATGGAGGTGCGGTCGCCGTTCGATGACAGCCGCTACGCGCCGTGGCCGGGCGGCGTGGTCGAGGCGGCCCGGGCCCAGCTGGCCGATCATGCCGAGCTGCAGGTGGTGCTGATCGGCGTGGTCGACGACGCCGGCCACGCCGAGGGCGCCGACAGCGACGAGTACCGGGCCGCGGTCGCGACCGCGGATCTGATGGTCGGCCGGATCGTGGCCGCGACCGATCTGGCGACCGACGCGGTGATCGTCGTGGCCGATCACGGCCACACCGACTCGGGCGGGCACGGCGGGATCGAGCCCGAGGTCATGACCGTGCCGCTGGTCGCGGCCGGCGCCGGCATCCGCGCCGGCGCCCGGCCCGACGACGCCCGGTTGATCGACGTCGCGCCGACGGTGGCGGCGCTGCTCGGGTTCCCGGCGCCCGGCCACGGCCTGGGCCGCACGCTGACCGAGCTGCTGACGCTGACGCCGTCGGACGTCGCCGCCCGCGCGCGCGCCGACGGCGAGCGCCTGGCCGTGACCGAGCGCGTGGTCAGCGAGTCGCGCAAGACCACGCTGGCGCGGGTGCTGGCGCGGCGCGGGCTGCGCCTGGTGGGCGTGGTCGCGCTGGCGGTGGTGCTGATCGGCGGCGCGCTGTGGCTGCGGCGCCGCGGCGGCGTGTCGTTCGATCGGCGCACGCTGATCCTGGGCGCGCCCGGGTTCTTCGTCGTCTACTACGTGATGGTCGCGGTGCTGGGGCAGCGGTTCTCGCCGTCGTTCCTGCCGGCCAAGGGCAGCCTGGCGTTCGAGCTCGCGAAGTACGGCGTGGTCGGCGCGGTCGCCCACGTCGCCGTCGGCTGGCTGGTGCTGCGCAAGCACAAGACCCTGGCGCATCGCCTGGCGATCGCCAACGGCAACGCCGCGGTCGGCCTGTTCCTGACGATGGTGCCGGCGTTGCTGATGTGGGCGCTGTTCCCGCCGCCGTACACCGAGGTGCCGGGGCCGCGCATGCTGGTGATCATCCCGTCGCTGCAGGTCGCGGTCGCGCTGTACGCGTTCGCGATCCTGCTGTCGCTCGCGATCGAGGTCGTGGTGTTCTTCGCGCGCGCGCTCGATCCCAGCGCGCGCCTGCTGCGGCTCGAGCGCGCGGCCGCGATCGCGCGCAAGCAGCTCGGCGGGAACGCGCCCCCGGCCGAGCCGCCGCCGCCGAAAACCTGAGCGGGCCTCGGGACCCGCGGCGTGTCGTCGCGCCTGAAGCACGCTCGACGCGCGCGCGCGCACCCGCGATCTCGGTGACCGTGGCCTCGCGCTGACTTGCGCTGGCGCGACGACGCGCTGAGGCGCGCGCGCCTCGCGTGGCGACCGCGGTAGCCATCACGATTAGTTCAGGGCGCGTGATCTTCCGGGCGATCGGCGTTCGCGCTAGAAGGCGGCGCGTCATGTCGATCATCTCGAAGATCCGCCCGCCCGAGATCGTCCGCGTCGTGGGGCCTGGTCGCGCCGTCGTCGAGGCTCAGTCTTCGCCCGCGAGGATCCGGTTGGTCTCGCCGCCGGCCGTGGTGCCGTCGGCGCGCTGGTGCACGTAGTCGAACAGCTCGTCCTGGCGGACCTCGACCTCGGCGCCTTCCTTGAGCGCGGCGATGTCGTCGGGCTGGTTGGACAGGATGCCGGTGATACGCTGGCCCTGCCAGGTCCGGACCTCGACCCACATCCACTCGATCCCGCCGTGGTCGGTCGTGAACGGCGCCTTCACGTGCAGCGCCTCGAGGTCGGGGACGCCCCGGGCGAAGCGCGGCGCCAGCGCCGCCAGCGCGACCAGCGCGCGCGCCCGCGCGGCCTCGAGCTTGGCGGGGTCGCCGCTCAAGAGCTTGTCGGCCTCGAGTCCGAAGAACGCCCGGCGGGCCGCGCTGATCCGCTCGGCGAACGGGCCGCCCGGGAGCGTCAGCTCGAGCATCGGCTCGGCGTCCGGATCGTCGGCCTCGTCGCCCAGGGACCAGGTCACGTCGAAGGTGACCCGGCCGGTCCCGCCATGATCGCGGAGCGCCCGGGCGTTTTCGGGCCAGGGCGGCGTCGTCAGGGTGTCGCGAGGGAGCGCGCCGCGCTCGATGAGCTCCTGCGCGGCGGCGTTGAACATCTCGTTGGCGGCCTCGGGGAACCACGGGGGCACGCCACCCAGGTACAGCTCGGGCAGGCCGAAGCGCGCCAGGCCCGCGCTCTCCAGGAACAGCCCGCCGGCGTCGTCAGCGACGTGGTCGACCACGACCATGTTGGTGCTGGCCTGCGGCAGCGGCTCGGGGCGGCGCTCATCGAACGCCGCGCGCGTGAACGTCTCGCGGGTGTTCGGATCGACGATCCAGCCGCGGGCGGCGGCGCCGCCGGCCCGGGCGACCGCGGCGGTGCCCGCGACCAGGTCGCCGACGCGGGTCGCGTCGCCGCCGACCATGACCCCGAGCGCGCGCGGGGCCGCGAGCAGCGCCGCGGTCTCGGCGTCGTCGAAGCCGCGGGCGAAGTACCGCATCGACTGGGCCGTGACGCCGATCTCGGCGACCGTCATCGGCCGGAACTCTGCGTCGAGGCCCCGCGCCGTCGCGACCGCGCGCATCGCCCGCTCGACCGCGGCGAGGTCGGCCCGCGGTGGCAGCACGATCGCGTAGGCATCGGTGACCTGCGCGGCCCGGACCGAGCCGGCCGCGGGCCGCGCACCCACGGTCCGGATTCCCGTCGGCGCGATCGGCGCGGCTGGCGTCGCGGCGCTGGCGTCGCGCGCGGCGATCGCGCGCGAACTCGCGCGTCGGTCGGCCGATCGGCGGCAGCCGGCGGTGGCGACGAGGGACAGGGTCACGACGACGACGACCGCGGCGCGCATGCCCGACGATCCGCGACGGGCGCCGATGCTGTCAACTGCGGCGACTACAGCTTGCCCCGGACCAGCCGGCCCCGCGGCGCGGGCATCGGGGTCATGCGCATGACCGTGGGGAGCGGCGCGCGTGCGCTGAGCCGGCCGCGGGTCCACGGCTGGGCGGCGCGGGCGTCGCGGCCGCCGGCGCGGGTATCGCGGGCGTAGCGATCACGACCGCGATCGGCGCGACCGCGATCGGCGCGGGCATCGCGACCGTCGCGGGCGTTACGATCGGCGCGACCGTCGTAGCGGTCGGCGCGGTCGGCACGATCAGCGCGGCCGTCGTGATCGTCGCCGCGGGCGGCGTGATCGCAGCTGGGCTGGTCGTGGCTGGCGCCGGCGCCGCGGCGGCCGTCGGCGCTGGCGAGGCCGGCGGCGACGGTGAGCGCGAGCGCGAGCGCGGCTAGCGAGGAGAAGACGCGGAGGCGGGGAGAGGTATTCATGGGGATCGACAGCTCCATGTCCCGACGCCGGACGGCCGCGGGACGGACCGAGACCAATGCACGCCGCGGACCAGCGCGCGACGGCGCCGTGCGCGGCGTGGGCGCGGGTGCGGCCTGCAGCCCTGCGGACTCTGCAGCGCGCGGCCTGCGAAGCGCGCAGGCGCCCGGCGTCGAGGCTGCCGCGCAGGCTGCGAGCGCGCGGGCGCTACGCGTCGAGGCCGCGGCGCGCGCGGTCGCGCGGGCGCCAGTCGTCGACCACGTCGCGCGGGTGCATCGGGCCGTCGAAGGTCAGGCGGTGGGCCGCGTCGAAGTCGGTCGCGCCGCTGGTGCGGACGAAGATGGTCTTGCGGTTGTACGGCAGGAAGAACATCAGGAACGGGAAGAAGTTCTTCACCATCACGACGTCGGCCTGCCACAGGTCGAGCCCGACGTCCTTGTAGAACGACGGCCGCATCACCATCGCCGGCCCTCGGTCACGACCAGGCGCAGGTGCTCGATCGGCAGGACGGCGGTGCGCAGGAAGCCCGGCTGCTCGAGCGTGCGGACGATCGTCGCGCGCACCGCCAGCGGCGGGCCCGACGCCGGATCGAGGTGACCGCCGACCTCGACGTCGACCTCGGCGCCTACCGGCGCGGCCCAGAGCTGCTCGATCGCCACCGGATCGCGCACCGCCGCGTAGGTCAAGAGGCCCGTGCCCTCGGCCAGCATCGCGCGCAGCAGGTGGGTCGAGTCGCCGGGCGCGCCCGCGGTGACGACGTCGGACGCGTCGGACATGGTCACCACGCCCAGCCTGCGGCGCACGCGCGCGGCCCGGGCCGCGGCCAGCCCGGCCGACGCGGAGCTGAAGGTCGGCGGCAGCTCGTGGCGCCGGGCCCAGCACATCTCGGCCAGCTCGTCGACGAGGCGCTCGACCTCGGCCGGCTCGCCGTAGGCCAGGGTCGACCAGCCCAGCGCCGGGTCGTCGTTCCACGGGTGGACCATGAACGTCGAGGCGCTGACGACCTCGCCGGTGCGTTCGGCCCGGGCCATCCGCCGGAACACCGCGCGCATCGGCGCGGGGTCAGGTTGGCGTGCAGATCGTGGGTGCAGGTCAGCGGCACGCCGCCGGCGGCGTCGCGGGCGATCCGCAGGAGCTCGGTCTCCGGGTCGCGCAGGCCGTCGACGCCCATCGCGCCGTGCAGGGCCAGCACGACGCCGTCGGGCCGGGCGGCGCGCAGCCCGTCGGCGAGGCGCTCGGCCAGGGTGTCGAAGCAGGCCCGGGTGAGCTTGCCGCCCGAGGACGCCCACGCCGACAGGATCGGCACCGGCGTCGCGCCGGCCGCGCGCACCGCGGCGACCGCGCCGGCCAGCTCGGCCTTCTTGAAGAAGCCGGCGACCTCGTGGCCGCCCGGCTCGATCGCCTGCGCCAGCGCGGCGCCGACCAGGTAGTGGCTCTGCTCGAAGTCGCGCAGGTCGGTCGGCACCGGCGTCAGCGCGTTGGTCTCTTGCATGAACCGCGCGACCGCGATCCGCGTCACCGCTTCCTCCGGCGCCGGGTCAGCGCGCCGCGCACGCTCGTGAACGTGTCGAGCGCGGCGTCGAGCTGCGGGCCGTAGCGATCGATGATCTTGCCGACGACCCCGTCGTTGGCGCTGGCGGCGACGTCGGGCACGACCACGCCCGGCATGTACATCGCCTCCATCACCTTCGCGACCGAGCGCTTGACCATGCCGCGCATCGGCAGCTTGGCCATCATCCCGTACATCGGCGCCGAGCCGCTCCGCTTGAGCGACGGATCGGCCCGGACCTCGGCGCAGGCGTCGCGCAGATCGGCCAGGTAGTCGTCGATGATCGCCTGGTGGTTGGCGGTGCAGGTCAGGTGGATCGCCGCCGGCGACTGGCTGCGATCGACCGACCAGCCCCGGGCCTCGAGCCGATCGGCCACGGTGTAGATGTCGGGGCCGCCGGGCGCGGCGCCGAACGCGACGATCGTCGCCAGGCTGTCGCCGACGACGCGCAGCCCGTCGATGGCCGCGACCCCGGCGCGCACGCGATCGGCGGCGTCGAGCGCGGCCGCGGTCAGGCGCTGGTAGCCGTCGGCGCCGAGGCCCTGGAGCGCGGCCCAGGCCGCGGCGATCGGGCCGCCGGGGCGGGTGCCGATCAGGGTCGGCGACACGTAGATGCCGCCCGGGAAGTCGGCGGCGACGAAGAACTGGTGCTTCATGTCGGCCATCGACCGCCACATCAGCACCGACGCGCCCTTGCCGGCGTAGGCGTACTTGTGGAGGTCGGCGGAGATCGACGTCACCGCCGGCACCCCGAAGTCCCAGGCCGGCAGCGCGCGGCCGAGCCGCTCGACCCACGGCAGCACGAACCCGCCGACGCAGGCGTCGACGTGCAGGGGCAGCTTGGCCTTGGTGCACAGCGCGCCGACCAGGGCGATGGGATCGATCACGCCGTGGGCGTACTGCGGCGCCGACGCCACGACCGCGATCGTCGAGCGGCCGATCGCGCGGGCCAGCGCGGCCAGGTCGACGCGGTGGTCGTCATCGACGGGGACCTTGGTCAGGCGCACGCCGAAGTAGTGCGCGGCCTTGTCGAACGCCGGGTGCACGGTGATCGGCGCGACGATCTCGGGCCGGACGATCCACGGCCGCAGCTTGCGCGCGCGATCGCGGTAGGCCGCGACCGCCACGAGGATCGACTCGGTGCCGCCGGAGGTGACCGCGCCGACGGTGTCGGGGCCGCCGTGGAACAGGTCGGCGGCCATCTGCGTGATCTCGGCCTCGAGCCCGCGCAGGCTCTGGAACGCCATCGGGTTGAGCAGGTTGCCCGACGCGTACAGGGCGTGGGCGCGCTCGAGCAGGCGGGTGTGCTCGTCGGACGCGTGGTAGACCAGCGAGAACACGCGGCCGCGCTTCCAGTCGGTGTCCTTGTGCTTGCGCCCCGCCAGATCGGCCAGGAGCTCGTCGGTGGCCCGCCCGCGCTCGGGGATGATGGTCCGGGTCACAGCAGCGCCCCCGTGCGCGATCGTGGCCTCGATCGAGATCGTGAAGATGTCGTTGCCGCCGCTGCCGCGGATGTTCGACGGCGGGTTGGTCAGGCTGTCGGTGATGACCGGGATCCGGTACCAGTAGTGCAGGTACGACGCCGCCAGCTTGTAGCGGCCGACCTGGTAGCGCACGCCCGAGTGCAGGCCGTAGTGCGAGAACGTCGGCTGATCGAGCGCGACGGTCTGGGCCGGGGCCGGGGTCTTGTCGTAGTGGACGCCGGCCATCAGCTCGAGGCACGGCGCCTGGGGCAGATCGTGGACCCGCACGCCGCCGGCGACCTGCCACGAGTCGGTGTAGTTCTTGGGCGTGACCAGCTCGTTGATGAACGGCAGGCCGTCGAGCTTGGAGCGCTGCTCCTTGTACGCGCGGTACAGGTAGTAGCGGAGCTCGGTGCCGACCTCGAGGTTGGGGGTGACGTCGTAGTTGGCGCCGGCCAGGAACGTCCACGGCAGCACCAGCCCGGTCTTCTGCTTGCCGTTGTAGCGGTCGCCGGGCACCGCGGCGTCGTCGCCGGTGGTGAGCGTGACGTCGCCCTCGAGCTCGGGATCGACCCGGCCGATCACGGTGGCGCCCAGCGTGAGCTTGGGGATCGGCCGGGCCAGCACGCCGGCGTTCCAGGTGAACTTCCAGTCCTCGCCGTCGATCACCAGCTCGGCGTTGGAGCCCAGCAGCCGGGACACGTCGGTGCCATTGAGGATCGGGAACAGGTGGCGCTTGCCGTGGACCCGCACGTTCATCATGCCGACGCCGAGCCCGAGCGCGAGCTTGGGGTGGACCTGGTAGGCCGCGACCGCGGTGAGGGTCGGCGACACGATGTAGCCGTCGATCAGGTGGTAGCGGGTGACGTCGGTGTCTGCGAACTGCGCGCCGGTGCCGTTGGACACGTACGCGCCGAGCGCGCCCCACAGCTTGCCCGGCACGATCTCGGCCGAGGCGGTGATCATCGGGATCGCGCCGACCGCCCGGGTCGGGCGCGTGGTCGGGTAGTAGCCGTCGGCGTCGACCGGCGTGGTGATGAACCGATCGCTCTGGTCCCACGGCCGCAGGTTGAACTCGGTCGACAGCACCGCCAGGCCGAAGGTCGCGTAGACCCGCGCGCCGTGGGACATGGTCAGCCCGGCCGGGTTGTGGAACACCGCCGACGGCTCGTCGGGGCGACCGACCACGGCCGCCATGCCGGTGCGGCGCACGCCGACCTCGGGGATGCCGAAGCCGCCGGCGCGGGCAGGGCCGGCGGTGGCCGCGGTGGCGACGAGGGCGGCGGCCGCCAGGAGCCAGGGCGTGCGGTGCATCCGATCAGCATCGGCGGTGCGCGCCGCGATTTCAATCGGCGCGGCCACCAGGCACGATGGGGCGTGCCCGCCGATCGCCTGTCGCTGTCCGAGGTCCTGGGGCTGTCGCCGTGGCGCCTGCGCCTGCGCGAGACCGTGTTCGCGGTCCGCGGCGACGCGCTGACCCCGCCGAGCCGGTTCGATCACACCAGCCTGCGCATCCTCCAGCCGCGCCTGGCGCTGGCGGTGTGGCGCGGCCAGCGGCCGTTCGGGCGCGCGGTGCCGATCTACAACCTGTTCAACCGCACGCCCACGCCGATCGAGCGGGGCTGGTCGGTGCGCAAGACCCAGGTCCGCGACTTCCAGGGCGGCGCGCTCACCTACGACAGCCACAACGGCACCGACTTCGCGACCGCGCCCGGCACGGTCATCGTCGCGCCCGCCGCCGGCCGCGCGATCCTGGTCGTCAGCGAGTTCCACCGCGGCGGGCTCAAGCTCCTGCTCGATCACGGCGACGGCCTGGCCACCAGCTACGCCCACCTGGCCCGGGTGCTGATCGCGCCCGGCGACGTGGTCGCCCGGGGCCAGCCGATCGCGCTGTCGGGCGCCTCGGGGCTCAACTTCGTGGCCGCGCTCGGCGCCGATCCGCCGCACCTGCACTTCAACGTCTGGCTCGACGGCGAGCCGGTCGATCCGTTCGCCGTCGCCGGCGAGGCGTCGCTGTGGCGCCGCGCCAACGACCCCACCCCGGGCGCCACCGATCGCGATCTGCCCCCGACGACGATCGATGACGCCCGCCTCGCCGCCCAGCTCGACGCGTGCCGCGATCCCGACCTGGCGGCGCGGCTGCGCGCGATCCCCGATCGGGTCGAGCGCGCGCTCGCCACGATCTTCGCGCGCAACTACCAGCCGATGCGGTTCACGGACCATGTGTCGCCATACGTCAGCCGCGCCGCGCGCGTCCCCGCCCTCGACCTGCCATTTGCGGCCACCGACTACGAGCGCGTCCACCTGCCGTCGCCGTGAGGTGAGGCGCGGCGTCGCGGGCGCCCGACGAGGCTTCCGCGACGAGCGTGGTAAAACGCGGGCATGGCAAAGCAGACGCTCCCGCGCACAGCTTCGAAGGTCGGCAAGGCGAGCCGGGGCCCGACCCCGACGGCGACGACGGCGCTCGACATCCGGGCTCGGCCCAAGGTCGAGGCGACGCTCGAGGCGACGATCCGCGCCAAGACCACGGCCGCGCTCGCGCGCTGGGCGACGCTGATCGAGCGCGTGACGATCCGGTTCGCCGACGTCAACGGGCCCCGCGGCGGCGTCGACACGCGCTGCTCGATCCACGTGGGCCTGACCGGGGTGCCGCCGGTCCAGATCGAGCACCTCGGCGCCAGCCGCGCGCTGGCCTGGGCGCCGGCGCTGCGCTCGGCGGTGCAGGCGATCCGCCGGCTGCTCGACCGCCGCGGCCGGAGCGCCGGGCGGGCGTCGGTGCCGGACGCGGCGCGGCCGAAGCTGGCGGGTGCGCCGAGCCTGATCGGGCGCCGCGAGGGCCGAGCCGCCCTGGCCCAGGCGATGGTGCTGGCGCGGCCGGAGAAGCAGGTGCGCGATCTGTGGGTCGACACCGCGCAGCCCGGCGTGTCGGAGACCGATCGCGCGGCCGGCGCCGGGCACAGCGCGCGGCGTAACACCCGCGGCAGCAAGGCCGGGATGACCTCCACGCTCGAGGACTCGCTCGCGACGCCGTCGCGCAAGTCGACGCGCCGCTCGGCCAACCATGGCAAGCCCAGCCACGGCAAGGAGCGCGCGGCGGTCGCCGCGGTGATCGCGCCGAAGGCCCGGGCCACGCGCAGCCGCGCGCGGGCGCGCTGATCAGGGCGGGTCAGGGCGCCGCGGTCGTCGGCGCTGCGGGCGCGGATGCCGCGGGCGCAGGCGCCGGGGCCGACGCGGGCTGGGTGGGCGGCGGCGCCGGGGCGGGCGCGGTCGGATCGGCCGCCGGGACGGGCGCGGTCGGATCGGCCGGGGCGGTCGGCGCCGGCAAGCAGCTCGCGGTCGTGACGCGGACGCTCCAGCCGACGCCATCGACGATCACCGCGTCGGGCCGCGCCCGGGTCAGGCCGGTCAGCACGCCGCGCACGATCTCGATCGACGCGGGCGGTGGCGGTGGGGTGGGCGCGCGCCAGGGCCGCGCAGGCGGCGGCGGCGCCGGCGCCGGCACGGTGAAGCACAGGCTCAGGCCGGCGATCCCGGCGGTCGCGTCGAGCACGCGCACGGCCTCGGGCAGCCAGGTCTCGCCGGCGTCGGCCGGGGCCGCGACCGCGGCGACCGGCAGCGGGTGATCGTTCACGTCGACGGTGGCCTCGAGCTGCGCGCTCCACGCCTGCTCGAGCAGCTGCTCGCCGACCTCGCCGAGCGGGGCCCCGAGGTGGGTCACGTCGAGCTCGAGCGCGACCGGGGTGCCGCCGCGCGGCGTGACGCGCAGCCGCAGGACGGTGCCCGCCGACGACGGCCAGTGGTGGGCGAGGGCGTCATCGAGCGCGCTCGCGAACAAGGTGGCCGGCGGCGTGATCGGCGCCGGCGCCGGCGCGTCGGGCGGCGGGAGGGCCGCCTGGCGCAGCTGGTTCGCCATCGCGTCGAGGGTCGCCGCGTCAGGCACCGCGACCACGTCCACCAGCGGCTCCTTGCCGAGGCGCATCGCGATCTTCGTGCGCAGGGTCGCGGCGACGGCGCGGGCCTCCGCGTCGGTGCCGACCAGGAACAGCCGGACCCGGACGGTGCCGGCGCGGACCTCGAGGCTCTGGCGGACCACGGCGCCGGGGACCTCGGCGAGCAGGCGCTCGACCTCGGACCGGACCTCGACCTGCCAGCTGACCTCGTGCAGCGCCCGGCGCAGCGGCACGAGGATCGCGCCGAGCAGCATCGCCGGCAACAGCAGGCGCGTCAGCGCGCCCAGGCGGCGGCCGACGGTGCGGCGCGTGACCCGGGCGGCGACATGGGCCAGGCGGCCCTCGGACGGGCGCTCGAGCACGTCGTCCTCGATCTCGGCGGTGTTGACCTGGCCGAAGCCCAGCAGCAACACCGTCGCCGAGGTGACCGCGGTGATCGCCGCGAAGTTGGCGGTGAAGAGCAAGAGCGCGCCCTGCAGCATGTCGTGGTTGCCGGTGCCCAGGCCGTAGCCGGCGGTGCACAGCGGCGGGACCAGCGCGATGCCGATCGCGGTCCCGGCGGCGGCGGCCATCGCGTCCTTGCCCTCGCGGACGGTGGTGTAGACCGCGGCCAGCGCGCACGCGACGGCGATGAACAGATCGATCATCGTCGGGCTGGTCCGGCCCGCCAGCTCGGTCGTGACCTCGTGGAACGGCAGCAGCCGGGTCAGGCCGGCGGCCGCGAACACCACCACCGCGACGCTGGCGGCGGTGCGGACGCCGGCGCGGATCGTCAGCAGGAGCGAACCGGTGGCGAGGCCGACGCCGAACTCGATCAACGGCCCCATCAGCGGCGAGATCAGCATGGCGCCGATCACGACCGCGACGCTGTTCATCGCCAGGCCGAGCGTGGCGATGGCCATCGCCAGGATGAGCTGGAGCCAGTAGCCGATGGCGTGGGCCGTCGACCGGCGCAGCATGCCCTCGACCACGCTGATCCGATCGTCGGGCGTGACCCCGATGAACCCGGCGGCCTGATCCTCGAGCTGCTCGATCAGACTACGGACGCCACGGACGGCGCGGGCCGCGCGCCTGGGCCGGTCGCTGTCGGGCCGGCCGCTCTTGCCGGGCCGGTCGCTCTTGTCGGGCTGGTCGCTCTTGCCGGGTGGGTCGCCGTCGGGCCGGTCGCTCTTGTCGGGCTGGTCGAGCTGGTCGCGCCGATCGCTCACGACCGCGCGCCTCGTCGGGGGCGGCGTCGGTCGGGAGATCGGCTGAACTCGACCGTGAGGACTCGGCGCATGCCGGCAGATACCACGGCGGCGGTGGTCACGGGAGCGCCGCCGCTGCGTCGGGCTCGGGCCGCGCCGCCGCGGGCTCGGGGCGCGCCGACACCAGGAACATCGGGCACGGCAGCTGCGGCAGGAGCTGGTCGACGACGCTGCCGACCTTGACGCGGGCCGCGCGCGTGACCCCGCCGCGGCCGTGGCTGACCATCATGATCAGATCGCAGGCCCGTTGAGGCCGCTGCCGCCGCTGCCGTCGGTCACCCAGCGCATGACCAGGCGGTACATCGCCGACACCATCGCGACGGTCACGACCGCGAGCCAGATCGACGCGCCGAAGGTGACGTTGGCGACCCCGGCCGCGACGATCAGCTTGAGGAACGGGCCGAACACGTACAGCGGGCCGGATCACCGCCGCCTGCCAGCGCGCCTTCGAACGCGCCGCCGAGCTTGTGAGAGGCGTGCGCCATGGATGGGCCGGGCGCGCGGGCCGCGGGCGACCCGCCGACGACCGCGCTCGGTGCGACGACCATACCCCGGCGCCGCGATCGATGCCGCCGCGACGGTGCTACCTTGCAGGAGCGGCTCCTCGCGAGCGGGCGACCATGCACCCTCCAGCTCCTGCCCAGCCGGCCCAGCCGGTGATCCTCGTCGCCACCGATCTGAGCGCGGCGGCCGACGAGGCCGTGCGCGCCGGCTTCGCGCAGGCCCTGGCCCACGGCGCGCGGCTGGTCGTGGCCCACGTGCTGGACGACGGCGCCGGGGACGCGACCGCGGCCGCGACGATCGCGCCGGTGCGCACGACCATCGCCCGCGCGATCGGCGGCGGCGGTGACGACCGGGCCGCGGTCGACGCGCTGGTGCTGACCGGCGAGCCGTGCGGGGCGATCGTCGCGGCGGCCGCGGCGCGCGCGGCCGCGTTGATCGTGGTCGCCGCGCACGGCGGCGCGTCGCTGCGGCGGCAGGTCCTCGGCGGCGTGGCCGGGCGGGTGGTGCGCCACGCGCCGTGCGCGGTGCTGGTGGCGCGCCCGCCGTTCGGGTTGCGGATCCTGGTCGCGACCGACCTGTCGGCGCTGTCGTTGCCGGCCCTGGCCGCGGCCGCCGACGAGGCCCGGCGCCGGGGCGTGGCGGTGACCGCGCTCCATTGCCTCGACCCCCTCGCCGACGGCGTGGCCCCGGCCGCGGCCGAGGACGAGCTCGCGCGGGCCCGGGCGCGGCTGTCGGCGGCGGTGCAGGACTGCGGGCTCGACGCCGAGCTCGTGGTCGAGCGCGGCGACGCCGCCGAGATCATCGCCCGCGCCGCCGCCGGGGTCGCCGCAGATCTGGTCGTCGTCGCGACCCACGGCCGGACCGGGCTGCGGCGGATCCTGCTCGGCAGCACCGCCGAGGCGGTCGTGCGCAGCGCGCCGTGCTCGGTGCTGGTGGTGCGCTCGAACCTGCCCTGATCCCGGTGCGGCGCCGCGGTTGTCCGCCCGGCGCGGTCGTGGGATCGTCGTGTGATGCCGTCCGCCCGCGTCGCGCGCCTGGGATCGATCGTCGGGGTGGCGGCGGTGGCGCTCGTGCTTGGGAGCGGCTGCGGGCGGTCGTCGCGGCCGGCGCCGGCGGCGGGGCCGGCGGTCGAGCGTGACGCCGAGTCGACCACGGGGCCCGCGATCGGGCCGGTCGTGCTGGTCGACGCGGGCGCGGCCGTCACCGCGGCCGACGCCGCCGCGGTCGCCACCGCCGCGGCGGCCGCGCGCGCCGGCCGCGGCGACTCCTGCAAGGCCGACGTCGACTGCGGCTGGGACGATCCGTGCATGCCCGCGCGCTGCGGTCGCGCGCCGGCCGCGGCGGCGATGGCCGCGTGCGACGAGTCCGCGCCGCCGCCGGGCGCGTGCGGCTGCGTCGACCGCCAGTGCACGCTGCGCCGGATCGCGCCCGCGGCGGACCCGTCGGCGGCGTGCCGCGGCGACGACGACTGCGCGCTCGACGTCGGCGCCGCGCGCTGCGCGGCTGGCACCCCGGGCATGCTCGGCCCGCTCACCGAGCAGGGCCCGATCTGTACGTGCGCGCCGTCGGGGCAGTGCGCGTGGAGCTGGCCGGACGCGGTGCCGTGCACGAGCTGGCGCGACTGCAGCTGGACCCGCGCGCCGCGGCTACGGCCGGTGTCCGCGAGGGCGGTGCCGCGCCCGGTCGCGCACCCGGTCGCGCCGTGCAAGGACGGCGAGGTCGACAGCGTGTGCGCGCCCTCCGGCACCTGCCGGATCGTCGGCTGGGGCTGCTGAGCCGCGGGTCGATCAGCGCAGCTGCGCGACGATGCGCTCGAGCGCCGCGAGCCCGAACATGATCTTCTTCACGAACGACGGGTCGTGCGGGACCATGACGAAGCGCGGGTGGCGCGACCAGAGCGCGTGGAGCTGGCGATCGAGCTCGACCGCCTGGGCCATCGACTCGGTCCGGGTCGGGTTGCCGCCCTCGATCGACAGGCCCCCGGCCGCGGCGCACTCGAAGAAGATCACCGCGTCGTAGCGCGCGAGCTCGGCGTCCGCGGTGCTGCCGACGGCGTCGAAGAACTCGGCCGGCGCCCCGGGCCAGTAGGCCGCGCCGTCGACGCTGCCGCGGTCGCACAGGAGGATCCGGTCGGGGAAGCGCGCCGACTGCACGTCCTCGAGGTTGCGCTGGACGTGATAGATGGCGCGCTGCGCGGCCCGGCGCGCGAGCGCGTCGTCGGTGCGCGGGAAGCCGCCCGAGAACAGCAGGGTCGCGGCCTCGGGCACCACCACGACGCGCTCGCCGATCTCGCGGCGGAACAGGTCGGCGGCGGTGGTCTTGCCGCCGCCGGGGCCGCCGGTGACGACGATGCGGCACCGGCCGTTGCTGGGCTTGTCGGGATCGGCTGCGGCCATGGCGGCGCAGGCTACCACCGCCGCGCGATGACGGATTGGTACGGAATCCGAGACAGTGATGCACCGCCGGCGGTGATTGTCACGGCCGTCGTCCGGTCGCATGGTGGCGGGGATGAAGCTCCTCGAACCGATCACGCTCGCAGCGCTGGCGCTGCCCAACCGGGTCGTCATGGCCCCGATGACCCGCAGCCGCGCCGACGCGGACGGGCGGGTGGGGGCGCTCCAGGCCACCTACTACCAGCAGCGCGCGAGCGCCGGGCTGATCATCAGCGAGGGCGTCAACGTCTCGCGCGACGCCATCGGCAGCCCGCTCACGCCCGGGCTGTTCGACGCCGCCCAGGTCGAGGCCTGGCGCGGCGTGACCGCGGCGGTCCACGCCGCCGGCGGGCGGATCTTCGCGCAGCTCTGGCACACCGGGCGGGTCGGGCACTCGTCGGTGCGCGGCGGCGCGCTGCCGGTCGCGCCGTCGGCGGTGCGGATCGAGGGCCAGCAGCACTTCACCTCGACCGGCCCGCAGGACTACGAGACCCCGCGCGCCCTGACGCTCGACGAGATCCGCGCCACCGTGGCCGACTACGGCGCGGCCGCGGCCCACGCCCGGGACGCCGGGTTCGACGGCGTCGAGCTGCACGGCGCGTTCGGCTACCTCCCGAACCAGTTCCTGGTCGACGGCGCCAACCAGCGCACCGACGCGTACGGCGGCTCGATCGAGCACCGCGCCCGGTTCACGCTCGAGGTGATGGCCGCGCTGATCGAGGTCTGGGGACCGGGCCGGGTCGGGATCAAGCTGTCGCCGACGATCCCGTACAACAACATGATCGACCGCGATCCCCTGGCGCTGTTCACCTACCTGATCGAGCGCCTCGACCAGCTACCGCTCGCGTACCTGCACCTGATGCAGGGGATGTTCCCGCTCGATCGGTTCCCGACCTGGCCCGCCGACGCGCTCGCGACGTTCGGCCCGCTGTTCCACGGCCCGATCATCACCAACGGCGGCTACGACCGCGCCAAGGCCGAGGCGGCGCTCGCCAGCGGCGCGGCCCAGCTGGTGTCGTTCGGGACGCCGTACATCGCCAACCCCGATCTGGTCGAGCGCCTGGCCGCCGACGCGGCGCTGGCGCAGCCGGATCGCGCGACCATGTACGGCGGCGGCGCCCACGGCTACGTCGACTACCCTGCGCTGGCGCAGGAGCGGCGCGCCGAGTAGCTCACACCTCGGCGGCGGCGCGCAGGCCCGAGGCGATCGCGCCGTCGATGTAGCCGCTCCAGGCGGTGGCGGTCTCGGTGCCGGCCCAGTGCAGGCGGCCGACCGGCGTGCGGATGACCCGGCCGACCGAGGTCCACAGGCCGGGCGGGGCGAACGCGCCGTAGCAGCCGCCCGACCACGGATCGCGCTCCCAGACGTGATCGGCGTAGCGGTCGACCGCGCGGGCACGGTCGCCGTAGACGCGCGCGAAGCAGGCCACGGCCTCGACCTGGCGCTCGGCGATGGTGAGCGTGCCCAGGCGGCGCGCGGCGTCGGCCTCGGCGAAGCCCATCAGCACGCCGCAGCTGCCGTCGGGCGGCGAGTTGTCGAACGCGACGTGGATCGGGCCGCGGTCGGACAGCGACAGCCCCGACAGGCCGCGGTCGCGCCAGAACGGCCGCGGGTAGACCGCGGTGCACTTGATCACCGCGCCCATGGGCATGCCGGCCACGAGCGCGGCGCGATCGCGCGGCAGCGCCGGCGCGAAGTCGATCGCCGCGACCAGGTGCGGCGGGATGGCGACGATCACGCGATCGGCGATCAGCGCGCCGCGGTCGTGGTGGATCGTGACCTGGTCGCCGTGCTCGATCTTGCGCACCGGGTGCTCGAGCCGGACGTCGAGGCCGACCGCGAGCCGCTCGGCGACCGGCTGCATGCCGCCGTCGACGCGCGTGGCCTGGGCGCCGTCGGTGGTGCCGAACAGCGTGTCGAGGTCCTTGCCCGAGTGGATGTAGAACAGCGCGTGCAGGAGCGACAGGTCGCGCGGGCTCGCGGCGAACACGGACTCGAGCCCCGCGCCCAGCAGATCGCGCGCGACCTTGGTCGAGAGGTGCTGATCGAGCCACGCCCCCAGCGTGGTCGCGTCCCACGCCGCCGCGCGCTTGGCCCGCCACGGCGCGTCGAGCGGCACCTGCCGGGCCATGCGCTCGAGCCGCCACTGGGCCAGGCCGACGTCGATCAGGCTGCGCAGGCCGAGCCGCGGGATCGTGCCGCGGTAGCGCCGGGCGCGGCCCTCGACGACGACCAGGTTGTCGCCGGTGGTCCAGGTCGGGAACGTGGCCGCGCCTTGCTCGCGCAGGAGGCCCAGCAGGTGGTCCTGGGTCGGCCCCACCCACTGACCGCCCAGGTCGACCCAGGGGCCGCCGGCCGGTCGCTCGGTGTAGACCCGGCCGCCGACGCGGTCGCGGGCCTCGAGCACCACGGCGGCGCGGCCGGCCCGGGCGAGCGCGCGCGCCGCCGACAGGCCCGCGAACCCGGCGCCGATGATGGCCACGTCGGTGCGCTCGCTCATCGTGGATCACTCCACCACGCGGCCGGGCCCATTGCCAGCTATCCTCGCGTCATGTGCGACACGCTGGTCGCGATCGTCGACGGCCGGGTCCTGTTCGGCAAGAACTCGGATCGCGATCCCAACGAGGCCCAGTTCGTGTCGTGGCACCCCGCGCGCGCGCACCCGCCCGGCGCCGTGGTCCGCTGCACCCACCTCACGATCCCGCAGGCGGCGCACACCCACGCGGTGGCGCTCTCCCGCCCGTTCTGGATCTTCGGCGCCGAGATGGGCGCCAACGAGCACGGCGTGGTGATCGGCAACGAGGCGGTGTTCACCGACGCGCCCTACGCCGCGGTCGGCCTGACCGGCATGGACCTGGTGCGCCTGGCGCTCGAGCGCGCGACCACGGCGACCGCGGCGGTGGCCACGCTCGGCGCGCTGCTCGAGCAGCACGGCCAGGGCGGCGGCTGCGGCCACGAGCACCCGGGCTTCAGCTATCACGCGAGCTTCATCGTCGCCGACGCGACCGGGGCGTTCGTCGTCGAGACCGCCGGGCGTCGGTGGACCGCCCAGGCGGTGGTCGGGGCCGCGTCGATCTCCAACGCGCTGACGTTGCCGGCGCTGCGCGGGCACCGCGACCGGCTGCGGTCGTGGGTGGCGGCGGCGGATCGTCGCCAGGCCTGCACGCTCGGCGCGGCGCGGGCCGCGCGCTCGGTCGCCGATCTGTTCGCGGCCCTGCGCGATCACCGCGGCGACGGGCGGCCGCGCTACCGCTGGCACCACGGCGCGCTGGCGGCGCCGTGCGTCCACGCCGGCGGCGTGCTCGCGTCGTCGCAGACCACCGGCTCGTGGGTCGCCGAGCTGACGCCGGCCGGCGCGCGCCACTGGGTGACCGCGACCGCGGCGCCGTGCCTGTCGCTGTACAAGCCGATCGCGGTCGACGCGCCGCTCGACCTCGGGCCGCCGCCGCGCGACCGCGCCGACGCCACCAGCCTGTGGTGGCGGCACGAGCGCCTGCACCGGCGCGTCATCGGCGACGCCGCCGCGTGCGCGGCGATCGCGGGCGAGATCGCGACGGTCGAGGCCGCGTGGCTGCGGTCGCCGCCGGCGTCGGCGGCGGCGTTCGCCGAGCACGCGCGCCGGATCGATGCGTGGCGGGCGCAGCTCGGCGCCGTGCGCGACGATCGCCCGTGGTACGTGCGGCGCTACTGGCGGATCCGCGACCAGCGCGCCGGCCTGGCGTGACCCCCCCCCCCCCCCCCCCCCCGCCCCCCCCCCCCCCCCCCCCCCCCCCCCCCCCCCCCCCCCCGCCCGCCCGGCCCCCCCCCCCCCCCCCCCCTCCCCCCCCCGCCCCACCCCCCGCCCCCCCCCCGCGCGCCGGCCCCCCCGGCGCCGGGGGGGGGGGGGGGCCGGGGGCCCCCCCCCCCCGGGCCGGCCCCGGGCCCCCGGCCCCGCCCCCGCCGCGGCCCCCCGGGCGCCCCCCCCCGCCCCCCCGGGGGGGCGGGGGGCGCCCCCCCGCGGGCGGGGGGGGGGGCGCCGGCGCGCCCCCCCCCCCCCCCCCCCCCCCCCGGGGGCGGGGCGCGCGGCGCCGCCCCCCCGCCCCGCCCGGGCGGGGGCCCCGCCCCCGGCCCCCCGGCCCCCGGCCGGGGGGGGCCGCCCCCCCCGCCCCCCCCCCCCCCGCCACCTGTCGGACCGCAGAACTGGCGCGGGCGACGTGGGCCGCGAAGGTTCTGCGCGGTCGGCGCGGGCCGACGCGGCGTCACCGCGATCGCCTGTCACGGCGCGGTCACGGCGGCCCGATCCTCGACGGACTCGTGAGCGAACCCTGGCCGAGCCCGGACAGCGCCGGTCGCCGCCCCGCGGCACGCTGGCGCCATGACCACCGACCCACGCGATCCGCGCGATCGCCTGCGCTGGATCGACAACCTGCCGTTCTGGGGCGTGCACGTGGCCGCGATCGCCGGCCTGGCGTGGCTGGGCTGGTCGTGGACCGGCTTCGCGATCGCCGCCGCGGCCTACGTCATCCGCCTGTTCGCGATCACCGCCGGGTACCACCGCTACTTCTCGCACCGCGCGTACAAGACCAGCCGCGCGTTCCAGCTCGTGCTGGCGGTGCTGGGCCTGACCTCGACCCAGAAGGGCCCGCTGTGGTGGGCCGCGCACCACCGCATCCACCACAAGTACTCGGACCAGCCCGGCGACATGCACTCGGTGCGGCAGCGCGGCTTCTGGTGGGCGCACATGTGGTGGATCCTGGTCGAGCGCCACGCCGAGGTCGATCACGATCGCATCAAGGACCTGACCCGCTACCCCGAGCTGCGCTTCGTCGATCGCCACGCGATCTGGTTCACCGTCGCGTACGCGGCGATCCTGTTCCTGGTCGGCGGCTGGACCGCGCTCATCTGGGGCTACTTCGTGTCGACCGTCGTGCTGTGGCACGGCACCTTCACGATCAACTCGCTGTCGCACGTCTGGGGCTGGCGCCGCTACCGCACCACCGACGACAGCGTCAACAACCCGCTGCTCGCGATCCTCACGATGGGCGAGGGCTGGCACAACAACCACCACTACTACCAGCGCTCGGCGCGCCAGGGCTTCTACTGGTGGGAGATCGATCTCAGCTTCTACGCGCTCAAGGTGCTCGAGGCGGCGCGGATCGTCTGGGACGTGCAGGGCGTGCCGCGCCACGTCCGCGATCACCGCCCGGCGGCGCCGGTCGACGCCGACGGCGCCAGCCAGCTCGGCGCGCCGCTGCCGCGCTGACCTCGGCGTCGCGACGATCGCGAGCGCGGGCGCGCGCTCAGCGCTTGCTGGCCGCGCGCTTGCCGGCGCGGGCCTGGTAGCCGGCCAGGACCAGGACCTCGTCGACGTCGCCGCGCCGGGTCGGATCCGAGTTGATCGCGCGCGGACACTTCACGCGGTCGACGCGGAGGCCGCGGTAGAGCGAGCGGATGAGCGGCGTGTCGCTGTTCGACAGCACGACCGCGCAGCCGCGCTCGGCCAGCGCGCGCACCGTGTCGGCCAGCTCCTGCTGGTGCGTGGGGCCGAAGCCGTCGCCGGTGTAGGCGGTGAAGTTGGCGGTCGGCGTGACCGGATCGTAGGGCGGATCGAAGTAGACCAGGTCGCCCGGGCCCGCGTCCGCGACCGCCGCCTGGTAGTCGCCGCACAGGAGCGTGGCGCGCTTGAGCACCGTCGACGCGCGCCCGATCGTCTCGACGTCGCAGATCGACGGGTTCTTGTAGCGGCCCATCGGCACGTTGAAGCCGCCGCCCTTGTTGACCCGCCAGAGGCCGTTGAAGCAGGTGCGGTTCAGGTAGATGAACGTCGCCGCGCGGTCGAGCGTGGTCCACGACACGCTGCGATCGTTCCAGCGCGCGCGGGTCTGGTAGTAGTGGTCGCTGTCGTGCGCGGCCTGGTGCAGCGTCAGGCGGCGGATCACGCCGTCGGGATCGCTGGCGACCGCGCGGTACATGCCGATCAGGTCGGCGTTGCGGTCCGAGAGCACCGCGGCCTCGGGCCCGAGGTGGAAGAACACCGCGGCGCCACCGGCGAACGGCTCGAAGTAGCGGCCGAACGTGCGCGGGAACCGCGTCACGATCTCGGGCAGGAGCTTGGTCTTGCCGCCGACCCACTTGACGACCGGCCAGGCCGCCGAGGGGGGCCGGGCCGGGGTGGCGACGGTGGCGCGCGCGAGCCGCGGCGCCGAGACAGGAGGACGGACGAGGCGCGAGCGGCCCTTGGACGAACGCATCGTCGGACATGCTCGCGGCGAACTCCGGAGTGGGCAAAAAACAGGAGTATTTTCAGTTACTTAATGAAATAAGGCGGGAAGTGGATACCCAACCACTTCGATAACCGGGGCGCCGGTCTTCGCCCGGCTCAGGCCGCCGACGTGGCCTGGCTCAGGCCGCCGACGTGGCCCGGCTCAGGCCGCCGACTCGATGTGATGCAGGTGCACGTCGCGCTGCGGGAACGGGATCTGGTTGGCGTCGAGCGCGAGCTTGATCTGCTCGTGCAGGTCGAAGTGCACGGTCCAGTGGTGCTCGGTGTCAGCCGATCGGAGCGCCGGGCGTCAGCCGATCGGAATCGGACCGCCGGGTGTCAGCCGATCGGCACGCCGCCGGCCGCGCCAGGTGTCAGCCGATCGGAGCGCCGGGCGTCAGCCGATCGGACCGCCGGGTGTCAGCCGATCGGCACGCCGCCGGCCGCGCCGGGTGTCAGCCGATCGGAACCGCCGGGCGTCGAGCCGCCGGCCGCGCTGGGTGTCGCCGCCCGCCGGGTGTCAAATGCCGGCCGGCCGCCGGGTGTCAGCCGATCGGAACGCCGCCGGCCGCGCCGGGTGTCAGCCGATCAGGCGATCGATCGGAACGCCGCCGGAACCGCCGGCGCGGTGAGCCGATCGGAGCGCCGCCGGCCGCACCGGGGTGTCAGCCGATCGGGAGGATCGAAACGCTCCGGAATCACCCGCACCCGCGCTGAACGATCCGGGCCGGCTGCCGGGTGACGACCCCGGCACTGCCCCGGCACCTGCCTGGGTTTTTCGAAAAACCCTCTCTCAGATCTCGACGATGGCGCCGTAGCTCTGGTCGCTCGGCTCGTAGTCGATCAGCACCGAGTTGGCCTGGGCGGCCTGGGCGATGCGGAGCATCTCGTCGCGGTTGCCGCGGACGACCATGCGGGGCTCGGCGCCCTCGATCCCCTGCGACGAGAGGAACTGACGCGCCTTGACGACGGTCTTGAAGCCGAGCAAGAAGTTCGTGGTCTCGCCCGACCGCGCCATCATCGGCACGCGGCCGTCGGCGTCAGCGGTGGGGAGCTGATCCTCGTTGGCGATCAGCAGGACCCAGAGTCCATCGAGAACACTGCCAGGGCCCGCGTTGACGGGGCCGGTGGCGCGGGAGGCGCGGGGCGGCGGTTGCGTGTTCGATGCCCGGCGGCCGTAGTCCATCTCTTGCATGCAGGGAAGCTCCAGTTCTTGGCGTTCTTTTGCTGGTGTGGTGCGGGTTTTCGCTCAGATTGTCAAGGGAAATCCTCGGCGCAACCACCCGAGATCACCAGCGAGGCGCGCCCTCGCGGACCGAGCCCGAGCGGACGCCCGGCTTGACGCGCGGGGCGCCAGCGAACAGAGTCCCCGCATGGGCGCCGCACCGTCTCGGACCGATCCCGGCGCCCGGGGACGGCTGTCGCTGCCGGTGCTCCAGCCCGCGGCCAGCTCGGTACCGGACGGGTTTCCCAGCCCCGGCGCCGGCGTCATGGCGGATCGATTCGCCCGGCCGGTCCGGTACCTGCGGGTGTCCGTGACCGACCGGTGCAACTTTGCGTGCACATACTGCGTGCCCGAGGACGGCATCGCGCACCAATCGCGCGCTGACCTGCTCTCGTTCGAGGAGATCGAGCGGATCGTCGGGGTCTTCGCCGGCATCGGCGTCGAGCGGGTCCGCCTGACCGGAGGCGAGCCGACCGTACGGGCCCACATCGTCGACCTCGTGGCCCAGCTGCGCGGGCACGTGGGCGAGCTGGTCATGACCACCAACGGTCATCGACTGGTCGAGCTGGCCGAGCCGCTCCGAGCCGCGGGGCTGGGCGGCGTGAACATCTCGCTCGACACCCTCGATCCCGAAAAATTTGCGCGGCTCACCGGCGGTGGCGATCTGAGCCGGGTGGTCGCCGGGATCGACGCCGCGCGCGCCGCCGGGATGACCGTCAAGCTCAACGCCGTCGCCCTGGCCGGTGAGAACGACGCCGAGCTGGCCGACCTGTGCCGGTTCGCCTGGGACCGCGCCGTCGAGCTCCGGTTCATCGAGCACATGCCGCTGTCGGGGGGCGCGCTCTACCAGGCCGCGCGCGAGCTGACGGCCGCGACCATCCGCGCCACGCTGACCCAGACGTTTGGGCCTCTCGCGGCCGCGCCGCGGGACCGGGGCGCGGTGGGGCCCGCGCGGTACTGGGCCGTGGCGGCCGCCCCCACCCACCAGGTGGGCATCATCTCGGCCATGACCGAGCACTTCTGCGACGACTGCAACCGGGTCCGGCTGACCGCCGACGGTGCGCTCCACGCGTGCCTGGGGCACGACGACGCGATCAGCCTCCGCGATCTGGTCCGCGGCGGCGGCAGCGACGACGACGTCCGCCGGGCCATCGCCTACGCCCTGGACGGCAAACGGGCGGGTCATGACTTCCAGCGCACAGGGGCTGGCGCCCCCGGGAAGCATATGATGGCCATCGGCGGTTAGAGCGATCGATGAGCGATTCCGCCCGCGTAAGTGTCCGAAATCTGCGCACGGACGCGGGTCCGCCGCGCGGCAACCCGCCACAGAGTCTCCGACGAGCCGCTGGCCCGTGGCATGCTACGAACCGCAGGGCAGATGCGCACCTCCGCGCGTCGTTCTCCAGGAGTGCACCATGAACAACACCACCGTGGCGAAGATCGTCCTGACCGCGGCCATCGGCCTCGGCGTCGTGGGCTTCTTCTTCCACTCGTCGTCCAGCCACACCAGCGCGTACAAGATGGCGGACGAGGTGGCGGCGGCCGCGGACCAGTGGGTCGGGCAGCAGATGAAGGTCCACGGCTGGGTCCAGGCCGGCACGATCGACGAGCAGGTGGTGGGCCAGGAGATGCACCGCACCTTCGTGCTCGAGCACAAGGGCCGCTCGGTGATCATCAAGCACACCGGCCCCAAGCCCGACACCTTCCGCGACAAGGCCGAGGTCGTCGCCGAGGGCAAGCTCATGGTCGAGGACGGCCACGCCGTGCTCTACGCGACCAACCTCATGGCCAAGTGCCCCTCGAAGTACGACGGTGCGCAGCGCGACAAGATGTTCCAGTGACGTCGGCGGGGCCGGCGCGCACTGCGCCGCCGCCTCGTCGGTGCGCGCGACCTCCCTCCGACGCGCTGCCGCGGATCCCGCGTGGTCCGAACCGGTGGCCTTGAAAGCGGTGCATGTGTGAACGCTGAACTCCCATCGTCGCCGATCGCCACGGTCGGCGCGGTCGCGCTCTACCTCTCATATGTGCTGGCCGCCGCGACCGCGGTGACCGGCATCGTCGGGAACGCCCGCAAGAACCCGCGCCTGGTCGCGGCCTCGGTCTGGGGGCTCTACGGCTTCTTCGCCACGATCGCCGTCACCTCGGCGCTGCTCGTCTACGCGTTCCTCACCCACGACTACACGCTCAAGTACGTCGCGGCCACCAGCGACACGTCGATGTCGACGGCCTACAAGATCACGGCGTTCTGGGGCGCCCTCGACGGGTCGCTCTTGTTCTGGGTGTTCGTGCTGGGTGCGTTCTCGACCATCGCGGTCGCGATGAACGCGCGCCGCCACCGCGACATGATCGGGTTCGTCGTCGGGACGATCATGGTGGTGCAGGTGTTCTTCATCACCCTGCTCATCTTCGACAAGGACCCGTTCACGACCTTCCTCACCGACGCGCCGAGCAACGGCCAGGGCCTCAACCCGCTGCTCCAGAACTACTGGATGGTGATCCACCCGCCGTCCCTCTACATCGGCTTCGTCGCCGCCACGATCCCGTTCGCGTTCGCGATCGCGGCGCTGGCCTCGGGCCGGCTCGATGACATGTGGCTGTCCTCGGTCCGCGTCTGGGCGCTCATCTGCTTCTTCTTCCTGTCGTTCGGCCTCATCCTCGGCGGGCGCTGGGCCTACGAGGAGCTGGGTTGGGGTGGGTACTGGGCCTGGGACCCGGTCGAGAACGCTGGCCTCATCCCGTGGTTCACGATGACCGCGTTCCTGCACACCGCGGTCATCCAGGAACAGCGCGGGATGATGAAGGCGTGGAACCTGGTGCTGGTCATCCTGACCTTCTTCTTCACGATCTTCGGCACGTTCATGACCCGCTCGGGCGTCGTCCAGTCGGTCCACGCCTTCGGCAAGGACAACGACCTGGCGCTGCAGTTCGTCATCTTCATGGTGTTCTTCCTGATCGTCGGCGTCGGGCTGGTGCTCTACCGCCTGCCGCGGCTGCGCTCGAGCGGCTCGTTCGAGTCGTTCGTGTCGCGCGAGATGGCGTTCCTCTTCAACAACTGGATCCTGCTGGCGTGCGCGGTGTTCGTGCTGTTCGCGACGATGCTCCCGACGATCACCGAGCACCTGTTCGGCGAGCGCAAGACCATCGCCTCGGCGTTCTTCAACCTGTGGATGACGCCGCTGGGCCTGCTGCTGTTGATCCTGGCCGGGGCCGCGCCGCTGCTGGCGTGGCGCAAGACCACCGGCGAGCGGATGCTGTGGCAGTTCCTGTGGCCGACCCTGGCCGCGGCGGTGACGATGGTGCTGCTCGGCGTGCTGGTGCCGGCGACCCGCGCGCTGACGCCGATGTTCGACGACGACCTGCGCCTGCCGGTGCCGCTGTTCACGTTCGGCCTGGTGGCGTTCACGTTCGGCAGCATCATCCAGGAGTACGTGCGCGGCATCATCGCCCGCACCCGCCAGACCGGCTCCGACCCGTTCACGTCGCTGGTCGGCCTGATCCTGGTCAAGCGCCGCAAGTACGGCGGCTACGTCATCCACCTGGCGATCGCGGTGCTGTTCGTCGGGTTCACCGGCAAGACCTGGGACACGATGGTCGACCGCACGATCGCCAAGCCGGCGGTCGAGCTCGCCACCGAGGGCCAGCCGGCGACCGCGGCCCAGTTCATGGTGCGCGGCTACACGTTCCAGTACGAGGCGCTCGAGCAGGTCGCCGACGACAACAAGATCGCGACCTTCGCCCACGTCACGCTGTCGCGCGGGGGCAAGAAGCTCGAGCTCATGCACCCGGCGCGCAACAGCTACCGCAAGGGCACCGAGCCGACGTCCGAGGTCGCGATCCACGAGCGCCTCAGCGAGGACGTCTACGTCGTGCTGACCGGCTTCGACACCGACTCCAAGCTCGCCAACTTCCGCATCTACATCAACCCGCTGGTCAACTGGGTCTGGATCGGGTTCGTGTTCCTGGCCTTCGGCACCTTCATCTGCCTCATCCCGCAGGGCCTCGTCGATCTGGTGGCGCGCCGACCGCGCTCGGCCGCCGGCCGGGCCGCCGACGTCGCCGGCGTGCTGGTGCTGCTGGCGGCGCTGATCGGCCCGACGATCGCGGTGGCCAGCGCGGACACCAGCCGTCCACGCGTCGCCCAGGCCGGCGCGCCCGCCGAGCACACCGACGCCGAGGTCAAGGCCCGCGGCCACGCCGACGACTCCGGCTGGGCCCACCGCTACCGCCCTGACACCCCCACCGCCAGCAAGCTGATGAAGCAGCTGGTGTGCATGTGCGGCGGCTGCCAGCGCGAGACGTTGTTCGATTGCAAGTGCGGGTTCGCGGCCACCGAGCGCAAGAAGGTGCTCGAGATGCTGGCGGCGTTCGATCTGACCAACGACGCCGGCCGCGCCAGCGCCGAGCGCGCGGTGCGCGACGCCTTCATCCAGGAGTACGGCGGCGAGGACGTGCTGGGGACGCCGCGCGGCAGCTCGACCTGGGCGGTGCCGTACGTCGTGATCGCCGGCGGCCTCGTGGTGCTGGGCCTGATCGGCGCCAACCTGGTGCGCCGCGGGCGGGCCGCGGCGGTGGCGCCCAGCGAGCCGAAGTTGGCCGACGAGGAGTACGCCGACAAGCTCGACGACGAGCTGCGAGATCACGATGCGTGAGGACCAGCGGCCCCCAGCCCCCAGCAGCCTGCCACGCGCGCGCGTGCGCGGCGGGCGCGACGGCGTGGCCTGGATGATCGCGGCGGCGATGGTGCCCCCGGGCTGGGCGCTGATCGGGCACGCCCACCGCTGGCACCTGACGCCGTCGGTGATCGTGCTGGGCCTGGCCTGGCTGGCGGTGGTCGGGGCCGGCCTCGCGCTGGTGCGCGCCGGCAACGCGGTGGTCGATACGATCGACGACGACTGGTTCGTCGCCGGCGGCTCGCGCGATGACCTCGAGCGGGAGAAAAAGAGTCTGGTGCGTGCCATCAAGGACATCGAGTTCGACCGTGACACCGGCAAGCTGACCGCGGCCGACGCGCAGGCGTTGATCGGCGGCTACCGCGCGCGCGCGATCGAGGTGATCAAGATGCTCGAGCTCGGCGGCGGCCTCGGCCCCCGCGAGCGCATCCTGGCCGAGCTGCAGGCGCGCGCGGTGATCGACCGCAAGACCGCCAAGGCGGCCAAGATCAAGGCCAAGGCCAAGGGTGGCAAGGCCGACAAGGTCGCGAAGGCTGAGCAGGCCGAGCACGCCGAGCACGCCGAGCAGGCCGCGAAGGCCAAGCCGGCCCCGGTCGAGGCCGCGCCCATCGAGGCCGAGCCCGCCGACGATCCCGACGATCCCGACGAGGCGCCCGACGCGCCTGCCGACGCGACCGATGAGGTCGCGGCCCGCGAGGCCCAGGTGCAGGCGCCGCGCGCGTCGAGCGGCGCGGCCGAGGAGGTGGCGTCGTGATGGCCCGGTGGTGCGCGCTCGCCCTCGCGGCGGTGGCCGCGCTGGCGGTGACGCCGGCGGCGCATGCGCAGCCGGCCGCGGCGATCGGCAAGCCGCTGCCCGACACCAGCCTGCGCGATGGCACCGTGGTCGTCCGCGTCATCGACGGCAACCGCGCGGCGGTCACCGGCGTCGAGGTCACGCTGATCCTGTCCGCGGCCAACGGCCAGGGCGAAGCGATCGAGCAGCGCGCCCGCACCGACGCCGAGGGCCGCGCCAGCTTCACCGACGTCGGCATGGGCGTGCTGGTCAAGGCCACCGCCCCCGGGCTCGACGGCGCGACCGTGTCGTCGAGCCAGTTCCCGATGCCGCAGACCAACGGCGTGCGGGTCATGCTGTCGACCGTGCCGCTCGCGGGCGGCGACGCGCCGATGATGGGCGGCGGCGCCGCCGGTGGTCCGCCGATGAGCCCGCGGGCCATGAGCGGCCAGCCGCGGCCGGAGCAGGCCGACACCCGCGACGGCATCACCGTGCGCGTCAGCTACGACGACTTCGGCGACGTGGCCGGCCTGGCCGGGATCCCGGTGATCGTGGTCGGCTATCGCCACGATCAGGTGATCAGCGGCAAGGTCGTCGCCACCGACGCGTCCGGGCGGGCCGAGATCAAGGGCCTCGACACCCGCGGGGCGACCAGCTACTTCGCGATGACGCAGCTGCCGCGCAACGGCGGCTTCGATCGCCTGGTCTCGATCCCGATCTTGCTCGACGGCGAGGCCGGGGTCCGGGTGATCCTGTCGGGCGAGAAGCGCGCGGCCACGACCCCGGCGGTCGACGATCTGGGGCGGCTCGACGAGCAGCCCAAGGTCGCCGTGGTCCCGGCCGGCGTGGTCCGGGTCCAGTTCGCGGGCGTGCCTGAGGCCAACGGCCAGGTCGAGCTGATCGACGCGGTGACCGGCGAGGTGATCACGACCGCGCCACAGCTCGCGCCGATGATCGCGCTCGACTCGGTCAAGGCGACCGCGGCCGTGCCGACCGCCGACGCCGCGCTGCCGGCCGGCAGCCTGGCCGTGACCGTCACCCACGAGGGCGCGCCGCAGGCCGGCCGCACCGTCACGGTCCGCACGGCGGCCGGCGCGGTGGTCTCGACCAACGCCACCGACCCGTTCGGCACCGCGGTGCTGACCAACGTGCCCGCGGGCGCGGTCGAGGTCGCGATCGCGCTCGACGACGACGCCGTGGCCCGGGCGACCGTGACGATGCCGGCCACGGCCAAGCCGGCGACCGGCGTGCGCACGACCGTGGACGTGGCCTGGGCCACGCGCGGCGAGGGCGGGGCCCGGTTCGCCGGGGTCGCCAGCGGCGCCGACCGCGCGTTCGCGGTGCGCACGCTGATGCGCAACCAGCCGTACGTGTCGGCGCCGTTCCAGCTGACGCCCGATCGCGGCGCCTCGATCACCGTGCTGGTGATGCCGCGCGTGATGTTCCAGTGGAGCCTGACCAGCTGGCTCGACGACGTGTACCTGGGCGTGCGCGGCACGTTCGGCATCCGCAACGCGTCGTGGGCGCCGTACCTGGCGGGCACCGACGCCGCGCCCGACGACCTCGTGCTGCCGTTGCCCGACGGGTTCACCGGCGCGGTCGTGCGCGACGACTACCAGGCGATGGTCGGCATCGATCCGGCCAAGGGCTTCGTGATCCGCCGGCCGATCCCGCCCGGCGGGTTCCAGTTCGTCGCCGGGTTCTCGCTCAAGGTCAACAAGGGCAACGTGCGCTGGTCGATGCCGCTGCCGCTCGGCACGTTCGAGAGCGGCATCGAGCTCAAGAAGGCCGGCAACGCCCGGGTGGTCCTGCCCAAGGGCGTGACCGGCATCCAGGTCGAGAACGTCGACGACCAGCGCGGGCAGTTCGCGGTGCTGTCGCCGATCACGATCCTGCCGGGCAAGACCATGCAGTTCGAGATCCGCGACCTGCCGCGCGAGGCGACCTGGCGCACCTACGGCCGGCGCGCGGTCGGGCTGGCGGTGCTGGCGCTCCTGGCGCTGGGCACGACCCTGGCGCTGTGGCGGCCGCGATCCGGGGCCGTCCCGACGGCGCGCTTCGACGCGCTGCTCGACGAGCTGGCCGCGCTCCAGGCCAGCGGCAAGGACCCGGCCCGCCAGGCCAAGCTCATGGCCGAGCTCGAGACCCTGTACCGCAAGCAGCCGCCGCGGTAGCGATGCTGTCGTCGATCGTCGTCGACAAGGTCGGCAAGCGGTTCGGGGATCACCGCGCCCTCGCCGGGGTCGAGCTGGAGCTGCGGGCCGGCTCGGTGTGCGCGTTGCTCGGGGCCAACGGCGCCGGCAAGACCACGCTGCTCGGCATCCTGTCGACGCTGGTCCGGGCCAGCGCCGGCACCGTCGCGTACCTCGACGGCGCCACGCCGCGCGCGGTCGACGACGCGCTCCGGGCCGACATCGGCCTCCTGGCCCACGCGTCGCTGTGCTACGGCGAGCTGACGGCGATCGAGAACCTCCGGTTCTTCGCGGCGCTGTACGGCGTCGTCGACGCCGACCGCCGGGCCGAGGTGCTGCTCGACGAGGTCGGCCTCGAGGCGTCGGCCCGGACCCGGGCGGTGCGGACCTACTCGCGCGGCATGGTCCAGCGCCTGGCCCTGGCGCGGGCGCTCCTGGCGCGGCCGTCGCTGCTCTTGCTCGACGAGCCGTTCACCGGCCTCGACCGCGACGGCGCGATGGCGCTGGGCACGCGGCTGGGCCAGGCCAAGGCCGAGGGCGCGATCGTCGTGTGCGTGACCCACGACCTCGAGGCCATCGCCGGGGTCACCGACCACGTCGCGATCCTGCGCCGCGGCAAGCTCGCCTTCGACGAGCGTGACCCGGACGGCTACTCGTACGCCGCGCTCCGGGACCACTACCACGGCCATGCCAGCTGACGAGCAGGCCCCCGCCGCGGGTTGCTCGGTCGACGCCGGGCGACGTACAACCACGTCCGTGAGCTTCTTCCGCCTGGTCGCCGCGGTCGCCGGCAAGGATCTGCGGGTCGAGCTGCGCAGCCGCGAGATCCTCTACACGATGGCGTTCTTCGCCGTGACCGTCGTGGTGGTGTTCTCGTTCGCGTTCGTGCGCGACCGCAAGGTCATCGCCGAGGCCGTGCCCGGGATCGTCTGGGGCGCGCTGGCGTTCGCGGCCACCCTCGGCCTGGGCCGCGCGTTCGATCGCGAGCGCGAGGGCGACACGATGCGGGCGCTGCTGCTGTCGCCGGCGCCGCGCCTGGCGATCTTCCTGGGCAAGGCGATCGCGATGGTCGTCGTGATCGGCCTGGTCGCGGTCGTGATCGCGCCGGTGTCGGTCGTGCTCTACGACCTCGACGTCAGCACCAGCGGCGGGTCGCTGGCGCTCTTGCTGGCGCTGGGCGTGATCGGCATGGCGGTCGTGGGCACGGTGTTCTCGGCCATGCTGCTGCGGGTCCGCTCGCGCGACGTGCTCCTGCCGGTGATCCTGTACCCGCTGCTCCTGCCGCTGTTCCTCGCGGCCACCCGCGGCACCGCCGCCCTGATCGCGCCGGAGCCGGTCCCCGGCGAGGCGTGGTTCTGGATCCAGTTCCTGGTCATCTACGACGCGCTGTTCATCGTGACGTCGCTGTGGACCTTCGAAGCCCTGGTGATCGAATGAAGCGAGCCATCGTCCCCGTCCTGGCCGTCGTGGTCGCCGCGCTCTTGGCGCTGGCGGTCCGCCAGGTGTTCTTCGTGGCGCCGATCGAGGCCACGCAGCTGTACTGGAACCAGAAGATCTTCTACTTCCACGTGCCGTGCGCGTTCATGCTGTTCGCGGCGGTGTACGTGTGCGGCGTGCCGGCGGCGATCTACCTGAAGACCCGCGACCCGCGTTACGACGACGTGGCCGCGGCCGCGGCCGAGCTGGCGGTGGTGTTCGGCGCGATCGTCCTGGGCACCGGGATGATCTGGGGCAAGGCGGCCTGGGGCGTGTGGTGGCAGTGGGAGATGCGCCTGACCACGTCGCTGCTCCTGTGGCTGATCATGGTCGGCTACGTGCTGGTGCGCCGGTTCGGCGGCGCCGGCGCCGAGCGCCTGTCGGCGGGGCTGGCGGTGTTCGCGATGGTCGACGTGCCGCTCGTGTACTTCTCGGTGAAGTTCTGGAACTTCCTCCACCCGCCGGCCAAGGTGGTCAGCACCCTCGACGGCTCGATGAAGCTGGCGTTCCGGCTGTCGGCGCTGTCGTTCATCGGCCTGTTCATCCTGGTGCTGGTGACCCGCGTGGCCCAGCTCCGCGCCACCCGCGCGCTCCGCGACGCCCGCGAGCGCGGCCTCGACGCCGGGATCCTCGAACCATGAGACCTGCCATGCTCCTCGCCCGTGTCCTCGTCGTGCTCGCCGCGTGCGGGCTGGCCCCGATGATCGCGTCCGCCCAGGACGTCCCGGACGCCGGCGCCGCCGCGCCGACCGCCGCGCCCCCAGCCGCCGGCGAGCCGGCGGCCCAGCCAGCGCCGCCGCCGGATCCGGCCGCGCCGCAGGTGCCGCCGACCGCGGACCAGCCGCCAGTGCCGCCGGTGGCCGCCGCGCCGATGTGTACGATCCCGCCGAAGGACAACCGCGAGGCCCGCGCCAAGTTCCGGCTGGCGTGCGCCACGGCGATCGAGGAGGACGCCGACTGGCAGGCCGACATCACCAACCGCTTCGAGCGCCGCGGCCACGAGCAGGCGGCCAAGAAGATCGTCACCAACGAGCGCCACGTGTTCCTGGCCTACGGCCTGATCTGGGTGCTGGTCGCGGGGCTGGTCGGCGTCATGTGGATGCGGCAGCAGAACCTGTCGGCGGAGATCGCGCGCCTGACCGCGCAGCTCAAGCGGATCGAGGCCGAGGACGCCGCCAAGGCCGCGGGCAAGGGTGGCAAGGGCGGCAAGGGGCCCGACGGCGGAGCGGCGTCGTGACCTTCGGCCACATCTTCTTCATCCCGATGGTCGCGCTGACCGGGATGCTGATCGGCTTCATCCTCGGCGCCCGGGCCGCGCGCAACGCCGCCGACGGTCAGGCCAAGCGCGACGCCGAGCGCGACGCCGCCCGGGCCGCGCGGGCCGCCCGTCGCGCCGAGTAGGGATCGCCCGAGGCGCGCGCGCCGACGCGGGTCACAGCGCCGCGGCCAGGCCCCGGGCCCAGCCGTCGAGATCGCTCAGCGTCGTGGTCGCGGTGGCGGGCGCGTCGGCGAGGTCGCGCACCGCCTGCTCGAGCGCGGCGCGGCCGCGGGCCAGCCGGCTGCGCACGGTGTGGGGCGACACGCCCGTGGCGACCGCGATGTCCTCGCCCGACAGGCCCTCCCAGTAGAACAGCTCGAGGGTGATCTGGAAGTCGAGCGGGATGGCGCGGAGCGCGCGCAGCAGCAGCACGTGCTCCTGGCGCTGGGCCAACGCGCTGGCCGGTGACGCGCCGCCGGCGACGGCCGACTGCGTGGTCGGATCGAACGGCGCGCGCGCGCGGCGGGCGATGTGATCGAGGAGCTTGTGGCGCGCGACGCCGAACAGGAAGCCGCGGAACGACTCGATCGGGCGGCCGTCGACGCTGCGCACGCACGCCAGGAACGTGTCCTGGACCAGATCGTCGATGTCGGTGTCGGTCTTGCTGCGGAAGAACCGCGTGATCGCCGCGACGTGGCGCTCGAACAGGGCGCTGCCGGCCCGGCGGTCGCCGGCCTGCCAGGCACGGAGCAGCGCGGCGTCACCGTCTTGCACGCGCCCAGCCTACCTCCAAGGGCGACCGGGTTGAATCGCGATCCGCACGGCCGCGGCGGGCGCGATCGCGGGGCCGCGGAGGCGAGCGCGCGCGCCTGGCGCGTCGCGCCCGGTGGTACGATGGCGCCAGTGTCCGAGGTCGACGTGCCGATCCACGACGCCGCGACCGAGCCCGGCTCCGACGGCGGTGGGCCGCCGGCCCTGGCCGCGGCGCGCCCGCCCGATGATCTCGAGGCGCGGCGGGTCCGGGCCGCGGCGCGGGCGGCGCTGTTCGGCGACGGCGAGCCGGTGCGGGTCGGGCGGTTCACGCTGCTCGAGCGGCTCGGGGCAGGCGCGATGGGCGTGGTCTACGCGGCCTGGGATCCGCAGCTCGATCGTAAGGTCGCGCTCAAGCTGGTGCACCCGCACGGCGGCGCTGGCGTCGACGGCCACGTCCGGCTCCTGGCCGAGGCCCGGGCCGCCGCCAAGCTCGCGCATCCGGCGGTGGTCGCGATCTACGACGCCGGGGCGCACGCCGACGACGTCTGGATCGCGATGGAGTTCGTGGCCGGGCGCAGCCTGCGGGCCTGGGCCGCGACCGAGCCGCGCTGGCAGGACGTCGTCGCGGTCGCGCGCCAGGTGGCGAGCGGGCTGGCCGCGGCGCACGCGGCCGGGCTCCTGCACCGCGACGTCAAGCCCGACAACATCCTGGTCGACGCGCGCGGCCCGGCCGTGCGCGCGTGGATCGCCGACTTCGGCCTGGCGATCTCGCAGGACGGTCCGACGACCGCCTCGGGCTCAGGCACGCCGGCGTACATGGCGCCGGAGCAGCACCGCGGCGAGCCGGCGACCGCGGCGACCGATCAGTTCGGTTTCGGCGTCGCGTTCCTCGAGGTGCTCGACGGCGACCACCCGTTCGCGGCCGAGCCGATCGCGGTCGCGGCGGCGGTCCAGCTGGGTGAGGTGCGGGCGCCGCGGCGGCGCGCCGCGCCGGCGTGGGTGCGCGACGTGCTCGTGCGCGCGGTGGCGCCGACGGCGGGCGCGCGCTGGCCGTCGCTCGAGGCGCTGGCGGCGGCGCTGGCCCGCGATCCGCGCGTCGCGCGCCGTCGGCTGGCCGCGGCCGCCGCGCTGGTCGTGGTCGGCGGCGTCGGCGGCGCGCTGGCGTTCGCGGCCCGGGCCGACGGGCCGCGCGACCCGTGCGCGGGCGCCGCGGCGGCGATCGAGCCGGTGTGGCCGCGCCAGCGCGCGACGGTCGCGACCGCGCTGGCCGCGATCGATCGGCCGTGGGCCGCCGGCACCAGCGCGGCCGCGGTCGCCGAGCTCGACGCGTTCGCCGGCGCGTGGCGGGGCCAGCGGCTCGACGTGTGCCGCGCGACCCGCGTCCGCCACCAGCAGTCCGACGAGCTGATGGATCTCCGGGCCGCGTGCCTCGAGCGGGTCCGGCAGCGCGGCGCGGCGCTGGTGGCGGCGCTGGCGACCGCTGACGTCGACGCGGCCGAGCGGGCGGTCCAGGCGATCGCGGCGCTGCCGGCGCCGACGACCTGCGCCGACGAGCTGGCGTTGCGTCGGGTGGTGCCGCTGCCCGAGGTGCCGGCCGCGGCCGCGGCTAGCGCCGCGTTGACCGGCCAGCTCGCCGACGCCCGCGCGGCGGTCGCGCTGGGGCGGCCGGTCCCGGCGCTGCCGGCGCTAGCCCAGGCGGTCGCGGCGTTCGGCTGGGCGCCGCTCATGGCCGAGGCGGCCCACGTCCTGGGCCAGGCCGCCGAGGCCCGCGGCGAGCACGCCGCGGCCGCCACGTACTACCAGCGCGCGCTCTACACCGCGATCGGCGCGCGCGCCGATCGCGCCGCCGCCGACGCGGCGCTGCGGCTGGTGTGGGTCGAGGGCTTCTGGCGCCGGTCGGCCGACGCCGCCGATCGCTGGGACGCGATCGCGACCGCGCTGGTCGAGGCCGCGGGCGACGCGACCCTGGCGGCGGTGCAGCTCGACCACCGCGGCGTGCGCATGGACCTGGCGCGCGACCTGGACGCGGCCGAGCGGCTGCACCGCGCGGCGCTGGCGCGGCTGCTCGCGGCGCTCGGCCCCGAGCACCCGTCGACGCTGAACCCGCGCATCAACCTGGCGGCGACGCTGATCGGCCTGGGCCGGCTCGACGAGGCCGCGGCCGAGCTGGCGCGGGCGCGCGCCGACGCGACCCGGATCCTCGGCGAGGACCACCCGCTGCTCGGCCCGATCGTCACCAACCAGGCCAACGTCGCGTGGCGGCAGCACCGCTACCCCGACGCGCGGGCCGACTTCGAGCGTGCGCTGGCGATCAAGGAGGCGACGCTGGGCCGCGACCACGTCGGCGTCGCGTCGACGCTCACCGGTCTGGCCGGGGTGATGGGCGACCAGGGCGACCTGGCGCCGGCGGTGCCGCTGCTCCGGCGCGCGATCGCGCTCTACGATCGCAGCCCGCGCGGCGACGGGGCCGATCCGCGCGTGGTCAACACGCTGATCAACCTGGCGATCACCGAGCTCGAGCTGGGCGTCGACGCCCGGCCTGACACCGCGCGCCTGCTCGCGGTCGCGACCGCGGTCGCGGGCCCGACCGGGGTCGAGGACCCGAGCGTGTTCTTACCGCGGGTGCTGGCGGGCTGGGCCGAGCTGGCGGCCGGTGACGCGCCGACCGCGGTCCGGCTGCTGACGCCGCTGCTCACCACCGCCGGGTTCGCCGAGGCGTCGCCCAGCGAGCGGCTCGATCTGCTGCACACGCTGGCCCGGGCCATCCACGCCAGCGGCGGCGCGCCGGCGCGGCTCCGCGCGATCCTGGCCCAGGCCGCGCCGCTGGTGACCGACGACGACATCGCGCCGCGCCGGCGCGCGCAGATCGAGCGCGAGCGGGCGGCGCTGGCGGCGCCGCGCTGATCACGGGTCGGCGTAGTCGGCGTTCGTCGGCGGTCGCCGATCGCACTCGCACAGGGCCGGGCGCGCGGTCGAGGTGCCCGGGCTGACGTCGCGCAGGAGGCCAGTGGCGCGCATCAGCGTGACGACCTGCTGATCGCCGGACTGGTTGTCGGGCTGGTCGCCCTCCCACGGCAGGTAGCTGGCCGGGCCGCCGGTGACCTGGCGCCACACCCACGGCATCGGCGGGTCGCGCATGATGCCGACCCAGATGTCGGTGCCCGCCAGGCTGGTGATCAGCGTGTTGATCGCGATCCGCTCGGCGTCGTTGTCGAGCACGACCAGGTGGGTCAGGCCGTCGGAGTCGTCCTCGCAGTCGGCCTCGGCCACGCGCCACGTCTGCTGGGTGCCGACGTAGCGGTAGCCGTTGATGTAGGTGGCGGGGCAGGGCGGCGGGGCGTCGATGGCCACCGCGTCGACGGCCACCGCGTCGACGGCCACCGCGTCGACGGCCGCGGCGTCGACGGCGACGGTGCCGTCCTCGGGGGCCGCGTCGTCCCCGCTCGTGCCGTCGCCCGCGTCGGGCCCGCCGGCCGCCGTGAACGAGCACGCGGCGACCAGCGTCAGCAGTCCAGTCAGGCGAAGCACGGGCCCACGATACCAGGCCCCCGCGGGGTTGGGGCGCGTCAAGGGGCCAGCGCGGCGCCCAGCTCGGCCGCGGTCGGGCGCGCCGCCGGATCCTTGGCCAGCGCGGCCGCCACCACCGCCGCCAGCGCGGTGTCATCGAGGGCCGGCGCGGCGGTCTCCACCACCGCGGCCATCGACAGGTAGCTGGCGCCGCGGTGGAACAGCCGCGCCCCGGTGGCGAGCTCCCAGGCGATCACGCCGAGCGCGAACACGTCGACGGCGGTGGTCCACGCCTGCCCGCGCACCTGCTCGGGCGCCATGTACGCCGCGGTGCCGCGCACCGGCCCGGCGACGCCGATCGCCCGGGCCACGCCGAGGTCGCACAGCACCGGGCCGTCGGGGCCGACGATCAGGTTGGCCGGCACGACGTCGCCGTGGACCCAGCCCTGGGCGTGGACGAACGCCACCGCGGCGGCGGCGCCCGCGACGATCGCGGCGACCTGCGCCGGCGCGTGCGCGATCCCGAGCTGGGCCCGCAGATCGATCCCGTCGACGCGCTCGAGCACGAGGTGCGGGCGGTCGCCGTCGAGGTCGTGGCCGCGGCCGCGGACCACGCGGGGGTGCGGCGGAAGGGCGCAGGTGAGCGTCGCCTCGGCCCGAAACAGCGCCTGCACCGCCGGGTCCCGGGCGGCGTGGGCGTGCAACCGCTTGATCGCAGCCTCGGCGGCACCGGCCCGACCGACCCGGACCTCGGCCAGCTCGCCGGCGGCGATGACCTCGCCGAGGATCCAGGGGCCAGCGCGCTCGTCCATCCCGACGTCGATGCTAGCATCGCGGCGTGCCGTACGACCTGTCGTTCACCGAAGAGCAAGAAGCCCTCATCTCGACCGCGCGTGACTTCACCAAGAAGGAGATCACACCGGTCGCGGCCCACTACGACGAGCACGACGAGTTCCCGCGGGCGATCCTGCGGAAGGCGTTCGAGACCGGGCTCATGAACATCGAGGTGCCCGAGGCCTACGGTGGGCTGGGCGGGTCGTGCCTCGATCATTGCTTGATCCAGGAGGAGGTCGCGTACGGCTGCCTCGGGTTCAACACCTCGCTCGCGGCCAACATGCTCGGCGCGATGCCGGTGCTGGTGGCCGGCACCGACGAGCAGCAGCGCGAGTGGCTGCCGCGCCTCACCGAGGGCGGCGAGTTCGCGGCCTACTGCTGCTCGGAGCCGGACGCCGGCTCCGACGTGGCCGGGCTGTCGACCCGGGTCAAGAAGGACGGCGGCGACTACGTGATCACCGGCCAGAAGCGCTGGATCACCAACGCCGGGGTCGCCGGCTGGTACACGGTGCTCGCGACGTTCGATCGCGGGCTCAAGCACAAGGGCATCGCGGCGTTCGTCGTCGACGCCAAGAGCCCGGGCGTGAAGGTCGGCCGCAAGGAGAACAAGATGGGCCAGCGGGCCTCGGACACGTGCGACGTCCTGTTCGAGGACGTGCGCGTGCCGGCCCGCGCGCTGCTCGGGACCGAGGACGGCGGCTTCAAGGTCGCGATGAAGACCTTCGATCGGTCGCGGCCGTGGATCGCCGCCGGCGCCGCCGGCGTCATCCGGCGCGCGCTCGACGAGAGCCGGGCCTACGCGCTCGAGCGCAAGACCTTCGGCGTGCCGATCGCCCAGCACCAGGCCATCCAGTTCATCCTGGCCGAGATGGCGATCGCCTACGAGACCACCAAGCTGCTCACCCACAAGGCGGCGTGGCTGGTCGATCAGGGCGACCTGTCGTCGATCGTCTCGAGCTACGCCAAGGCCTACGGCGCCGACGCCGCGATGCGGGTCACGACCGACGCGGTCCAGGTGTTCGGCGGCTACGGCTACACCAAGGAGTACCCGGTCGAGAAGCTGATGCGCGACGCCAAGCTGCTGCAGATCTACGAGGGCACGTCCCAGATCCAGCGGATGGTGATCGCGAAGAACCTGCTGGGGCGGGGATGATCGAGGCGCCGTCGGCGATCGGCTCGATCGAGCGTGACGGCGTCGGCTGGGTGCGGGGCACGCTGATCGGCGACGCGCCGATCGCCGCGCCGCTGTCGGGGCGGCCGTGCTGGTACTACAAGATCGTCGTCGAGATGCCCGAGGACGGGGTCGGCTGGACCCGGCTGGCCTACGAGGCCCGCGGCCAGTCGTTCGAGATCGACGACGGCACCGGCATCGCGCTGATCGATCCCGAGGGCGCGCAGGTCGAGGTCGACTACGACCGGCGGTTCGAGGTGGCGCCGGGCGCGCGCGTGGTCCAGGCCGTGGCCGAGCTGGTGCGCCGGTTCCGGCTCCCCGAGGGCCTCGTGGTCCTGCGCGAGGGCGTGCTGGCGGTCGGCGAGGTGGTCGCGGTCCACGGCCGGCTGGTGCCAGAGCGCGATCCCGATCCCACCCGCGGCGGCACGCGCGTGCGCGTGACCGGGGCCGGCCGCGAGCGCGTGTTCGTCAGCGAGCTGCCGATCCACGGCTGGGCTACCTCCGCGTGACGGTGGCCGGCCGCGCGCGCGTGCTCGTCAGCGAGCTGCCGATCCACGGCTGGGCTACCTCCGCGTGACGGTGACGGTCCCGGCCGGGCGCGGCGCGTCGAGGTAGGCGCGGGCGCCGGCGTCGTCGGCGAGGTAGGCGCGGAAGAACGCGGTGGCGTAGGCGGCGGTGATGGCGCGGCCGGTAGCGGCGTCGAGGTACGTGAACGGCTGGCCGTCGGTCTGGCGGGTGCCGGCCTGGCAGCCCGGCGCGAAGCCGGGGATGACGCCGACCAGATCCGAGACCGACCAGTGCCCGGCGTCGGCGATCTCGGCGCGCCACGCGCCGGCGGTGGCCTGGTCGTAGTTGCTCCGGATGAGGTTGTTGCCGAGCTCGGTGATCGAGTTGTCCTCGACCGCGAGCACGAATCCCAGCGGCCGGCCCAGGTCGGCGACGTGGACGCCGGGCAGGAGCGGGTTCTCCATCGGCGCCGCCAGCGCCAGCGCCGCGTCGATGCGCGGCTCGGCCTGGGTCACCATGCCGGCGGTGACCGCGCCGAAGCTGTGGCCCATCACGCCGATCGTCTCGGGATCGATGACCGCGGTGAGCGCGGCCGGGAACGGCGGCGTGCCGGCGAGCGCGGCGTCGATCGCGAGCCGGACGTCGGCGACGCGGGTCGCGAGCGTGGTGGTGTCGAGCGGCAGCCCGTCGCCGGCCTGCTGGTTCCAGAGCGTGTTGCCGACGTGATCGACCGCGACGACGACGAAGCCGTGGCTGGCCAGGCGCTCGGCCACGGTCGCGGTCGAGAACCGCGTGCACTCGTGGCAGTGCGAGATCGCGATCAGCGGGAAGCGGCCGGGCGCGGGCGCGGCGCCGCGCGCGGCGTGGGCGGTGCGGCTCGGGCACGCGGGATCGGCCGCGGCCAGGAGGTCGGCGTAGGTCGTGCGGTTGGGCTCGAGCTCGAGCTCGGCGATCGGGAAGCCGGTCGCCGCGGCGGCGGCGGCGCCGGCCTCGGCCGGGAACCACACCTGGGTCGGCAGGTCGCGGGCGCGGGCGCCGTCGGTGAGCGTGACGTCGACGGTGCCGACCGGGTACGGCCCCGCGGCCTCGACCGACAGATCGGGCGCCGGCGGGGTCGCGCCGTCGTCGCCGCAGGCGGCGAGCACGAGCACGAGCGACGCGGCGAGGCACAGGCGAGCGCGCATCCGCGGGGCGGCGAACCGCGGCCTCGACCGCGCCGGGCGCCGGGGCCGCGGCCAGCCGGCCACAATAGTCCGCGGACGCCGGGCGAGCGGCGGCGAGCGCGTGCGATGATGTCTAGATGTCCGAGGTGCCGAAGCCGGGCGACCTGATCGGTCGGCGCTACCGGCTGATCGAGGTGGCCGGGCGCGGCGGCATGGCCGACGTGTGGCGGGCGGAGCTCGAGGGCGCGCTGGGCTTTCGCCGCGTGGTCGCGGTCAAGCACATGCACCCGGCGCTGGCGCAGCAGCCGGCCTACGTGCAGATGTTCGTCGAGGAGGCGCGCCTGGGCGCGGCGCTCGAGTCGCCCAACCTGGCCGAGGTCCGCGACTTCCTCACCGAGCGCGGCCACTACTTCATGGTGCTCGAGTGGGTCGAGGGCGTCGACCTCGGCACCTGGACCCGCTGGCACTTCGAGCGCGGCGAGGGTCCGCGCTGGGAGCTGGTCGCGGCGGTCGGCGTCGGCATCCTGCGCGGGCTCGCGGCCGGGCACGAGCGGCTCGAGAACGGCGTCGTGACGCCGGTCGTGCACCGCGACGTCAGCCCGCACAACATCCTGCTGACGACCCGCGGCATGGTGAAGGTGATCGACTTCGGCCTGGCGCTCGCGGCCGATCGCCGGCTCGAGGCCACCGAGCCCGGCGTGGTCAAGGGCAAGATGTCGTACCTGTCGCCGGAGATCGTCAGCGGCGGTCGCCCGATCCCGCCGTCGGACCAGTTCGCGGCCGGCTCGGTGATGTGGGAGGCGCTGGTCGGGCGCAAGCTGTTCGACGGCGCCAACGACTACGAGACCTACACCCGCCTGCGCGAGTGCCAGGTCCAGCCGCTCAAGCCGCTGCGGCCCGACGTGCCGAGTGACTTCGCGGCGCTGATCACCCGCGCCCTGTCGGCGCGGCCCGAGCAGCGCTACCCGAGCACGCGCGAGTTCGCGCGCCAGATCGGCACCTCGCTCAAGAAGGTGCAGCTGCGCCGCGACCTGCACTCGATGCTGGCCAAGACCGTGGTCGAGGCCCGGGCGTCGATGGGGCTCGGCACGCGCACCGGCGACCTGTCGGCGCTGACGCCGATCGCCGAGCTGCGGCCCGAGGATCAGCCCGCGGCGTTCGGCGACCGCCTCCGCGGCCTGCGCCACAAGCTGCCCGGGCTGTTCGGGCGCAAGAAGTAGCGGCCCGCGCGCGCGCGACCCTGCCCGCAGGTCAGCGCTACTCCGCCGCCCAGGTGTCGACGGTCCCGTCGGCCTTGAACACGAAGGAGATCTTGGTGGCGTGGTCCTCGGGATCGGTGGCGACGCAGGTGATCTTGAGGTCGGCCGGGATCTTGTGGATGCCGGGCGGGCCGCAGTCGACCGACTTGGGCTTGACGCCGACCTGCTGGGTCAGCGCGTCGTCGAGGTAGGCCGCGGCCTTCTCGGCGAAGTAGGTCGGCTCGACGACCTTGATCGAGTACTCGAAGTTCTTGCCCGACTTGCTCGTGACCGTGCCCTGCACGGTCAGCTCCTCGCCGGTGCTGACCTGGGTCTTGCACTCGAACGTGGTGTCGACCTCGACCTTGATCGACTTCGGGCAGGTGGCCTTGGTGACCTCGACGCCCATCGACTTGGCCCACTCGACGATCTTCTTCTCGACCTGGCCGCCGGAGGCCTTGCCGGTGCAGCCCAGCGCGCCCAGCGCGGTCATCGACAGGAGGGAGATCGCGGCGAGGTAGGGCGTGCGCTTCATGGGCCGAGTATATCCCGCGCCCGCGCCCGCGCCCGCGCCCGCGGTCACGCACCGTCGAGGCGCAGCTCGAGCAGGTCCGAGGCCCGCTCGGGGTCGTCGGCGTCGACCGAGGCCAGCCAGCGGTCGTCGACGCGGACCAGCCCCTCGAGCTTGGCGCGCAGCGGCTGGCCGTCGAGGTCGAGCACCGGCGCCCACCAGGCCGCGGTCGCGCCGACGCTCCCGATCACGCTGCCGGCGACGGCGCCGTCGTCGTAGGCCGTGGTGGTGGCCTCGGCGGTGGCCGCGAACGCCAGCGCGTCGTCCCAGGCCTCGAGCTCGGTCAGCCGCAGGGGCACGCCGTCGATGGCGCCGAGCTCGAGCGCGGTCCACGCGATCGCCGGCACCGCCGCCGCGTCCGGCGCGGTCAGGAGCGCGCGCACGTCCGCGAGCGCCAGCCACGCGATCGCGTCGCGGGTCGCCGCGCCGCCGGTGGTGTCGCCGCCGCGGTTGCCGAGCGCGAGCCGGCCGCCGTGGCAGGTGGCGCCCTCGAGGTTGAGCACGCCGGGCCCGAGCGCCGGCTGGTGCAGGGCCGCGTACAGGCGTGGCAGCGGCACCAGGCGCGGGCCGCGGTCGTCGACCACCGCGGCCTGGCGCCGGACCGCCAGGCCGCTGTCGGAGCCGAGCGCGATCAGCGCGCCGTCGAGCTCGAAGCACGCCTCGAGGTCGAGCTTGTCGGCCTTGTTGCCGCGGCCGCGATCGAACTGCCGGCGGCCGTCGGCCGCGGCCGGCAGCGCGATCGGATCGCACAGGCCGGTCGCGAGGTCGATGGTGGCCACGAAGCTGGCGTCGTCGGACACCACCGCCACCGCGCCGCGCCAGCGGGTGAGGGCGCTGGCGGCTCGGACGTGGGCCGGGCGGTCGTGGGTCAGATCACGTCCGCCGCGGTAGCGCAGCTCGAGCCGGCGCACCACGCGCCACGACCGTCCCGGGGCAGGCGCGGCGTGCAGCATCACGCGAACTATAGGCGACGGAGCTGCTACCTTCGAGCGATGGCGGACGCAACGCGCAGCCTCGTCGGCCTCGTCGGTCTCGGCCTGGGGTTGACCTTCTCTGCCTCGGCCGCTGCGGCCCAGCCCCTCGACTACGTCGTGGTCGATCCGCCGCGGACCCGGGCCAGCGGCGGCGCCAAGGTGATCTACCTGAACCCGTGCGCGGCCGGGTGCACGGTCACCGCCGGCGACGACAGCGCCGCGGGCGACCGGTCGTCGATCCTCGGGCGCAACGGCGCGCCGTCGACCGTGACCCTCGAGCCGTTCGCGTGGGATCAGGCGACCTGGGACGGGATGGTCGCGTGCGTGCGCGCCCGCTACGAGCCGTGGGCGGTCACGGTCGTGACCGACGAGCCGAGCAGCGGGCGCTACCTCGAGGTCATGGCGGCCGGGCTGCCCAGCGCGCTCGCGCTCGGGCCCAACACGCTGGGCGTGGCGCCGCTGACCAACGATTGCTCGCCGCTGCCGTCGGCGATCGCGTTCGCGTTCGCCAACGCCCACGCGGCGCGACCCGAGCAGGTCGAGGAGCTGTGCACGACCGTCATCCACGAGGCCGGCCACCTGTACGGCCTCGACCACGAGTTCGCGTGCAAGGACCCGATGACCTACCTCGGCGGCTGCGGCGCCAAGGTGTTCGTCAACCGCTCGCTGGCCTGCGGCGAGCTGACCGGCGAGCGGCCGTGCCAGTGCGGCGCGACCCAGAACTCGTTCATCCACCTGACCGACGCGATCGGTCCGGGGCAGGCGCCGGCCGCGCCCGAGGTCCGCATCGACTATCCGCCCGAGGGCGCGGTCGTCGACGCGCGGTTCTCGGTGTTCGTGGCGCCGGTGAGCCCGCGGCCGCTGACCGAGGTGGCGCTGTGGATCAACGGCCGCGCCTGGGTGCGCGCGCCGGGCTCGGCGACCGAGGACCTGTACCAGCTCGCGACCCCGGCCGAGGTGCCCGACGGCACCCTCGAGCTCGAGGTCCGCACCCGCGACGACCTCGGCAACGTCGGCGTGGCCGCGCGCACGGTCACCAAGGGCGCGGCGTGCGTCGACGCCTCGACCTGCTTGCCGGGCCAGACCTGCGCGGGCGGCGGCTGTCGGTCGCCCGCGGGCACGGTCGCGATCGGCGGCGCGTGCACGATCGACGAGGACTGCGTCGGCAAGCTGTGCGCCGTCGCCGACGGCGTCGGCGCCTGCACCGAGCCGTGCTACCCCCTCGACGGGGCCTGCGGCGCCGGCCTGAGCTGCCGGATCGTCGACGACGAGAGCTTCGGGTGCCTGCCGACCGTCGACGAGGGTGGCTGCTGCTCGACCGGCGGCCGGCCTGACGGCGCGGGCCTGATCGTGCTGGGCGCGCTGGCCCTGCGCTGGCGGCGGCGGCGTCCGGGCTGAGGTCAGGCGCGCGGTGCGGCCAGCGCGGGCGCCGGGCCCGCCGTCGAGGCCGCGCCCAGCGCCCGCGCGCCCATGAGGTCCCCGCTCGAGGTCAGCGCGCGTCGCTCACGCGGTCACGGGACGCCGTCGATGCAGCACCCGTTCGAGCAGAACTGACCCGATGCGCACGCCATCGTGGGGCTGCACGTGGCCTGGCCGGCCGGGCACATGTTCGAGCCCATGCAGCTGGTTGGCAGATCGCTCGGGTCCTGCCCCGGGCACAGGATGCACATCTCGGGATCGCACGGCGTGCCGCAGTCGGTGCGCTGGACGCAGCTCGGGCACGCGACCGGATCGTCGAGGTGCTGGGCGTCGCAGTTGGGCGCGACCGCCGGGTTGGTGAGGATGTCGCGGCACACGTCGGTCGTGGGATCGCAGATCGTGCAGCAGCCGAAGCAGTCGCAGCCGGGCGGCGCCAGCGGGGCGCACAGCCCGATGCAGGCCTGGGTCTGGGGCGTGGTGCACTCGGCCGGGTCGTACTGGTTGGCGCCGAACGGGCAGCTGGCGCGATCGGGCGCGCCCAGCAGGCAGCACACGTGGATGTCGCAGCCGTCGTTGCCCGAGCCGCTGTTGCCGTCGAAGAAGCAGTCCTGGTGGACGGTGTCGATGTTGTCGCCGGGGATGCCGGTCGCGAAGCTGCGCTCGTCGTCGTCGAGCGCGCCGGTGCACTCGATGTCCTGACCGTCGATGCGGCCGTCGCCGTCGTCGTCGATGCAGTTGTTGCACTCGGGCCCGCCGACGATACAGCCAGCGGGTCCACCGCCGTCGCCGGTGGTGCCGCCGTCACCGTTGGTGCCGCCGTCGCCGTCCGCGCCGCCGTCGCCCGTGCCGATGGGCGCGTCGATGTCACCGTTGGTGTTGCCGCCCTTGTCGCTGCAGGCCGCGACGGCGACCACGAGCGCGAGCGCGAGGATCCGGATCGAGGGCATGGTCACTCCGTGCTTGGGGTGGCGAGGCGCTCGAGGAGCGCGCGGGCGTCGAGCGCGTTGCGCCCGCCGGGGAAGCTGCGCAGGTAGCGCGCGGACAGCGTCCGCGCGCGCGCGGCGTCGCCGCGATCGAACGCGAGGCGGGCGGCGGCGTAGAGCGCCGGGGCGGCCCACGACGACGCCCCGTCGGCGAGGTCGAGGTACGCCGCGAGGGCGCGGGCGGGGGCGCTGGCCTCGAGCGCCGCGGCGGCCGCGAACGCGGCCTTGGGATCGGTCGCGGTCGGCCCGGTCGGCGCGTGGCGCGGCGATGCCGTCACGCCGGGCGGGCGCGGCGCGATGACGGGCGGGGCGTCGTGCGTCGGCGCGGTCGTCGGCGCGTCGGTCGCGGGCGCGTCGGCCGCCGCGGGGGCGGGCGCGACGGGGGCGGGCGCCGTCGCCACCATCGTCGGGACATCGGATCGCACCGCCAGCTCGCCGGTCCGCACCAGGCCGTGATCCCAGAGCTGGCCGGCGACGAGTCGATCGCGGTGGCCGGCGGCGACCACCTCGACCACGCCGTGGGTGACCTCGACCTGGGCCGAGTCGCCGTCGCGCACCACGGTGAAGCCGGTGCCGACGACGGTGATGCGCACGGCGCCGGCGCGGACGATGAATGGCGGGCGGCCGTCGCGGTGGGCGACCTCGAACCGGGCGCGGCCGCGCTCGAGCAGCAGGTCGACCCCGCGGCGATCGTCGCCGCCCAGGAACAACGTCGACTGGGGCGCGAGCTCGATGTCGGCGTCGCCGAACGACAGCTCGGTCGCGGCGCCCGCGGTCGCGATCCGCGACGGCGTCGCGATCGCGGACCCCTCGCGCGCGCCGGCGGTGAGCGGCGCGTGGCTGCCGCGCGGCCACACCAGCGCGATGGCCGCGGCCGCGGCGATCGCGCCGGCGGCGATCATCGGCCAGCGCCAGCGCGCGAGGCGCGGCGGTGCGTCGGCCACGGTCCGCGGCGGCGGCGCGTCGAGCGCCTGCCACAGCTGGCGCTCGAGGCGCGCCCACGTCAGGTCGGGCAGCGGCTCGACCGGGGGCACCAGGGTGTCGCGCTCGTCGCTCATCCCGCCTCCTCGGCCGCGCCGTCGACCAGCTCGGTCATGTATTCGCGCAGCAACGGGTCGGCCGCGGCGCGCTTGTCGAGGGCCTTGCGGGCCCGCCACACCTGGGTCTTCACCGCGGTCACCGAGGCGCCGGTCAGCTCGGCGACCTCGGCCAGCGGGCGCCCGTCGATCACCGCGAGGGCGAACGCGATGCGCTGGACCGGATCGACGCGATCGAGCACGCGGTACAGGCGCGCCAGGGCCAGCCGGGCGCGCATCACGCGATCGGCCGACGGCGCGTCGCTCTCGAGCTCGAGGTCGGCGGTCGGGATGGCCTTGCGGCGGCGCAGGTGGCTCAGCGCCACGTGGCTGGCGACCGAGCAGCACCAGGTGAGCAGGCTCGAGCGGCCGGCGTAGTTGCCGACCGAGCGGAACATCGCCAGGAACGCGTCCTGGAGCAGATCTTCCACGTCCTGGTTGGAGCCGAGCACGCGGAACAGCGTCCGATGGACCGCGGTCCGGGTCCGCAGGAACAGCTCGCGCTGCGCGCCACGATCCCCCGCCGCGCACCTGGCGGCCAGGTCGGCGTCGGACTCGCGGCTAACGGCGGCCATCACGAACCGTTAGTGGGGCCATCCACCGTCAGGGTCGCACGGATCGTCAAGGAATCTGCGCGCTGACGCCCAGCCCCAGCCAGGGCTCGAGGTGGGCGGGCACGTCCAGCCGGAGCTGACCGCGCAGCGCCTGGTCGTACGGCACCCAGGTGACCCCGACCGCGACCGTCGCTGACCAGCGCCCACGCGCGACGCCGGCCTCGAGGACGCCGTCGAGCCCGAGGCCGTAGCCGACCTTCTCGACCGCGCGGCCGCTGGCGATCTGGACAGCGCTCGCGCGGGTCCGGAGGCCCCCGACGCCGAGCTGGGGGCGGAGCCAGGCCTGACGCGGCAACGCGAAGCGGTGACCGCCCCGGAGCGACAGTAGGCTCTGTGACCACATCGCGCCCGAGGCGCCCGTGTCGACCTCGCCGCCGAGGTCCGCCACGAGCAGGGCGTCGATCGCCGCGCCCGTCACGCCGGCGCCGACCACGACCCGCGCGCCGAGGCCAAAGCTGCCGAGGTTGCCGCGCACGCCGAGGCCGGCCACGGCGAGCGCGCGCCAGCGTCGCGGCGGCCCCGGGACCGGTCGCGGTGGGCCGGGCGGTGGGCCGGGCGGCGTCGCATCCGGCGGCGGGGTCGGCGTCGTCGGGTCGATCGTCGGCGCCGGGCCGAGGCGCATCCAGGTCTTGATCGTCAGCGCGATCGACGCGGCCTCGACGTCGTCGATCGGCGCCGCGATCGCGCGCGCCTGGGTCGCCCCGTCGCGATCGTAGAGCTCGAGCGTGCCGCCGCGGATGGTCGCGACGAAGCCAGCGCCGTGGCTGCGGGCCAGGTCCGCGGCCGACCCCGATGGCGTCGGGACCACGACGACGCGCACCTGCCACGGGTCGAGGCCCGTGGTCACGGCGTCGATCAAGGTCGCGGGCGGCGCGACCAGCACCAGCGTCGGCGGCGGCTGGGCGCGGGCCGGCCCGCTGGCGCCCAGCGCCAGCAGCGCCACCGCGACCGCGACCATCACTCGGGGCACGGGTCCACCACCAGCAGGCTGTCGCGCGAGTACGACACCGACCGGACGACGTCGACGTGCTCGAGCACCGCGCGGTCGATCGCGCTGGTGCGGGCGCCGAAGGGGTACGCGAACGCGCGCACCGGAAACCCGTCCGCGCGCAGCGCCTCGATCGACGGCACGACCTCGTCGGCGAGGTAGGCCGCGAGGCCGCGGTCGTCGACGACCGCGGGGCCGCGCAGGTGGTCGACGCCGTGGGCCTCGATGTCGTGGCCGCGCCGCGCCAGCTCGGCCAGGCCGGCGCGCTCGGCGGCGGTCATCAGGTGGTAGCGCGTGACGAAGAACGTGACGCGCAGGCCGTGGCGGTCGAGCACGTCGGCCGCGGCCAGCCACTCGTCGACGTGGTCGTCGTCGAAGCTGAGCGCGAGGCCGGCGGTCGCGGGCGGCTGATCGGCCAGCTCGCGGTAGGTGACGCCGGCGAGCCCGCGCGCGCGCGCGCCGGCGGCGATCGCGTCGATGCGCGCGAGGTCCGACAGCACCCCCGGGCGGTGGCCGTAGAGCTGGACCACGACGTGATCGTCGCGGGCGCGATCGAGCGCGCCGTCGATCGAGCTGGCGTCCTCGCGCGCCGACCGATCGATCGACGCCGCGCACAGCACGCGCGCGCCGGGGCCCTGGTAGTAGATCTCGTCGACGTCGCGAAGCGGGGTCTGGCAGGCGGCGGCGAGCGTCAGGACCGCGTAGGCTATCGCCCGTCCGTGCTGTCCCCGCGCTCGCTCCCGCCCGCGCTCGTGCTCGTCGCCCTCGGCGCTGCCTCGGCCGCCGCCTCGCCCGGCGCCAGCGTCGGCGCCACCCGGCCGGCCCCGGGCCACGTCACCGTGACCCTGGTCGATCAGCGCAGCCTGATGCGCGGCGTCGTCGGCGAGCCCGTGACGCTCGCGCTCGACGGCGTGGTCGGGCTGACCCCGGACCTCGCGATCGGGGTCAGCCACAGCGCGGCGGCGCAGGGGCTGATGCGCGGCGGCGGAGGACTGTGCAGGGACAGCGCGGCGCACGTGTGCGACGCACTATACGCGGGCGGCTACGTCGATGTGCGCTGGCGGGTCCCGGGCACCGCGGCCGTGACCGGGCTCACCCGCCTGGGCCTCGACGGGGTGTCGCCGTGGAAGCCGGTGGCGCGGCTGGGCGTGATCGCGCGCGGACAGCGCGGGCGCGCGTGGTGGGCGGCCCAGCCGGAGGTCGCCGTGGGCCTCGCCAACCGCGGCAACGGCAACCGCGACGCGCTGCTGGTGCCGGCGTGGGCCGGCCTCACCCTCAGGTCGGTCGAGGTCTGGCTCGAGACCGGCCTGCGCGGTGAGATCGACGGGTTCTCCGAGGCGTTCGAGATCCGGCTCGGCCTCGGCGGCGCCTACCGCTGGCGGGCGCTGACGGTCGGCGCGACCGTCGGGTTCCCGCAGCTGCTCGGGCCGCAGAACACGGCGAACATCCGCGTCGGGTCGCTGTGGCTGTCGTGGTCGCGGTGAGCCGGCGGCTCAGCGCTGCTGCTCGCGGGTCGACAGGAGCCGGATGTCCGGCCAGTCGACCTTGACCCGGTTGAGCTGCCAGTCGTTGCGCGCCAGGAACACCGTCGCGCCGCTGTGATCCTCGGCGGTGTTGTCGCGGTTGCCGTCGGCGAACTTCTTGATCATGCGCGGGTCGTCGGCCTCGACCCAGCGGGCCCGCTCGAACGACGTGCCCTCGAAGATGACCGGCAGGTCGTACTCGGTCCGGATCCGGTCGGCGAGCACGTCGAACTGCAGGCCGCCGACCACGCCGACGATCCAGTCCGAGCCGATCACCATCTTGAACGCCTGGGCCGCGCCCTCCTCGGCCAGCTGCTCGAGCGCGCGGCCGAGGTGCTTGGCCTTCATCGGATCGACCGGCCGGACCCGGCGCAGCAGCTCGGGCGCGAAGCTGGGGATGCCGGTGAAGCGCAGCACCTCGCCCTCGGTCAGCGCGTCGCCGATCCGCAGGCCGCCGTAGTTGGGCACGCCGATGATGTCGCCGGCCCAGGCCTCCTCGGCGAGCTCGCGGGCGTTGGCCTGGAACAGCATCGCGTTGCCGACCGACAGCGTCTTGTCGGTGCGCGGGTTGATGAGCTTCATGCCGCGGGAGAAGTGGCCCGAGGCCAGCCGCACGAACGCGATGCGGTCGCGGTGCTTGGGATCCATGTTCGCCTGGATCTTGAAGACGAAGCCGGTGACCTTGGGCTCGCCCGGGTCGATCGGGCGCTCGATCGACGGCTGGATCCGCGGCGGCGGCGCCAGCTCGGCGATGCCGTCGAGCAGCTCGCGCACGCCGAAGTTGTTGACGGCCGAGCCGAAGAACACCGGCGTCATGTGGCCCTCGCGGTACGACGCGAGGTCGAGCGGCTTGCACAGCCCCCGCACCATCTCGACGTCGGCCCGCAGCTTGGCGACGGCGTGCGCGGGCAGCAGCTGGTCGAGCTTGGGGTCGCCGAGGCCCTCGCAGACGATCGCCTCCTGGATGTACTCGCCCTTGCTGCGCTCCATCAGGTGCAGCTGATCGCCGCGCAGGTCGTAGCAGCCGCGGAAGCCCTGGCCCATGCCGATCGGCCAGGTCGCCGGGGTCACGTCGAGCGCGAGCGTCTGCTCGATCTCGTCGAGCAGCTCGAACGGGTCGCGGCCCTCGCGGTCGAGCTTGTTGATGAACGTCACGATCGGCACGTCGCGCATGCGACACACCTCGAACAGCTTGCGGGTCTGGGACTCGATGCCCTTGGCGGCGTCGATCACCATCACCGCCGAGTCGACCGCGGTCAGCGTCCGGTAGGTGTCCTCGGAGAAGTCCTGGTGGCCGGGCGTGTCGAGCAGGTTGAAGGTCCGGTCGGCGTAGTCGAAGGTCATCACCGACGTCGTCACCGAGATGCCGCGCTCGCGCTCGACCTTCATCCAGTCGGAGGTGGCCCGCCGGCGATCGCCGCGGGCCTTGACCGCGCCGGCCAGCTGGATCGCGCCGCCGAACAGCAGCAGCTTCTCGGTCAGCGTGGTCTTGCCGGCGTCGGGGTGGGCGATGATCGCGAACGTGCGTCGGCGGGCGACCTCGGGCGGCAGGGCGGACATGGCGGCGCAATCTACGCGCCCTGGCCGCCCGGCGCCAATGGTGTAGCCTCGTCAGGTGGACGATCGCGAACCCCTGACCATCGCCCAAGCCGAGGCCCTCCTCGACGGCCTGCCCCTGGTCGCCGCCATGGGTGGCCAGATGAACGACATCAAGGCCGTGCGGGAGCGGTGCCTGGCCGCCGGGATCCCCGTGCTGATGGGCTGCCCCGGCGGCGGCGGCGGTGGTTGAGGGACCAAGACGCACCTCCTGGTCGAGGAGGACGATGTCCCGGCGATCGCGACGCTCCTGGCCGATGACTGGCACTCCAGCCTGGCCCGGAGGGCCTGGTCCCGGCCGCCGCCGACGCCAGCGCCTGCCCGGCGTGCGGCTCGGCCGGCGAGTTGACCACCAGCGGCGAGTGCCCCGACTGCGGCCTCGTGCTCGGGTAGCCCGCCGCACCGAGGTCGCGCGCGCGGCGCCGTCGGCGATGAGGCCTGCCCGGCGCTGACCGGGTGGGATACCATCGCGCCAATGCGGTCCTTCCTCGGTGCGCTCGCGCTCGTGTGCTCGGCGGCGGTGTCAGGGTGCGGCGGCTGCGACACGCCCGGCCGCGGCGGGCCCGACGGCAGCGACGGCGCCGGGCTGTGCGGCGGCGTGGCCTGCGCCGCCGATCAGGTGTGTCGCTACGACACCTGCGTCGCCCCGCCGAGCGCCTGCGTCGACGGCCGCTGCCCCGGCGATCTCCACTGCGACACCACCGCGGGCGAGTGCCTGCCGTGGGGCGTCGGGCCCGGCGGCGCCTTCGACAGCGCGTGCGTGCGCGAGGTGGTCCCGGGGGTGTTCTTCCCGGGCGCGCAGTGCGAGTGGCTGGGGCCGCCGGCCGGCGACGCGTTCCCCGATCACAAGAACGTGCTGGGCTCGCCGATGGTGGCCGACCTCGGCATCGGCAGCGGCGAGTTCACGAGCCCGTCGATCGTGTTCATCTCGTACAACTTCACCGACGGTGGCGCCGAGTCGTGCCAGGGCACCAACCCGGCCTACTTCGGCGTGCTGCGCATCATCGACGGCGCCACCTGCGCTCAGCTCGCGACCCTGCCCGACCCGATCATCGCCGCGCAGTCGGTGGCGATCGCCGACCTCGGCGGCCGCGACGCGCGGCCCGAGATCGTCGCGGCGCGCCAGGACGGTGGCCTGATCGCGTTCACCCGCATGATCGACGGCTCCTGGGGCGTGCTGTGGTCGTCGGCCGACAACTACGGCGACGCGTTCTGCAACTGGACCGGGCTGGCGATCCACGATCTCGATGACGACGGCGTGCCCGAGATCCTGTACCAGGGCGCGGTCTACTCGAACGCGGGCGTCCTGCTCAACACGCCGATCCCGCCGACCAGCCTCGAGCCGCGCTCGACCGGCTACATCCCGGTCGTGGCCGACGTCGACAACGACGGCGCGCCCGAGCTGGTCAGCGGCGCGACGATCTACGACTGGGATCGCGCGACCACCGAGTGGGTGCCGGCCCAGGCCATCGGCGGGGTCAACGGCCGGGTCGCGGTGGCCGACCTCGGCACGTTCGGCCCGGATCCCGGCGCCGACGATCGCGGCGCCCTCGACGGCGCCGCCGAGATCGTCGTCGTCAACGTGGGCCTGGTCCACGCCTACACCCTCGGCGGCCGCGAGCTCTTCACCGGCGCGCTGCAGGGCGCGCCGGCCGGCAACGGCGGCCCGCCGACCTTGGCCGACTTCGACGGCGACGGCCGGGTCGAGATCGCGTCGGCCGGCGGCGCCGCGTACACGGTGTTCGATCCCGACTGCGTCGCCGGCGCGCCCGCGACCGTCTGCGCCAGCGGCCGCGCCGACGGCATCCTGTGGACCCAGCCGTCGCAGGACCTGTCGTCGAACGTGACCGGCTCGTCGGTGTTCGACTTCGAGGGCGACGGCCGCGCCGAGGTGGTCTACGCCGACGAGTGCTTCACCCGGGTCTACGACGGCACCACCGGGCAGGTGGTCTACTCGCGGTTCCGGCGCTCGTGCACCTGGTACGAGAACCCGACGGTCGCCGACGTCGACGCCGACTTCAACGCCGAGATCGTCGTCAACAGCAACGCCAACTGCACCCAGATCGTGTGCCCGGCGCTCGACCCGATCTTCGACGGCGTCCAGTGCCTCGACGGCTCGGACTGCCCGACCGGCACGACCTGCGGCCGCGACCAGCCCGGCGACGCGCTCGGCAAGTGCCGGTGCGCGCTCGACGCCGACTGCGGCGGCGACGGCTTCGTGTGCCGCGACCCGATCGCCGGACCGTCGGCGATCGGCATGGTGTGCCGGGCCGAGAACCCGGGCGTCAACACCGCCTACGGCGTGCGCGTCATCGCCGACCGCGTCGACCGCTGGGTCAGCACCCGGCCGATCTGGAACCAGCACGCGTACAGCGTCACCAACGTCGACGACAACGGCGTCGTGCCGCGGACCTCGCAGTGGCTGCGCAACTGGCGCCAGCCCGGGCTCAACAACTTCCGCCAGAACAGCCAGGGCACCGGCCTGCCGCCGGGCGCGTCGCCCGACCTCACCGTCCACGGCGCCGCGGTCACGTGCGTCCCCGGCGGCGCCCGCGTCACCGCCAACGTCTGCAACCGCGGCACCGAGCCCGTGGCCCGCGGCCTGACCGTGTCGGTCTACGGCGGCGATCCGCCGGGCGCGCTCGGCTGCCAGGTCCAGACCACCGGCACGCTGGTGCCGGGCGCGTGCGTGGACGTCAGCTGCGACTGGCCAGCGGCCGGCAGCGTCGGCACGATCATCGTCGACGATCGCGGCATGCAGGTGGGCTCGAACCTCGAGTGTCGCGAGGACAACAACGCGCTGGTCGTGACCGGCATCGACTGCCCGGTCGGGCCGTGACGCCGGGGCCGGTCAGCGGCGCGGGCGCAGGCTGAGCGACTCGAGCAAGAGGCCGTGGGCGCGGCCGGCCTCGGTCGCGCGCCGCTCGGCCGGCGAGTCGGCGACGGTCGCGACGATCGGCGGCGCCGGCACGCGCGCGGCGTAGTCGCGCCAGATCCGCGGATCGGCGCGGCAGTCGAACGCGCGGCACGGCGCCGGGCGCTGGTCGTAGCAGCTGCACGCGTGGTCGCGCTGGTGCACGCACCGGCCGGTGTCGTCCTGGCGGATCAGGTACGGCTGGCCGTGGTCCCAGCGGACGACCCCCTCGTCGAGATCCTGGCTCGAGAGCGCGAACGACAGCGTGCAGCACCGGGCCTCGCAGATCGGCAAGAGCTCGAGGCACGGCGGGCCGCCGTCGTCGGCGACGATCGCGTACTTGTCGTGGGCGTCGCCGAGGTGGACCCGGCCGGGGCCGTTGGCGTCGGCGGTGGCGATCGCCCGGACCAGCTCGGCCGCGCGCGCGTCGACCGCGGCCTCGAGCGCGGTCGGATCTGGCGCGCCCGCCGCCACCTGCTCGCCCAGCGCGACCACCCGCGCCGCGAGCGCGTGCAGATCGGACCGCAGCTCCTCGACCGCCAGCAGCGTCGCCCGGGCGGTGCGGATCAGCTCGGCCGCGGTCGCGGGCTCGTCGTCGCGCACGTCGCGCACGCGCCTAGAAGTCGAAGCCCGTGGCGACGGTGAACGTCTGCTGCGCCGCCGACTGATCGGGCGAGTCGCAGTTGGTCGTCGTCGCCGCGAGCGTGCACTCGACGTCGGTCGGCCGATCGTCGACCGAGGTGCCGGCCATCGCGTAGCTGCCCTCGAACGTGATCGCGAAGACGTAGTAGCGGAGCTTGGCGCCGAAGAAGATCCGGTGGCGCAGGATGTCGTCCTGATCCTTGAAGACGAAGTCGAGGTCGCGATCGCCCATGTTGGCCGGGTCGAGGCCGTCGACGTTGGGCGTCGGATCGATCACCTCGGACCGCGGCACGATGATCAGCGCGTTGTAGCCGAAGTACGGGTTGGCGTTCCAGGTGCCGCCGACGCCGAACTGCTTGCCGATCGACGCGTCGAGCGAGATGATCGTGAGATCGAGGTCCTTCTGGCCCATCAGGCGCGAGATGCCGCCGCGCACCGCCAGCGACGGGATCGGCAGGTCGTGGTAGCCCTCGTGCAGCGCCACCTTGGCGTAGCCCTGCGCGGTCCACAGCCGCGAGTTCATCAGGTGGACCGCGCCGGCGCCGAACTCGAGCGAGGGCACCGGGAACCACATGCCCTTGCGCACGAACAGGCCCAGGTTCTGGAGCTGGCGCTCGCCGTGGGCGCCGGTGCCGACGCCGGTCGGATCGGGCGAGGCCTGGAGCGTCCGCCAGTAGCTGGCGCTGCTCGAGATCGAGGTCCACGACAGGTCGGCCGAGAACTGGAAGCCGCCGAAGCCGAGCGTGTCGGCCGGGGTCGACAGCCGCGGCGCCAGCGCCACGCCCAGCTCGCTGACCAGCGATCGGAACTCGAGGTTCTGGCCGACCGAGCGCATGCCCGTGCCGCCGTCGCTGACCAGGTTGGCCAGGCGACCGAGCACGAGGTCGTTGTCCCCGGCGGCGGCGGCGCCGGGCGCGACCACCAGGGCCGACAGCATCACGATGACGTTACGCCGCATTACCGGGAGCGTAGGGCGCGGCGGTCCGTCTCGTCAACTCGCGACCGCCGCTGTAGGGTGGCGGCGTGACCAGCTACACCAGCCTGCTCGTGGTCTCCGGCGCGGTCGCCCGCGTCACCCTGAACCGCCCCGACAAGCGCAACCCGATCGGCCCCGCCACCTGCGGCGAGCTGGTCCACGCGCTGACCGCGCTGCGCGACGACCCCGCGGTGCGCGCGATCGTGCTGACCGGCGCCGGCTCGGCGTTCTCGGCCGGCGGCGATCTGGCCGCGATGGGCGGGGGCGGCGCCGACGGCGTGCCGCCGGCGTCGCTGGTCGACCTGTTCACGACCATGCACGCGCTGGGCAAGCCGATCATCGCGATGGTCAACGGCCACGCCCTCGCTGGCGGGCTCGGCCTGATGGTGGCGTGCGACCTGGCGATCGCCGCCGACACCGCGACCTTCGGCACCACCGAGATCCAGGTCGGGCTGTGGCCCATGATGATCACCGCCGAGCTGGTCCGCAACGTCGGCCGCAAGCGCACGCTCGAGATGATGCTGACCGGGCTGCGCCTCGACGCGGCCGAGGCCCTGGCGATCGGCCTGATCAACCGGGTGGTGCCCGCGGCTGAGCTCGAGGCCGAGACCGCCAAGCTGGCCGACGATCTCGCCAGCAAGAGCCCCGCGGCGATCGGCCTGGGGCTGCGCGCGTTCTACCGCTCGGCCGATCTCGATCACGAGCCGGCGCTGCGGTACCTGGAGGGCGAGCTGGCGCGGGTGCTGGCGCTCGAGGACGCGCGCGAGGGCATCGCGGCGTTCCTCGGCAAGCGCGCGCCGGTGTGGAAGGGCCGCTGACCGATCACGCGGCCCGGGCCCGCAGCCACGCCAGCAGCGCGCGGTCCTCGGGCTCGGCCGCGGCGATCGCGATCTCGACCGGCGCCCACGCCGGATCGGGCGCGCCCGCGGTGGCGAGCTCGATCGCGGTCAGGAGCGTCCGGGTCCAGCCGTTGGCCGCGGCCTCGGCCCGATCGATCGCGGCGATCAGGTCGGCCGCGGTGGCGCGGTCGCCGAGGCCGACCTCGAGCGCGGCCAGGATCAGCGACGCCACCACCGGCGGGTGCTTGCCGAACCGCCGCCGCGCCACCGCGTAGGCCCGGCGCGCCGCGTCGCGGGCGCCGTCGGCGTCGCCGAGCTGCACGCGCACGTTGGCGAGGTTGCACCAGCCGCGGAACTCGGCGTCGCCGTAGCCGTGGCACTCGGCGAGCTCGATCGCGGCGGCGCAGTCGGCGGCGGCCTGGGCCGGCGCGCCCAGCGCGATGCCGTAGTTGATGCGGTTGAACAGGCCGACGGTCTCGTGGAAGACGTCGCCGCGAGCGCGGGTCATCGCCAGGGCCTCGTCGACCAGGGCCAGCCCGCCGGCGGCGTCGCCGCGGCGGCGCCGGGTCGCGCCGAGCATGAAGCGCGCGCCGACCGCGACCGGGTAGTCGTCGACCTGGTCGGCCAGCGCCAGCGCGCGCACCAGCAGCGGCTCGGCCAGCTCGGGCCGCTCCTGGCGCATCCGCACCACCCCCAGCCAGCTCGCCAGCCGGGCGGCGGTGGCGTCGGGCACGCCGGCCTCGGCCAGCGCCGCGGCCGCCTCGACGGCGGCGGCCGACTCGGCCATCCAGTCGGCGAAGTCGCACACCGCCGCGTCGGCCACCAGCGCCTCGATCTCGAGCACGCGCGCGCCGGCCCCGCGGGCGGCGGCGCGGACCTCGGCCAGATCGGCGCGAGCGCCCTCGAACCGCGACAGCGGGCCGCGGACCCGGGCCCGCTCGAGCCGGGCCTCGGCGGCGGCCAGCGGCGCGACCGGATCGAGCAGCGCGATCGCGTGGGTCGCGAGGCGCTCGGCCTCGACGTAGGCGACCCGCGCGGCGGCGTGCCGGGCGAGGGTCAGGAACGCGCGCCCGGCGATCGCCGGCTCGGCGCAGCCGGGGCCGTGGTGCGCGAGGCGCTCGAGCCGCTCGATCGCGGCGCCGGGCTCGGCGTCGTCCGCGGCGTGCCAGTGGTCGAAGGCGGCGCGGTGGATCTGGCGACGGTCGTCGTCGACGAGCTGCGCGCACGCGGCCTCGGCCAGGCCCGGGCTCGCGGCCGCCAGGGTCGGCCCGCGGCGCTGGAGCCAGCCGTGCCGCTCGAGCCAGGACAGGCCCGACCCGGGGTCGATCGCGATCGCGCCCCGCGGCAAGCGCGCGGCGATGGCCTCGACCTCGGCGGCGTCGAAGCGCGGCCCGAGCAGCGCGGCCAGGCAGTAGAGCTCGGCCAGCCCGGCCGGCAGCGTCGCCAGCGCGCGCGCGGCGCGCCAGGCCTGGTCGGGCTCGAGCGCGACCAGGTCGATCTCGTCGGCGGCGACGTACCACTCGTCGCTGTCGGGGTGCGGGCGCACCAGGCCGCCGTGGTGGAGCTCGCGCGCGATCGCGACCAGCGCGCCGGGGTTGCCGTGGGCGCGGGCGGCCAGGCGCTCGATCAGCGGCGCCGGCACGCGCACCGCCGGCAGCAGCAGCCGGCGCACGAGCCGGTGCGCGAGCTCGCGCGGCAGCGGCGGCAGCTGGTAGGTCAGGCCCTCGACGCCGTCGCCCCAGCCAGGGCGCGCGCGCGTCAGCCCGGGATCGGTCGCGACGACGATCGCGACCCGGCCGCGCGGCCACGCGGCGGCGGTGAGCAGCGCGTCGAGGACCTCGTCCTCGATCCAGTGGCCGTCGTCGACCAGCGCCACGATCCCCTCGTCGCCGGCCGCGCGCAGCCCGGGCAGGACGGCGTCGGCGTCGAGCGCCCGTGCGAGCTGTGCGCCGACGTGACCGCGGGCCGCCAGGGTCGGCGCGCCGCCGACCCGGACCGTGCGCCAGCGCCGCGCCCGCGCGATCGTCGCGAGCTCGTCGAGCAGCCGGGTCTTGCCGAGGCCAGGGTCGCCGACGATCGTGATCAAGCGTGGGCGCGCGTCGGTCTGGCCCGCGTCGATGGCCGCGACCACGTCGGCGATCAGGCCGTCGCGCGCCAGCAGGTCGGGCACCGTCTGGGCGGCCGAGCCGGCCTGGGCGCCGCGCTCGATCACGCGCCGGAAGCCGGGGTGGGTCGCGCAGTCCTCGCACGCGAGGCCCGGCGCGTTGACGTCGGCGGTGAGCACCAGGCCGGTCCACGGCGCCCGCGGGATCCACCCGTCGGCGCGGTCGACCGCGTCGCCGAACAGCCGCACGCCGGCGCCGCGCTGGCGCGCGTCGACGGTCCCGGTGTGGATCGCGATCGGCACCTGCTCGCGACCCAGCTCGCGCGCGACCGCGAGCGCCGCGGCCAGCGGCGCCTCGTGGTCGAGCCAGGTGAACGCCGCCAGCGTGCCCGCCGGGCGCTCGCGCACCAGGCGGCCGCGGTGCGCGCCGACGATCCGCGCGGTGGCCAGGCGATCGCGCGACGCGATCCACACCAGCGCCGCTGGTCCCCGGTCGCGCCGCGGCGCGGGCACCGCCGCCGGCGTGGCCGCGACCGAGGTCGACAGCCGCGCCATCGTCGCGCGGATCGTGGCGACGTCGGGCCGGCGCGCGGGCGCCTTGGCCAGGCACGCGGCGATCAGCTCGTCGAGCTCGGGCGCCACCGCCGCGAGCTCGCCGGCCCGTGGCGGCCGGCACAGCTGGTGGCCGTACTCGACGGTGGGCCGATCGCCGACGAACGGCGGGCGCCGCGTGACCAGCTCGAAGCCGATCACGCCCAGCGCGTAGGCGTCGGTGGCGGGCGTGAGCGCGTCGCCGCCGAGCTGCTCGGGCGCGAGGTAGTGCAGCGTGCCGCCGCCGGCGGCGCCCGGCGGCCGCTGGCCGTGGAGCGTGGCCAGGCCGAAGTCGAGGATCCGGACGCCGGCGTCGGTGACGATCACGTTCTCGGGCTTGAGGTCGCCGTGGACCACGCCGCGGGCGTGGAGCCGCGCGACGGCCTCGGCGAGCTGCGCGAGGATCGCGAGCGGGTCGGGCAGCGGCGCGGTCATCAGCGCCGCCAGGGTCGGGCCGCGGAGGCGCTCGAGGTCGAGGTAGGGCCAGCCGTCGACCGCGCCGCGGCCGAGCAGCCGCGGCGCCACGTCGCCGGCGAGCTCGTCGAGCACCGCGGCCTCGTGGGCGAAGCGGTGCCGGAGATCGACGTCGCGCCAGCGGCCCCACTTGATCACGCGCGCGTCGCTGACCGCGAACACCTGCGCCGAGCCACCGACGGCCAGCGCCGGTCCGGGCGCGACGTCGGGCAAGGTCGCCGGCGGCGCGGTCGGCAGCGGCTCGCCGCCGGGCAGCTCGATCGCGCCGTGGTCCTCACAGCCCAGCGAGGCCGCGACACGTCGCCAGCAGCGGGGGCACCTCATGAGCGTGGTCCTGACACCAGGGTCGCGCGTCTGGTCGTCACCGTCGAGGGCCGCGGGTCACGGCGACGGCGCCGGGCTCGGCGACGGGGTCGGGGTCGGCGACGGGGTCGGGGTCGGCGCGGGGCTCGGCGACGGGGTCGGCGACGGGGTCGGCGACGGGGTCGGGGTCGGCATCGGGGTCGGCGACGGCGACGGGGTCGGCGACGGCGTCGGCATCGGGGTCGGCGACGGCGACGGGGTCGGCGACGGCGTCGGCACCAGGTAGCAGTCGCTCGGACAGGTCGAGGCCTCGCCGATCCCGCACACGCCGTCGCCGCACACCGGGTGTTCGTAGGCGTTCTCCATGACGCCGTCGAACGACGCGAAGGTCACGTCGTCGGGCCCCGGCTCGGCGGCGACGTACATGCCCGCGCCGATCAGCCGGTTCGCCGCGTCCGACCACGACACGATCGCGCCGCTGGCCGCGCCCAGGCGCTGCTGCGCGATCGCCGCCTCGGCCTGATCGGCGAAGGTGCCGGCCAGCGCGTTCTCGGAGCTCGCGCGATAGGCGTTGCGGCGGCGGGGCTCGTCGCCACCACCGATGAACACGTCGGCGCCCGCGGTCCGATCGCCGAGCGCGCCCGCGAAGCTCGGCCCGAGGATGACGTCGTAGCGATCGCGCACGGCCGCGTGTCCGAGGCGCTCGACGCGCGTGCCGGCGAGCGCAGGCACGCCCGGGCCGTAGCAGAGCTCCGACAGCGCGCCGGTCGAGGTGCGCACGCCGACGTGGAGGCGGACCCGCTCGCCGAGCCGGGTCATGAGCGCGTAGACCGGGTGCGAGGCGACGTCCCCGGGCATCGTGACCCGGGTCCCGGCGCCGAGCGCGAGCGTGACGTAGGCGCCGAGCAGCGCGCTGTCGACCGGCTCACCGCCGGCGCACGTCACCAGCACGTCGTCGGGGCCGTCGAAGACCGCCGGGACCTGCGAGCTCAGCTGGTACTTGGTCTGCAGGCCGACGACCTGGCCGGTCGGCTGGCCGGGCGGGGCGTAGTAGCTCGCCGACGCCATGAACCGGCCCGCGCGGATCGACAGCCCCTGCCCGGCGCTGGTGGGGAAGCCCACCGCCGCGGCGACCTGCACGACCTGCTCGGCGCGGACGGTGCAATCGCTGCCGCGGCGCACGCGCATCCGCAGCTGGTGCCACACCAGATCGGGGCGCTCGGGATGGGCGATGTAGCCGAGGCCGGTGAACTCGAACCGCGCCAGCTCGGGCGCGCCGGCGCTGGTCTCGAGCCAGCCGGCGAGCGCGACGGCCTCGCCGGGCTGGATCAGGTGCGGGCCGCCCCGTCGACGATCTCGAGATCCGCGCCGATGATCCGGCCGCCGTCGGCGATGTTGCCGACCGGGGCGCCGGTCGCGCCGCCGGGGCCGGCGCCGCACGCCGACGCGCTGGCGTCGAGGCGGATCGCGAAGTCCGACAGGCCCGACACCGCGTTGCGCCAGACCCCGGACGGCGCGTAGCTCGCGCTGTGGCCGTCGCGGTCGGCGTAGTGGTTCCACCACGGCCCGTTGCGGTCCCAGATGCCCGCGGCCGCGCCGGTCTCGACGTCACCCTCGTCGAGCGCGCAGCCGGCGGCGGCGGTGCACGAGACGAACCAAAGCAGCGTGTGCTTGAAGGACCCCATGCCGTCGGTTCAGCACGAACCGTACCGCTCGAACGCGGGCCCAACTCCTCGGATCTCTGTGCGCGCGCGCCCGGCGCCTGCAGGGGCGGGCCCGCAGCTGCGGGCGGCAGCCTGCACCTGCGGCGCCACCGCCCCGCGATCGCACGCCGGCGCCGTCGCGGGCGTGCGTGATACGGTGATCGCGCATGGCCGAGGACGATCCCGGGGTGACCAGGCGGCTGGGCGGGGACGCCGACCCCGCGGCCGGCCTGGCTGCGGGCGATGTCGTCGGGGGCTGGCGGGTGGTGCAGGCGATCGCCAGCGGCGGCTTCGGCACCGTCTACCAGGCCGCGCACGTCCGCTCCGGGGCTACCGGCGCGCTCAAGGTCCTGCACCCGCACCTGGTGACCTCGCCCGAGATCGCCGGGCGGATGGTGCGCGAGGCCGAGATCATCGCCGGGCTCCACCACCCCAACGTGGTCGGGCTGCTCGAGGCCGGTCTGACCGAGGTCGGCGCGCCGTTCCTGGTGATGGAGTTCGTGCGCGGCGTCGACCTCGACACCACGATCCGCGGGCGCGGCCGGTACACCCCGGCCGAGGCGCTGGCCGTGCTCGAGCCGCTGTGCGCCGCGGTCGCCGCCGCCCACGCCCAGGGCGTGATCCACCGCGACCTCAAGGCCGGCAACGTGCTGGTGTGCCGCGACGGCGCCGGCGATCGGGTCGTGCTGGTCGACTTCGGGATCGCCAAGCTGCTCGAGGGCGCCGGCGCCGAGCTGACCGCGTCGCGCCAGGCGCTGGGCACGCCGGCGTCGATGGCGCCCGAGCAGATCCGGGGCGAGGTCATCGACGCCCGCACCGACGTCTACGCGCTCGGCGCGCTCGCGTACCACCTGCTGACCGGCCGGATGGTGTTCGCCGACGCGTCGGTGACGATGTCGCAGTACCTGCACCTGCACGCGGCCCGGCCGCGACCGTCGGAGGTGGCGCCGCTGCCGGCGGCGGTCGACGACGTGATCGTCCGGGCGATGGCGGTCGAGCCGACCCGGCGCTTCGCCGATCCGCTGGCGCTGTTCGCGGCGCTGCGCGCGGCGGTCATGGTCGAGGTCGAGGTCGCGACCCGGGCGATCGTCGGCGCCGCGGTGCTGGTCCGCGCCGATCACGACGCCGCCACGATCGACGACGCGCTCCTCGACGACCTCGACGCGGTGTTCCCGCTGGTCGAGCCGATCGCGGTCGTCGCGGGCTTCACGCTCCTGCGCGAGCTCGGCGACGCCTGGCTGTTCGTGGGCGAGCACCTCGACGCCGCGGCCGCCGCCGCCACGGTCGCGCAGCTCGAGCGCGCGCTGGCGACCCGCCCGACCCGGCACCCCCAGGTCGCGATCGAGCTGCGGACCCGCGTCGGCGAGGCGCTGGTGCGCGGCGCCGAGCTGATCGGCGGCGCGCTGGCCGACCCCGGTGGCTGGTAGCCGCGCCCGCGTCGCGCGCGCCGGCCAGATCTGCTACCCACGGGTGTGCTCGCCTGGACCGCCCACCCCGCGCGCCGCCGGCCCGATCACGTCGCGCTGCTGGCGGCGGTCGTGCTGCTGTCGGCGTGGGCGGTGCTGGTGACGCTCGAGGCGCCGTGGCTGGCGGCGCTGGCGGCGGCGCTGCTGGTGATCGCGGTCGCCCCGTTCTGGCTGCCGACCACGTACCGCCTCGACGACGCCGGCATCGAGGAGCGGCGCTGGCCGCGGCGCCGCTACCGGACCTGGGCCGAGCTGCGCCGGCTCGACGTCGGCGCCCGGGCGCTCCTGCTGTCGCCGTTCGCGCGCGCGACCTGGCTCGATCGCTACCGCGGGATGATCGTCATGTTCGACGGCGGCGATCGCGACGCGATCGTCGCCGCGGCCCGGGCGCGCCTGCCGGCGGTGGCCGGTGACTGATCTCGACGCGCTCGAGGCCAGCCTGGCCGACGACGATCGCGCGATGCTCGACGAGCTGGCCGACGCGATCGCCCGGCGGCGGCTGACCTCGGCCGCGATCTTCATGCTCGAGTCGATGGCGCCGCTCGGGTTCCTCGGCAGCCAGCTCATGATCGGCCTGCGGCCGCTGGTGGCGCTGGTCTGGACCTCGCCGGTGCGCTGGGATCAGGTCCAGCGCGTGCTCGAGCGCCGCGGCGCGATCGAGCTGCTGCTGCGCCGGCTCGAGGCCCGCGCCTGAGCGGCCGCCCGTGATACACCCGGCGGAGATGTCCGCGCCCGCGTCGGCCTCGCCCGCGATCGATCCTGACGCGATCCGCTCGGTGATCGCCACCGACTGCGGCTCGACCACGACCAAGGCGATCCTGATCGAGCGCAACGCCGCCGGCGAGTACCGCCTGACCTGCCGCGGCGAGGCCCCGACCACGGTCGAGGCCCCGGTCGAGGACGTGACCCGGGGCGTGGTCAACGCCGTGCGCGAGATCCAGGAGCTGCGCGGGCGCCAGTTCCTGAGCGACGGCAGCGCCGCCCACCCCCACGGCCCCGACGGGCCGATGATCCTGCGCCCCGAAAAGGACGGCGTCGGCACCGACCTGTACATCTCGACCTCGTCGGCCGGCGGCGGCCTGCAGATGATGGTCGCGGGCGTGGTCAAGAACATGACCGCCGAGAGCGCCACCCGCGCCGCGCTCGGCGCCGGCGCGATCGTCATGGACGCGATCGCCGTCAACGATCGCCGGCTGCCGCACGAGAAGATCGAGCGCATCCGCCAGCTCCGGCCCGACATGATCCTCCTGGCCGGCGGCACCGACGGCGGCACCCGCAAGCACGTCGTCGCGATCGCCGAGCTCTTGCGCGCGGCCCAGCCGCGGCCGCGCCTGGGCGCCAGCTTCGACCTGCCGGTGATCTACGCCGGCAACATCGCGGTCCGGGCCGACGTCGAGCGCATCCTCGGCGGCCAGGTCGCGCTGCAGTTCGTCGACAACCTGCGGCCGACGCTCGAGACCGAGCACCTCGCGCCGGCCCGCGACGCGATCCACGACGTGTTCATGGAGCACGTCATGGCCCAGGCGCCGGGCTACGCCAAGCTGATGAGCTGGTCGGACGCGCCGATCATGCCGACCCCGGGCGCGATGGGGCTGATCATCGCCGCGCTGGCCGCCCGCGATCGCGTCAACGTGGTCGGCGTCGACATCGGCGGCGCCACCACCGACGTGTTCAGCGTCTTCGACGGCACGTTCAACCGCACGGTCTCGGCCAACCTCGGCATGTCGTACTCGGTCAGCAACGTCCTGGCCGAGGCCGGCCTGGCCAGCATCCAGCGCTGGGTCCCGTTCGACCTCGATCCGGCCGAGCTGCGCGATCGCATCGGCGGCAAGATGATCCGCCCGACCACGATCCCCGAGACCCTCGACGAGCTCAAGATCGAGCAGGCGATCGCGCGCGAGGCGCTGCGGCTGTCGTTCATCCAGCACAAGCAGTTCGCGGTCAAGCTCCACGGCGCTCAGCAGGCCCGGTCGATCGCCGACGCGTTCGATCAGCACCACAGCGACTCGCTGGTCGACCTGATGCGGCTCGATCTGCTGGTCGGCTCGGGCGGCGTGCTCAGCCACGCGCCGCGCCGGGCCCAGTCGATGCTGATGATGATCGACGCGTTCCAGGTCGAGGGCGTCACCGAGATCGCGGTCGACTCGATCTTCATGATGCCGCACCTGGGCGTGCTCTCGACGATCCACCCGGCGGCGGCGACCGAGGTGTTCGAGAAGGACTGCCTGGTGCGGCTCGGCACCTGCGTCGCGCCGGTCGGCACCGTCAAGGCGGGGCCGCTGGTCACGGTCGAGCTGCGCATGCCCGACGGGGCGCGCGTGCACGAGGAGCTGGTCGCCGGCGCGCTCACGCGGGTGGCGCTCGCCGACGGCCAGCACGCCGAGCTGGCGCTGACCCCGGCCCGCGGCGTCGACGTCGGCGCCGGTCCCGGCGTCAAGGTCGAGCGGCGGGTGCGCGGCGGCCACGTCGGGCTGGTGTTCGACGCGCGCGGCGCCGGCCGATGACGATCTCCGACGACCGCGCCGCGCGGGTCGCCGCCAGCGCCGATTGGTCGAGCGCCCTGGCGCTGTACCCCGACTGAATCACGTATCCTCACGCGATCCATGGGCGACGCCTACACCCCCGGCCTGACCGTCACGCGCCGCACGACCGTGCGCAAGACGCGGCGGCTGCCGATGCCGGGGACGGTGCTGCGCGCGGTCGGTGACCAGGTGCGCTCGACCGACGTGGTCGCGCGCACCGAGCTGCCCGGCAAGGTCCACCTGGTCAACCTCGCGACCGCCCTCGGCGCGCTGCCCGACGAGCTCGACGACAAGCTGGTGGTGCGGCCGGGCGGCGCGGTCACCAAGGGCGCGCCGCTCGCGACCACGCGCAGCTTCTTCGGCCTGTTCCGCACGACCGTGCCGTCGCCGATCACCGGCACGCTCGAGTCGGTGTCGGCCGTGACCGGGCAGGCGGTGCTGCGCGAGCCGCCGGTGCCGGTCGAGGTCCGGGCCTACGTCGACGGCGTGGTCGTCGAGGTCGTCGCCAGCGAGGGCGTCGTGGTCGAGACCGTCGCGGCGCTGGTGCAGGGCATCTTCGGCCTCGCCGGCGAGGTCCACGCGCCGCTGGTGATGGTCGCGACCGCGCCCGAGCAGCCGCTCGAGGCCGACGATCTGACCAGCGCCCACGCCGGCAAGATCGTGATCGGCGGCGCCCGGGTGTCGCTCGCGGCGATGCGGAAGGCGATGGACCTCGGCGTCGCGGCGATCGTCAGCGGTGGCTTCGCCTACCAGGACGTGCGCGAGCTGCTCGGCTACGACGTCGGCGTCGCGGTCACCGGCACCGAGCACCTCGCGACGACGCTGGTCGTGACCGAGGGCTTCGGCGACATCGCGATGGCCAAGGCCACGTTCGCGCTCCTGCGCGGCTTCGACGGCCGCACCGCGTCGGTGTGCGGCGCCACCCAGATCCGCGCCGGCGTCATCCGGCCCGAGGTCGTCGTGCCGCTCGGCGACGACGCCGCGACCACCGACGAGGTGGCGCCGCCGGCCGGCCTCTCGGTCGGCGCGCCGGTGCGCTGCATCCGCGCGCCGTACTTCGGCAAGCTGGGGACGATCTCGGCGCTGCCGAGCGCGCTGCACACGCTGCCGTCGGAGACCCGCGTGCGCGTGGTCGAGGTGGCGCTCGCCGACGGCACCACCGCGCTGGTCCCGCGCGCCAACGTCGAGGTGATCGAGCGATGAGCCGCGCGCGGACGCTCGCCGCCTGTGCGCTCGTGACGCTGGCCGCGCTGGCCGCGCCGGCCGCGCCGGCCGCGGCGCAGCCGATGACGCCGCTGCCGCCCGGCGTCGGGCCCAGCCGCGATCCCGCGCCGGTGCCGATCGCGCCGCTGCCGGGCCCGCGCCCGCCCCGCGAGCCCGCGGCGGCGCCGGCGCCGCCGGTGCCCGGCGTGCTCGGGCTCGAGGTGCGCGCGCCGAAGAACGACGACGGGCGCCACCTGGTCGTGACGTTCGCCCGCGCCGCCGACGTCGCCGACGACGTGGTGACGCTGATCTTCCGGCGGCCCCACGGCACGCCCGGCGCGGCCGCGGCGTACCCGGAGCTCCTCGCGCCCGCCGACGCTGGCCCCCGCACCTGGGCCGAGGCCTTCGCCGGGCCCAACCCGCCCGAGGTCGGCAAGCTCGCGCTGGGCGACGCGGTCGGCCCCTGGACCGTCGCGACCGTGCTCGAGGGCGGGGAGACCGACTTCACCGACGAGGTCGCGCCCGGCGGCAGCTACGAGTACGTCGTGGTCGAGGCCCGGCGCGGCCCCGGCAAGGTCATCGTCGCGACCTCGCCGGCCGCGGTGCTGGGGCCGCGCAACCCCGAGGCCGCGTGGTTCAACACCGGCCGCGCCGGCATCCTCGCGGTCGTCCTGCTGATCGCCGCGCTGATCGGCTGGTACGTCCGGGCCGCGCGCGACAAGAAGGAGCTGTACATCCGTCGGCTGCCCGGCGTCGACGCCATCGAGGACGCGATCGGCCGCTCGACCGAGATGGGCCGGCCGGTCCTGTACGTGACCGGCCTCGAGGACATCCAGAACATCCAGACCATCGCGTCGCTGCTCATCCTCGGCCATGTCGCCGAGAAGACCGCCGAGTACGACACCGACCTCACGGTCGCCAACTACTACCCGCTGACGATGATCGTCGCCGAGGAGGTCGTCCGCCAGGGCTACGCCAACGCCGGCCGCATCGACGCCCACCGGCCCGAGCGGTGCCTGTTCATCACCGCCGAGCAGTTCGCGTTCGCCGCCGGCGTCAGCGGCATCATCCTGCGCGATCGCCCGGCGACGAACATCTACTTCGGCGCGTTCTACGGCGAGTCGTTGCTCCTGGCCGAGACCGGGTTCCTGACCGGCGCGGTCCAGATCGCCGGCACCGCCGAGCTGACCCAGCTGCCGTTCTTCATCACCGCCTGCGACTACACGCTCATCGGCGAGGAGCTGTACGCGGCCTCGGCCTACCTGACCAAGGAGCCGACGCTGCTGGCCAACCTCAAGGCCGGCGACGCCTTCAAGATGCTCGCGATGCTGTTCATCGTCGTCGGGGTCATCCTGGCGACCGCCGGGGTGTTCGACCTCGGGCCCAAGGTGTTCCCGTGAAGAAGACCCTGCCGATCGTGCTGGGCACGCTGTTCGGCGCCTACGCCCTGGCCGAGTTCTACATCCCGCACCACCTGGTCGGGTCGCTGTCGGGCGAGTTCCGGTCGTGGGCGGCGATCCTCGCCGCGGTCGCCTTCATCATCGGCGGCATCAACATCATCCAGGTCACCTGGCCCAAGATCCGGCGGCGCGAGGCCGACTGGCAGTTCAAGGTGGTGCTCCTGGCCTCGGCCGCGGTCATGCTGCTGGTCGGCCTGCCGTGGCACAAGCTCGGCGCCAGCGCCAAGGCGCCGACCATCGCGCGCGGGCCGACCACGCCCAGCGCCGACGAGGCCGCGCCCGCGACGGTGACGGTCACCGTGCCGGCCGACGCCATGTACCAGGTCGGCGCCACCATCGGCGCCGGCACCGGGCGGCCGGTGGCGATCGAGGTGCCGCCGGGCGAGGTCGCGATCAAGCTGTACCGGCGGGTCGCCGGGTACCGCGCGCTCGAGGCGACGGTCACGCTCGCCGCCGGTGACAGCGTCAGCGTGGGCGGCGATCCGCCGATGCTGTGGGGCCGCGACGGGCGCGTGTTCGTGTGGATCTACGATCACGTCTTCGGCCCGGCCAACGCGACCATGTTTGCGCTCCTGGCGTTCTTCGTCGCGTCCGCGGCGTTCCGCGCGTTCCGGGCCCGCAACACCGAGGCGGCGCTGCTGCTGGCCGCGGCGATCTTCATGATGCTGGGCCGGGCGCCGCTGGGCGGGGCGATCTCCGACGTGTTCCCCGACCTCGCGCAGTGGCTGCTCGACGTGCCGTCCAACGGCGGCCGCCGCGCGATCATGATGGGGGCGGCGATCGGCGCGATCGCCACCGGCCTGCGCGTCATCCTCGGTCTCGAGCGCTCGCACCTGGGGAACGACTGATGGCCGTCGCCCGCGAACACTGGAGCGAGCGTCTGCAGCGCTTCGATCGTCGCTGGATCTTCCTGGTGATGGCGATCGCGGTGGTGGTGCCGCTGTTCTTCCCGCTGGGGCTGCCGGCCAAGCCGGACCCGATGACCAAGGCCGCGTTCAACGCGGTCGAGGCGCTGCCGACCTGCGAGCTGGATCCGGCGACCGACCAGCCGCGCCCGGGGTCGCCGCGGTGCGCCCGGGTGTTCGTGTCGCTCGATCTCGATCCGGCCTCGACCCCCGAGATCGAGCCGTTCTACCGGGCGGTGGCGCTGCACCTCAAGCGCAAGCACGCGCGCCTGGTGTTCGCGACCACCTGGTACCAGGCGCCGCCGCTGGTCGAGCGCTACCTGCGCGAGACCGTCGACGCGGCGATCGCGCCGCCCGGCACCGACGGCTACGCCGGGGCGCCCGACGCCCCGTACCGGAAGAACGTCGACTACGTGAACCTGGGGTTCCGCGACGGCCGGGGCGCCATCATCCAGCAGTTCGGCACCGACCTGCGCGACGCGTTCGACGGCCACGCCGACGACGGCACGCCGCTCGATCGCATCCCGATGATGCAGGGGCTCAACAAGCTCAAGGACTTCGATCTGATCGTGCTGGTGAGCGCCGGTTCGCCCGGCGCCAAGGAGTACGTGCAGTTCGTCGGCACGCGCGAGAAGCTGCCGATGATCGCGGCCTGCACCGCGGTGTCGACCACCGACCTGGCGCCGTACTTCCAGACCGGCCAGCTGATCGGCCTGGTCGGCGGCATGGCCGGCTCGGCCGGGTACGAGAACCTGGTCGGCAAGCCCGGGGCCGGCACCGCCGGCGCCGACGTGCTCAACATCGCCAACCTGGTCGTGATCGCCGCGATCCTGTTCGGCAACGTCGTGTTCTTCGCCGGGCGCTGGCACCGGCGCCGCGGAGGCCGCCGATGACCGCGCTGCCGCTGGTCGACATCGTCGGCTACTGGATCGGGATCTTCATCACGTTCGCGTGCCTGTCGTTCCTGTACAAGGACAACCCGTTCTACAAGCTGGCCGAGCACCTCTTCATCGGCGTGTCGGTCGGGTACCTGATCGTCCTGCAGTACGGCGACAACGTCGAGCCCAAGGTGGTCGACGCGCTGTTCCGCGGCGGCGCCCATGGCGTGTGGTGGGTGCTGCGCGCGCTGGCGCTGGTGCTGGTGGTGTTGATGTTCGTCAAGGTGCTGTCGCCCCGGTGGGGCTGGCTGGGGCGCTACCCGCTGGCGTTCGTCGTCGCGTTCTACGCCGGCCTCCAGGTCAACGCGGTCGCGCAGTCCGAGCTGGCCGAGCAGATCAAGTTCTCGGCGGGCTCGATCGACGCGCCCAAGGTCGATCTCAACTCCGCCGACGACGAGGCCCTGACCGCGCTGCCGGGCAGCTCGCCGCTGGTGGCGAAGAAGCTCCTCGACGAGCGCGCGCAGCGGCCGTTCGCGAGCCTCGACGACGCCGCCACCCGGCCGAGCCTGACGCCGCTCGAGCGCGCCGACCTGGCCGCGGCCCGCGGCTCGATGATCGGCCTCGACGCCAAGGCCGCGGTCGAGCCCGGGCACCACGACGGGTTCGGGATCGTGTCGAACCTGCTGCTCCTGGCCGGGCTCTTGTCGTCCTTGGTCTACTTCTACTTCTCGGTCGCCCACCGCGGGCCGATCGGGGCGATCTCGCGGTTCGGCGTCTGGGTGTTGATGATCGGCTTCGGCGCCAGCTTCGGCCTGACCGTGCAGGGCCGGATCTCGCTGGCGATCGGCCGCGCCTACGACGTGCTGGGGCGCACGGTCGCGCCCGAGGACGCCGACCGCATCCACGGCCCGGTGGTCGCGCTCGTGTGCATCGCGCTCATCGGCGGCGGCATCGCGGTCTGGGAGGTGCGTGAGCGCCGCCGGGATCGTGACCGCGACCCTGGCGCCAGCGGCGGAAGCTGATAGGTTCCCCGCGTGTACGAGCTCCAGATCGGGTGGCGCTACCTGTACGCCGGCCACCGTGAGCCGGGGCTGGTCATCGGGCTCGTGCTGTCGCTGCTCCTGGCCGCGCTCGGGCTGGGCCTGGTGCTGGCGCTGGGCAGCGGCCACGCCATCGGCGTCGTGCTGCTGCTGATCGGCCTGGTCTCGGCCGCGGTGTTCGGGCTGCTGTCGCTCCTGTCGGTGTCGAGCGCGGTCGCCGTGCTGGGCGTGGTGCTCGGGGTCGCGGCGTTGACCGTCGTGCTGTCGGTGACCACCGGCTTCCAGGATCAGTTCCGCGACAAGGTCCTGGGCGTCAACGCCCACGTGATCATCATGAAGAGCTCCACCGACTTCGCGGAGTACCGCGACGTCATGGACATCGCGAAGTCGATCGATCCCGACGTCGTCGCGGTGCAGCCGTTCAACTTCCTCGAGCTGCTCGCCACCACCGGCCACGGCCGGATCTCGGGCGTCGCGGTCAAGGGCGTCGATCCCGAGCTGGTCACCTCGGTGCTCGACCTCGAGAAGCACATGATCGCGGGCGACCTGGCGACGCTCAAGGTCAAGTCGAGCGCCACGGTCCTGCCCAACATCATCGTCGGCAAGGAGCTGGCCCGGAAGCTCCGGATCGGCGTCGGCGACGACGTCACGATCGTCGTGCCGCTGTCGAACGTCGACTTCGAGACCTGGCGGACCAAGGCCGCGGCGCCCAAGACCCGCCGGTTCCGGGTGTCGGGCATCTTCTACAGCGGCTTCGAGGAGTACGACCGCCGGCTCATGTACACCAGCCTGGCCGAGACCCAGGTGCTGACCGACAGGGGCGACCGGGTCATGGGCGTCGAGCTCAAGGTCAAGGACGTCGATCGGGCCTCGCAGATCGCGGCCAAGCTGCGCAAGCGCTTGGGCGAGCCGCCGTTCCAGGTCCAGGACTGGTACGAGCTCAACCACAACCTGTTCAAGGCGCTGACCACGCAGAAGCTGGTGCTGCTGATCGTGCTGACGCTGATCATCGCGGTCGCGACCGTCAACCTGGTCTCGGCGCTGACGATGATGGTGACCGATCGCGTGCGCGAGATCGCGATCCTCAAGTCGATGGGCGCGCAGTCCAAGGGCATCGGCGTCGCGTTCGTGGTGGTCGGGGGTGCCATCGGCGTCCTGGGCACGGTCGTCGGCATCGGCCTCGGGGTCGCCACGTGCGTGGTCGTGCGCGGCTACGGCTACCGGCTCGATCCCAAGGTCTACCTGATCGATCGCCTGCCCATCAGCATGCGCCCGTCGGAGATCCTGCTGGTCGCCGGCATCACGATGGCGCTGTGCCTGATCGCCACGCTCATCCCCACCATCAAGGCCGCGAACCTGCGGCCGGTGGTCGGGCTGCGCGAGGACTGAGCACGGGCTGCGCGCGGGCTGCTGACGGGCTGCGCGCGGGCTGCTGACGGCCTGCGCGCGGGCTGCTGACGGCCTGCGCGGGCTGATGACGGCCTGCGCGGGCTGATGACGGCCTGCGCGGGCTGATGACGGCCTGCGCGGGCTGATGACGGCCTGCGCGGGCTGATGACGGCCTGACCCCGGTCGCGGCATCCGGTATGGTGCCGCCCATGGTCCTTGGCCTGCCTCGATGGGTGTCGCCCGCGGTCTGGGCGCTGATCGGCGTGACGCTGACGGTGTCGCTGGTGGCGGCGCTGGGCGACGGCGACGGCGCGTGGTTCGGACACCTGGCGCTGGTGCCGAGCCGGGTGTGGCAGGGCGAGGTGTGGCGGCTCGTGACCTGGCCGTTCGCCGCGCCGGGCCCGTACGGGCTGGTGTTCGCGTGCGTCACGCTCTACTGGTTCGGTGGCGCGCTCGCGGGGGCGTGGGGCGACGCGCGGTTCGTGCGGTTCGTCGGCGCGATCCTCGGGCTGGCCGGGGTCGGCACGACGATCCTGGCGCTGGTCGTCCCGGGCGCCGGCGACGTCGCGCACCTGGGCGGCTGGGCGCTCGCCGACGCGCTGGTGGTGGCGTGGGCGCTGCAGTTCCCCGAGCGCCCGCTCCGGTTCTACGGCGTCCTGTCCGTCGGCGGCGCGCTCCTGGCCTACGGCACTGTGGCGCTGACGGTGCTGGCCGCGGCCTACTTCGGGCTGCGCTGGGTGCTGCCCGAGTTGATCGCCGGCGGCGCCACGCTCGCGTACATGACCGGGGCCCGACCCGCGTCATGACGCGGCTCGTGATCCGGTTCCGGCGCTGGCGCTCGCCGCTGCGGGTCGTCCGCGGCGGCCGCGACGACCGCTGGGGCAACTGAGCGGGTCCGTCGTTCGCCTCGTCGGCGCCTGCGGCCCGCGGCGGCGCGTCACCGCGCGACGACGCTCCAGACGATCTGCGGACCCTGCCGGGCGCCGAAACTGATCTGGGTCTCGGCGGCGTCGAAGGTCGGCTTCCAGACTCGATCGAAGCCCTCGCTGCGCTTGTCGCCGACGAAGGCGTACACCTTGCCGTCCTGCCTGGCGGTGTAGGCGAGCTGGCGGTCGCCGACCACGATGAACTCGATCTCTTCGTACGGCCCGTTGATCGTGTCGCCGGCCACCAGGAACCGCTTGCCGTCCTGGATGGCCTTGTAGGCGGCGAGGGTGCCGTCGCGGCTCAGGACCGGGATCACGACCTCGTCGAAGGCGGGCCCGGGCTTGCCGCCCACGACCATGCGCTGCTTGTCGCCGTCCGCGACCGCGTACGCGACGACCTTGCCGTCGGCGCTCACGACTGGGTCGCCGACGATGGGCTGCTCGGTGATCGTGTCGCCGACGATCACCGACCGCGCCTTCCCGGTCCGGACCGCGGCCGCCACGACGTTGGCGTCGGCGCTGATGGTCGGATCGCCGACCCGATCGAAGGGCCCCCGCACCTCGCCATTGACGACCAGGAACTCCTTGCCCCCCTTCTCGCCGGTGTACGCGACGAGCGTGCCGTCGGCGCTCACCACCGGCGCGCCGACCTTCTCGAAGATCGGGCCCGGCTTGTCACCCACGACCACGCGCTCCTTGCCGCCCGTCGGGGACGCCCGGTACGCGACGACCCGTGCGTTCGCGCTCATGACCAGCGACCAGACCAGGAAGTACGGCGCGCCGGGCTTGCCGTCGATGACCGCGAACGCCTTGTCGTCCCGCTCGGCCTCGAACGCCACGAAGCTGCCGTCGTCGCTCAGGACGAGCTCGCCGACGCTGTCGTAGACCTCGCTCGGCTTCGCGCCGACGACGACGAACCCGCCACGGCCGTCCTTGGCGGCGTAGGCGCCGAGCGTGCCGTCCGCGCTCACCCATTCGAAGTTCACGTACGTCAGGGGGGCGCTGCGCTGCTCGCCGAGGACGAAGAAGTGATCGTCACCCTTCCTGGCCTGGTACGCGACGACGCCGGCGTTCGCGCTGAGCCGCGGGATGATGCTGACCTCGTCGTACGGCGGGCTGAGCTTGTCCCCGACCCCGATGAACGCCGCCCCACCTCGCTTCGCGGTGTACGCGACGACGCTCCCGTCGCGATTGAAGTACGCGGACCCGAGCACGAGATCGGCGGGGAGCGTGGCCAGGACGCGATCGATCGCGGCCGGGGCCGGTTGCGCCGGCGTCCCGGCCGCGGCGGGCCCGGCCGCCGGCGCTCCCGACGGGGGCGGCGGCTCCTTCTTGGAGCCGCAGCTGCCCACGGCCAGCGCGGACAACGCTACTGCAACGACCCTGCGCATGTGGTTTCTACTTTGTGGGGGTTTGAGCTCAAACCGCCGACGGCGGCTGACGCTCCTCCGAGGCTACGTCGCCCCCCGGCCGAGGTTCAATGCTGCCCGCCGCCGTTCCGCGGCGCCGCCTCGCTCACGGCGCCGTGGCGAGCGCCGCGCCGCCCGCGCTGACGTCGACCAGCTCCTCGTCGATGTCGCGCGGTCGCAGGCGACGGCAGGTGCCGTGGCGCGTCGCGCGGCGCGTCGATGTTCCTGTCGGTGGTGGCCGGCTCCACCGCGCGGGGCTGGCCGCGATCCGCGGCCAGCCCGGCCGCCGGCGTCGCCCGCTGCGCTACTCGGCGACGGCGCTGGCGCTGGTGATCGCGAGGGTCAGGTCGGTGAGCGCGGCGAGGTCGGTGACGACGATCGCGGTGCCGTCGATGTGCGTCGCCAGGTCGGCGCGGACGCGGCCGTCGAGGTCGGTGGTGATCGCGACGGTGAACGGCGTGCGCGGGGCCTTGCGCATGCCCAGCGGCAGGACCGCGCCGTCGTCGCTGACCAGCGACCAGTCGAGGATCAGGTCGGCCTTGCCGAAGCCGACGATCGCGTCGAGCGGGCCGTCGACGGGGATGGGCACCGACAGCTGGGTGCCGAGCGTCAGCCGCAGGTCGGTGAAGCGCACCGGCGCCGGACCGAGCATGCCGGCGGGGACGGTGACGTCGGCCAGCGGCAGCGTCAGGTCCTCGACCAGCAGGTAGTGGTCGGCGGTCGTGCGGAGCACGACCTCGCCGCCGACGATCGTCGGCGTCAGCGCCAGCGCCTGGCCGCGCGCGATCGCGGTGACCGCGAGATCGCCGTCGGCCGCGACGTCGAGGCGCGCGCGCGCGGCCAGGCGGTCGGCCAGCGGCGCGTCGCTACCGGTGGGGGCGAAGCCGCACGCGGCGGTCGCCAGGGTTGCCGCGAGGGTGGAGACGAGGCGGAGGTCCATGCGGTCTGAGTAGTCACCGCGCACCGGGTCGCAAGGCCGCGGCTCGACGTGAACCCGTATCCTATTGACTTCGGGTCAATAAAAACTGAAAATAGTTTCATGAATTCGAGTCGCCGGAATCGGCCTCGGTAGCGGCGCGTACAGGCGGCGGCGCGGGTATGGTGCCGCGCGTGATCGCGTCGCTGTTCGGCCAGCCCCTGTCCGCGCCCGTCCGGACGCGGGTCGGCACGCTGCGGACCGCGACCCTGGCCGAGACCTGGCGTCGGTTCGCGCCGCTGGCGCCGCGGGTCGGGCTCACCCGCCTGGCCGAGCTGACCGGGCTCGACGCGCTCGGCGTGCCGGTGTTCGCGGCGATCCGGCCGATGGGCAAGTCGCTGTCGTCGTCGCAGGGCAAGGGCGTGACCGCGCTCGCGGCCAAGGTGTCGGCGTTGATGGAGAGCCTCGAGACCTGGCACGCCGAGGAGCGTCGGCCCGATCGCGTCGCCAGCGCGCGGACGCTGGGGCCGCGCACGATCGCGCTGGCCCAGGCGCTGCCGCGTCACCCGCGCCGGTTCGCGCTCGACGTCGCGCGGCCCTGGGTCCGGGGCGTGGCGCTGCCGAGCGGCCGCGCGGTCTGGGTGCCGTGGGAGTCGGTGACGCTCGACTGCGTGCCGGCCGCGACCGCGCCGCCGCTGTTCGACGTGTCGTCCAACGGCCTGGCCTCGGGCAACACCCTGGTCGAGGCGATCGTCCACGGCCTGTGCGAGGTGATCGAGCGCGACGCCGAGGCCACCTGGCGCCTGACCGGCCACGATCGCCGGGTCGTGCTCGACACCGTCGCCGATCGCACGGTCCAGCGGCTGATCGCGCAGGTGACCGCGGCCGGCGCGCGGCTGTGGTTGTGGGACCTGACCAGCGACGTCGACGTGCCGGTGTTCGGCTGCGGCCTGATGCACGACCCGCGCGAGCCGAGCTGGCGCGCGGTCGGCTTCTACCAGGGCTTCGGCTGTCACCTCGATCCGGCGATCGCGATGGCCCGGGCGATCACCGAGGCGGCCCAGACCCGGATGACGTACATCTCGGGCGCGCGCGACGACTTCTTTCCGCACGACTACCAGCGCGCCAGCGATCGGCGCGTGCTGGCGCGGGTGTGGCGCCGGTACGCGGCGCCGCCCGACGAGTCGATCGACGCCGGCGCGTACCCGCGGCCGCACGTGCGCGAGCTCGGCGACGCGCTGGCCCAGGTGCTCGCGGCGCTGGCCGCGGCCGGCACGCCCGAGGCGGTCGTGGTCGATCTCCGCCAGCCCGGGCTCGACGTGCCGGTGGTCAAGGTGCTGGTGCCGGGCCGGGCCACGCGGCTCGAGGGGCTGGGCTGATGCGGCCGGCGCGCGCCGACGGCGCGACGATCGTCTTCGTCGGACCCAGCCTGCCGGCGGCCGAGGTGCGGGCGCTGGCGCCCGACGCCGAGCTGCGTCCGCCGGTGGCCGCGCTCGACGTGGTCCGGCTGCTGCGGCGCCGGCGCCCGGCGCGGCTGGTGATCATCGACGGCTACTTCGAGCGCATGGCCGCGGTCTGGCACAAGGAGCTCTTGCTGGCGCTCGAGCACGGCGTCGAGGTGTGGGGCGCCGCCAGCATGGGCGCGCTGCGCGCGGCCGAGCTCGATCGGTTCGGCATGCGCGGGGTCGGCTCGATCTACCGCGACTACCGGCGCGGCCGGCTGATCGGCGACGCCGAGGTCGCGGTCGCGCACCTGCCGGCCGAGGGCGGCTACCTGGCGCTGTCGGTGCCGCTCGTGAACGTCCGCGCGGTCGTGGCGCGGGCCCGCGTCGCCGGCGTGCTCGACGCGCGCGCCGCGACGATGGTCGTGCGCGCGGCCGCGGCGATCGCGTACTGGGATCGCACCTGGGCCGCGGTCGACGCGGCCGTGCCGGCACCGGCGCGCGCGCGGTTCACGGCGTGGCGCGTCGCGCACCCGTTCGACCGCAAGGCCGACGACGCGCGCGCGCTCCTGCGCACGCTGGCGGACACGCCGCCGGTGTCCGCGCCCGGCGCGCCGGTGCCCCGCACGTGGGCGTTCGCGCAGCTGCTGGCGCTGGCGACGCGGCGCGCGCGCTGACGGCGTCGCCGGGGCGATCGTCCCGGCGGCGGGCCGGCCGCGCTGATCGCCGCGATCCGGACAGCCATGTCGCGGTGGCCCGAGGCGCCCGACATCGGCGTCATGGACCTGTGGCGAGCGTGCGTCAGCGCCGCGCGGTCGCGCCGTCGAATCGCGGTCGTGCGCTGGTGCGCCCGGGCACGGACGTTGCTCAGATGGCGCCCGTGCTCACCGCCGCGCGATCGATCTGGATCCTGTCGCTCTTGGTCGCCGGGTGCGTGGCGCCGCCGCTCGGCGTCGGCGCCGGGCCGCAGTCTCCCCGGCGGTCCAGCCACGGCGTGCTCGAGGGCCGCGCGGCGCTCGGCGCCGGGCCCGATCGCCAGGCGTTCCAGGCCGAGGGCTCGGCGATGTTCCGGTTCGCGCGCAACTTCGGGCTCGAGGCCGGCGCGGTCTACGCCCAGGTCGCGCACAAGGCGGCCGGCCAGGAGGTGTCGGTCAAGGGCGGGTTCCCGTACGTGCGCCCGCGCCTCATCGTCGGCGACGTGTCGCTGGCGGTGGCGTTGTCGGGCGGCGGCATGGGCGGCGGCGGCGGCGGGTTCTTCGGCGGGATCGCCGACGTGCAGCTCGGCTACGCGCCGGCCGGGTGGGGCGTCTACGCTGGCGCGTACCGCCACGGGTTCGACCTGACGTCGGAGGATCCGATCGAGACCTCGTCGCGCCAGTACCGGCTCGGCGGCCAGTACGTGTACCCGATGGGGGCCGCGCGCCTGGGCGTGGCGCTCGAGGCCTACCACCAGGACGAGTCGCTGCGCAACGGCGGGGCCACGATCGACGCGCGGTCGTTCGGCGGGACGCTCAAGCTGTCGATGACGTCGACGGAGTTCCGGTGACCGCGGGCGGGCTCGCGGCGCTGGCGACGGTGGTCGCGGCCGCGTGCGTGATCCCGCCGACCCAGTCGACGCTGGGCGCGGTCGGCACCGCCGACGGCGTCGGCACCCGCGCGTCGATCGGCGCGCACGCCAGCGCGCTCGACGATCGATCGGCCGCGACGGTCGACCTCGGGGCCGGCTGGGTCGTCGAGGACGTCGCCGCCCGCGGCGCGGCTCACGGCACCTACGTCGCGCTGGCGCGGCGGCTCGATCGCGCGATCTGGATCGGCGGCCGCGGCGAGCTGTTCTGGGGCGTCACCGCCGGCCAGCCGCGGCGCGCGCTGGTGGCGCGGGCGGCGCTGCGGCGGCGGCTGGCCGGGGTGCGCTGGGGCGCGGGCGACGGCGGCGGCGCGCTCGGCGTCCTCGGCGTGCTCGCCACCGGCGCGTACCTCGACCTCGGCGCGCGTCAGCTCGAGGGCGGGGCGGCCGAGGTGTTCGTCGCCGCCGGCGTGTCAGTCGATCTCCCGGCGCTGGCGGGTGCGTCGCGGTAGCGGGCTACAGCTCGTAGCCGGCCTTGGCGCACGCGCGCTTGACCTGGGCGCGCAGCCTCGGTCGCTTGACGCTCCGGAACGCGGTCTGCGCGGCACCGAGATCCTGGTTGGCGCAGTAGGCCTCGGCGCGGATCGCGAACAGCTGCTGGGCGGTCGGGAAGTCGTTGAGCGCGCCGCGGGTCACGCGCAGCGCGCCGTCGGCGTCGCCGCCGCGCAGCGCGGCCTTGGCCTCGGCGATCGCCGCCGCCAGCGCCGGATCGCGCTCGTCGGGATCGGCCGGGCTCGGGCCGGTGGTGCCGGCGTCGATCCGCGGGGGCGCCGCGCGCGCGTCGATCGGCTTCGCGGCCCGGGCGTCGGTGGGCGGCTCGACGACGGTCGCGTCGACGAGGCCCGCGTCGACGGCGTCGGGCGCGGGCCCGGCGTCGAGCTCGGGCGCGGGCACCGCGAGCGCCGCGTCAGCCACGCTCGCGACCATCGCCGCGTCCGGCGGCGCCGCGCCAGCCTTGCCGCCGCCACCGGTCGCGAGCACCGCTGCGGTGGCCGCACCGGCGATCACGACCACGACCGCGCCGACGATGAGCCCGGTGCGCTTGCGGGGCGCCGGCGGGGCCGCGCCGCTCGGGGCCGCGGCCAGCGGCGCCACGACCAGCGGCGCGACGCCGGTGGCCACCGTCGCGGCCGCGCCGACGCCGAGGGCGGCCCGGGCCTGGCTGGCCAGCGCGCTGCCGTGATCTCCCGAGCCGACGGTCGCCGCGAACGCCTCCTGGGCGGTCTGCCGCGCCGGCGTCAACGGCGCGGCCGCCGAGCGCTCCCCGGTCGGCACGGGCCCGCGTCCGGTCGCCAGCGGCGCGCCGGTCAGGGCCTCGACGAAGCTGCCGATGTCGGGCCAGCGCTCCTCGGACTTCTTGGCCAGCGCGCGATCGATCACCGCGGCGATCGCCGGCGCCACCGTCGGGGCGACGCTGGTGAGCGCGGGCGCGGGCTCGAACACCACCTTGAACACGACCTCGGGGATCGTGGCGCCGCCGAACGCGGCGTGGCCCGAGAGCATCTCGAACACCACCGCGCCCATCGCGAACACGTCGGTGCGCCCGTCGACCTGCTCGTGGCGACCGGTGGCTTGCTCGGGCGCCATGTACTGGGGCGTGCCCAGCATCTGGGTGTCTTGGGTCTGGACCGTGGCCGACCCGCGGATCTTGGAGATGCCGAAATCCAGCACCTTGGCGCGGGGCGGTCCCTCGTCCTGGGGGATCAGGAAGATGTTGGCCGGCTTGAGATCGCGGTGGATGATGCCCTCGCGGTGGGCGGCGGCCAGCGCGGCGCCCACCTGGCGCACCACCGGGATGACCTCCTCGATCGGCATCGGGCCGCGGCTGATGCGCTCGGCCAGCGACTCGCCGATCAGCAGCTCGAGCACGAGGTACGGGGTCCCGTCGGGGAGCTGGTTCCAGTCGTGGACCTCGACGATGTTGGGGTGGCCCAGGCGCGAGGCGATCTCGGCCTCGCGCCGGAACCGCGCCAGCGACTCCGCGTCGGCCACGTCGGGGTGGAGGATCTTGATCGCGACCTTCTTGCCCGGCAGCCGCGCGTGGCTGGCCACGAACACCGCGCCCATGCCACCGCGGCCCAGCAGCCCCTCGATCGTGTAGGTCTCCGCAATCACGGAGCCCACATCGAGGGCGTGTTGCGGTGAATGAGCCATCGCCGGCATCGTATAATGACCAGACCATGCGCGCAGCCCCTGTCGCCCTCGTCGTGCTCGCTACCTCGCTGTCGGTCGGCAGCGTGGAGGCCCGCCCCAAGAAGAAGCCGAAGGCCGACGTGGTCGACATCAGCGCGGCCAAGAGCCAGCTCAAGGTCCTGACCGACAGCGACGGCGGCATCTACGTGATCGACAGCGGCTGGCGCGACGAGCACATGGTCTTCTACGGCGACAAGAAGGCGGTCTACCAGCTCCGGGTCTTCGGCGGCGGCGCCGACGGGACCGCCAAGCCGGTGCCGTCGTTCGAGTTCACCTTCTGGTCCCCGCGCGTCGAGAGCCGGACCTCGATCGGCCGCAAGGCCACCGGCGACTACTTCGTCCAGTGCGGCGAGGACACCGAGGTCCTCAAGCCGCTCGCCGACGGCGACGCCCGGGCGGTCCTCGACAAGGCCGCGTTCAAGTCGCCGCTGTGGAAGCACCAGGCCCACTTCCTGGCCCGGGACGACAGCGGCACCTACTACTACGTCGATCGCCTGCGCGACGAGGAGGGCGGCAAGGGCTACCGGGTCTTCGTCGGCCAGGCCGGCGCGATGAAGCCGCAGATCATGAAGAACGTCGTCGCCGACTCGGTGGGCGAGATCTTCGCGACCAAGAACGGCCAGCTGCGGCTGGTGACGTCGAGCGACGAGGCCAGCTGGATCAAGGGCAGCGCCAAGAACGCGCTGACCCGGGTGCCGGTCGAGGCCAACGTCTCGATGATCTACGGCGATCTCGGGGTGTACCCGGGCGGCCTCGGCACGCCGTGCGACGATCAGTGACCACGCCGGCCGACCTCCGGAATCGCCGCTGCGCTCGGGGCGTTGCATCGCCATGAGCCGCACGTTCGTGATCGTGGGCCTCCTGGCGGGCGCCACCGCCTGTCATGGCGCGTCGACGCCGGCCCGCCCGATCGGCAACACCGCCGCCGCGCCGGTCGCCGCGCCCGATCTCTTCACCGGGTTGTTCGCGCGCGATCGCGCGCTGACCTACGCCGGCACGATCGAGACGTCGTACTGGGACGATCAGGACCCGGCGGCCGACGCCAACGGCAACGTCAACAACGAGGCCACGGGCACGGTCGCGTGCACGCTCACCGTCGGCCAGCTCGGGCAGCTGCGCACCGCCACCCTGACGTGCGCGGCCGACGAGGACGTCGTGACGCCGCGGGCGCTCGAGGAGCTCGCGCGCGCCTTCGTCACCGATGGTCAGCGGCTGTGGCGCCTCGACGCCGGGGTCACGGTCGACGACGCCGAGGCGGTGGCCGCCGCGATCGCGGCCGCGCCGGATCTCACGCTCGACCAGGCGCCGGTCGACGAGACCGAGGAGGACCCCGAGGAGGGCGGCCGGTTCGGCTCGACCCACGTGGTCATGGCCTCGGGCGACGGCTGGTGCGTCCAGGACAACAGCTGGGGCGGCGACGAGGGCGGGGCCAGCTGGTGCCTGTCGGCGGCCGACGGCCTCGTCTCTGCGAGCTGGTTTCTTCGGCGGCGGCTCGACCCGGGACGAGCGCCTCGAGCTGCGCACCGGCAAGTGACGCACGCGGGCGCCACGCCCGCGGCCCTCACGCGCCGTCGCCGAGCAGGCCGCCCAGCTCGCTCGCGGCGCCGCCGGCGCCGAGCCGGCGCAGGCTGTCGAGGTGGTGCAGCAGCAGCGCGCGGTTGTCGCCGACCGACAGGTTCTGCAGCTCGAGCGCCCCGATGCGATCCTCGGGCGTGAACGCCGGCTCGGCCACGCGCTCCATCGACAGCTTGTCGGGCGCGTAGGCCATGTACTCGGCTTCGGTGTCGAGCAGGGTGTAGTCGTCGCCGCGGCGCAGCTCGAGCGTGACCGAGCCGGTCACCGCCGGCGCGACCCACCGGGCCAGGCCGTCCTTGAGCAGGCACGCCTCGGGGTCGTACCAGCGGCCCTCGTACAGGAGCCGGCCCAGGCGCCGGCCCAGGGACGCGTACAGCTCGGTGGTGTTCTCGTTGTGGATCGCCGACAGCAGGCGCTCGTAGCCGAGGTGGATCAGCGCCATGCCGGGCGCCTCGTAGCAGCCGCGGCTCTTGGCGTCGATGACGCGGTTCTCGATCTGATCGCTCATGCCGAGCCCGTGCCGGCCGCCGATGCGGTTGCACTCGGTGAACAGCTCGACCCGCGATCCGAACCGTTGGCCGTTGATCGTCGTCGGCACGCCCTGCTCGAAGCCGAGCGTGATCTCCTCGGGCGCGATCGTCGCGGCGGCGTCCCAGGGCGCGACGCCCATGATCGGGTTGACGATGCGCATGCCGATGTCGAGGCGCTCGAGGTCCTTGGCCTCGTGGGTGGCGCCCAGCAGGTTGGCGTCGGTCGAGTAGGCCTTCTCGACGCCCATCTTGTAGGGCTTGCCGATGCGCTCGAGGTACTCGGACATCTCGGTGCGGCCGCCGAACGCGGTCACGAACGCGCCGTCGAGCCACGGCTTGTAGATCTTGAGCGTCGGATCGACCAGCACGCCGTAGCGGTAGAAGCGCTGGATGTCGTTGCCCTTGTGGGTCGAGCCGTCGCCGAAGACGTGGACGCCGTCGGCCATCATCGCGCGCACGATCGCCGTGGTCGTGACCGCGCGGCCCAGCGGCGTGGTGTTGAAGTAGGTCTTGCCGGCGGTGCGCAGGTGGAACGCGCCGCACTGGATCGCGATCAGGCCCTCGCGCACGAGCGCGTCCTTGCAGTCGAGCAGCTGCGCCGCCCGGGCGCCGTGCTCGAGCGCGATCGGCGGGATGTCGGCCGGGTTGGCCTCGTCGGGCTGCGCCAGATCGGCGGTGTAGGAGTAGACCTCCTGGCCCTGCTCGGCCAGCCACGCCACCGCGCAGCGGGTGTCGAGCCCGCCCGAGAACGCGATGCCGAGGCGGGTGCCGGCGGGGGGCAGCGAACGATAGATACGGCTCATGGCCCCGGGCGTACCACGATCGCCGGCGGTCACGGCGCCGGCGGCGGCCCCAGCGGCCGCTGCCAGAACCCGACGTCGTGCCAGGCGTCGAACTTCCAGCCGACCTCGCGGAACACCCCGACCGCGGTGAAGCCGCAGCGCTCGTGCAGCGCCACCGACGCCGGGTTGGGCAGGGCGATCCCGGCGACCGCCGTGTGGAAGCCCGCGGCGGTCATCGCGGCGACCAGGCCGTCGAGCAACGCGCGGCCGTGGCCGCGGCCGCGGTGCGCCGGCTCGAGGTACAGCCCGACCTCGGCGGTGCGATCGTACGCGGCCCGGGCGCGGAACCGGTCGCTCTTGGCGTAGCCGCGCACGGTCGCGGCGTCGCCGTCGTCGACCGCGACCAGCCACGGGTGGCGCCCGCGCGCCGCCCACAGCGCCGCCAGCTCGGCGACGCTCGGCGGCTGGTACGCGAAGTGGATCGCCGTCGTCGCGACGTAGTGCGCGGTGATCGCGGCGATGGCGGGCAGGTCGGCGGCGGTGGCGTCGCGCAGCATCGGCAGACGATGGCGCGGTCGGCGGGGTCGTGGCAACGTCGCGGCGTGGACGTCGCCACCTGCCCGCACGTCGACCGCGACGACGACGGCCGCTGCCGCGCCTGCGGCGACTGCGCCCACGAGGTCATCCTCAACGGCGCCTGCCTGGCGTGCGGCTCGACCGACCTCGATCCGGTGGCCCGCTCGCCGCGGCCCGAGCTGGTGCCGGCCAGCGCGTTGGTCCGGCGTCGCCCGCCCCGGTGACGCCCGCGCGCGGTCAGGCCATCGCCGCCATCATCAGGTTGGCGACGACGATCGCGGCGTTGCCCAGCGCGTGCAGGGCGATGGTCAGCTGGACCGAGCCGGTGCGCACGAACACCAGCGTCAGCGCGAACGCGCCGAACACGTTCGAGACATCGAACACGCCGTAGAGCACGTGCAGGTAGGCGAACGCGGCCACGCCCAGCGCGTACCCCGGCCAGCGTCCCAGCGCCGCGACCGCGCCTGGCATCAGCGCCAGGCGATAGACCATCTCCTCGTACACCGGCCAGACCAGGATCGCGAAGACCGCGTAGCGCGCGACGCCGCCGGGGAAGCGCGGTCGCCACAGCGGCGCGCCGTGGATCGCCACCGCCGCGGCTAGCCCGGCCAAGGTCAGCGCCGCCGCCGCGCCCGCGACGACGAGCAGCCGCACCAGCCACCGGACCTCGTCGGGCGCCAGCCGGCGGAAGCCCAGGCCGTCGGCCCACGCGCGGCCGCGGGTCGCGAGGTGCGCCGCGACCACGACCGCGGTCAGGCCCACCAGGAAGCGTGGGTACGGCAGCGCCGGATCACGGACGGCGGCGTAGTCGAGCGCGACCGCGCTCAGCCCGAGGGCGAGCGCGCCCAGGCGCGCGGTCCGGCTGGTCCACATCGCGCCCAGCGGCGCCCAGGTCGACACCGGGACGATCGTGCCCGAAGTCGAGGCGGCCAGGCGCCACGCGCGCCCCTGATCGATGCGCCGGTCGTCGGGCGACGGCCGGCCGCGGCACGCGGCGCCGACTCCCGCCAGCCCGCCCGGTGCCGTACGCTTCCGTGGCGTGGGCCTGATCCTGATGCTCTTGTCCCTGGGCGCCGCCGCGGGCGCCGTGGCGCGGTTCGCGCGCCAGGCCGAGGCGCGCCGTGGGCTCGCCGGCGCGGTGCGGGCGACGATCGCCGCGGCGCCGGAGGGCACGCGGGTGCACCTGATCGGGACGGTCGACGCGGACGACCCGCTGACCGCGCCGATCAGCCGGCGGTCGTGCGTCTACTACGGGATCACCGTCGAGGAGGAGCTCGGGGCCGCGTGGCAGGCGGTCTACGCCGACGCGCGCGCGGTGCCGTTCGTGGTCAGCGACGGCACTGGCCGGGCGCTGATCGACGCCCGCGGGGCCGAGATCGAGATCGACGCGGGACGGCGGGTCGGCATGCTCGATCGGACCTCGCTGGCCGCGCTCGGCGGCGACGTCGCGATCCGCCTGCACGGCAACAGCGCCCTGCGCGGCCCGCGCCTGCGCTACCGCGAGGTCGCCTTCTGCCTCGGCGACACCATCGCGGTGATCGGCACCGCGGTCCGCGAGCCCGACCCCGACGCGGTCGCCGCGGTCACCGGCTACCGCGAGGGCCCGCCGACCCGGCTGCGCCTGGGCCGCTCGGCCGATCACGCGCTGTGGCTCAGCGACGCCCGCGACGCGCTGCCCGCGGTCGTCGATGGCACGGCCGACGGCGACCCGCCACGGCGTCCCGACGAGCGATGACGCGCTCAGCCTGCGCGCCCGTCCACCCGCGCTGAGCCCGCCGGCGCTCAGCCGGCCGCGGTGGCCTGGCCGGCCAGCTCGCTGATCTCGAACAGGTGACCGTCGGGGTCGCGGAAGAACGCGCGGATCTCGTAGCCGTGGTCGACCGGCTCCGCCAGGAACTCCGCGCCGAGGGACCTCAGCTCGGCGTAGGTCGCGCGACAGTCGGCGACGCGGAAGATCGTCGACCGGCCGGTGCGGTCCGGGGCGTCGGGCGGGACCAGGTGCACGGTCGGCTTGTCGGCGGTCGGCTCGCCGCCCGTGACCAGCAGGAACCAGCTGCCGTTCCAGTCGAGGACCACGCTCGTGCCGCCGTACTCGCCGTAGAGCGAGCACCCGAGCACGTCGAGGTACCAGCGCTTGCTCCGATCGAGATCGGTGACGACGATCATGTGCGTGACGGCGGAGGCGCGATGGGCGAGCGACATGGTCGGTGGGTCCTGGGTGGGGTGGGGGAGGGCCGACGCGGGCTCACGCGCGCGGCGCGAACTTGATGGCCCCGCGGCCACCGTCGAGGGATCGATCGAAGACGGTGTAGTAGCCGGTGAACAGCGGCAGGCCGAGGATCGAGCGGCCGCCCTGGCTGCCGCCGTCGCCGCCGAGGTACGCCACCGCCGCGCCCTTGCGGTTCGCGTCGAGCTGCCAGTAGTCGCTGGGCGTGACCGTCAGCGTCGCCGGCGCGCCGTCCGCGCCCTGGAGCATCAGGTGCAAGTCGGGCCACGCGGCGAGGTCGAGCTCGGTCTGATCGAGGCCGGCGCCCGGCCCGACGGCGTGGGTGCGCAGCGCGGTGGCGAAGGCCGGATCGATCGCCTGGAACGCCGCGACGATCGCGTCGTAGACCGGTTGGTCGAAGAGCAACATGTTGGTGCCGCTGTCGACGATCGAGTTCGACGCGAGCGGGCTCCCGGCGGCGACCGGCGCCACCGGGATCATCGGCTGGGCTCCGACCTGCACGCCGACCAGGTTGGTGCTGTACCAGACGTCGTGGAGCACCTCGACGTGGGTGAACGCGCCGGTGTACAGGTCGGTCGCCTCCTCGCCGCCGCCGATCACGAAGTACCCGTGGTTGAGCGGATCGCTGCCGGGGTCGTCGGTGGCGGCGCTGACGGTCGAGCGCTTGACGTAGAACCCGAACTTGTTGTGGACGACGCCGGCCTGCTCGAGCTGCGTGAAGTAGGGCGCGAGGTCGACCGCGGTGCCGGCGCCGAGCTGCGCGGTGTGGTACCGGGTCTGCCAGGTGTCGGCCGGCATCTGGTACGCCCGGTCGAGCGGCGCGTAGGCCAGCCCGAGGATGCCCTGGGCGCCGCCGAACATGTTCGGGCTCTCGGCGTAGGTGACGGCGACGTGGACGCCCGGCAGGGTCACCTCGGCGGCGAGCCCGACCGAGGTCTGCACGACGGCGCCGATCCAGCCGCCCGCGCCGTAGGAGACGGTCTGGAGCAGGTTCGTGGTCCGCGTGTCCGGGGCGGTCAGCGGATCGAACGCGTGGCCGTCGATCGCCAGGCTGCTGCTGCCGGTGTCGAGGATGACGTTGAGCGGCGTCGCGGTCGCGCCGACGACGATCACGCCGGTGTAGTCGCCGCCCATCAGCACGTTCGAGATCGGGATCTTGATGTGGTTCGCCATGAGGCCTCGCGGACGCGGAGTCCGACGAGTATGGACCATCACGGCCCGATGCCGTGCGGCCACCGCGGCGCGTCCGGGCTTGCGGCTCGCCGAGGCCATGTTATCCGGGGGCATGAAGCAGGTCGCCGCCGCAGTCGGTCTCGTGGTCCCCGCGCTGGTGGTCGTGGTCGTGGTCGCGTGCCGCGGCCCCGGCGCCAAGGTCGAGGTCCCGACGGCCACGGTCGCCGCCCCGATCGACGCGGCCGCGCCGGTGGCGCCGCCCGCCGATCCGTACCTGGCCGCGCGCCAGGCCTACGCCAACCCCGGCGGCATGTGGATGCCGCAGCAGATGACCCTGCCCGGCCACGCGCAGGCCTTCGCGCGGCTGGGCGTCGCGATCGATCCCGCGACCCTCGCCGATCCGCTGGCGGCGCCGCTCCAGCGCGATCGTGCGGCTCAACGGGTGCTCGGCGTCGTTCGTCTCGCCCGAGGGGCTGATCGTCACCAACCACCACTGCGTCCAGAGCGCGCTCCAGGTCAACTCGACGCGCGCGCGCAACCTGGTCGAGGACGGCGTCCTGGCGCGGACCCGGGCCGAGGAGCTCCCGGCGGGGCCGGCCGAGCGCGTCTTCGTCGCGCAGGCGCTCACCGACGTGTCCGCGGCGGTGCGGGCCGGGCTCGAGGCGATCGCCGATCCGGTCGCGCGCAAGGACGAGGTCGAGCGCCGGATCAAGCAGCAGGTCGCCGACTGCGAGCGCGGCCGCCCGGGGCTGCGCTGCAACGTCGCCGAGTACTTCCGCGGCGGCACGTACGTGTTGATCGAGGAGCTCGAGCTGCGCGACGTCCGCCTGGTCTACGTGCCAGCGCGCTCGATCGGCAACTACGGCGGCGAGGTCGACAACTGGCGGTGGCCCCGCCACACCGGCGACTTCGCGTTCTTCCGCGCGTACGTCGGCCCCGACGGCGCGCCGGCGGACTACGCGCCCGCCAACGTGCCGTACCGACCCAAGCACTTCCTGCAGGTGTCCGACCGGGGCCGGGCGCCCGCCGACTTCGTGATGATCGCCGGCTTCCCGGGGCGGACCGCGCGCACCAAGACCGCGCGCGAGGTCCAGCACGACGTCGACTGGTACTACCCCTACTACGTCGAGCTGGCCCAGCAGCGCTACGCCATCGCCGAGGCCAACCTGGGGGCGTCCGGCGAGACCGCGATCAAGGCCGGCGTGCTCAAGCAGCGGGTCCAGAACGGGCTCGAGAAGATCAGCGGCGTGCTCAAGGGCCTGACCTCGGGCGACCTGCTCGCCCGCAAGGCCGCGCTCGACCAGCAGGTCGCGGCGTGGGCCGCGGCGCCTGGCCGCGAGCGCTACCAGGCCGCGCTCGCCCGGCTCGAGCAGCTCACCCTCGCGGCGCAGCGCACCGCGCGCGCCGACTACGATCGCACGGTCGCGCTGGCCAGCTCGCAGCTCTTGGCGTCGGCGATCGCGATCACGCGGTGGGCCGAGGAGCGGGCCCGGCCCGACGCGGAGCGCAAGGCCGGCTACCAGGACCGCGACGTGGCGCCGGCGCTCGCGGCCCAGCGGCAGCTGACGCGGCAGTTCGATCCGACGCTCGACCGCGCGCTCTTGCGGCTCGCGCTGGTGCGGGCGCTGGCGCTGCCGCCGGCCGAGCGGCCGTGGCTCGCGCCGCTGCTGGGCGCGCGCGCGACCCAGCGCCTCGACGAGGCGTTCATCGATCGGACCCTCGCCACCTGGTACCGGACCAGCAAGCTCGCCGACGAGCCGTGCCGGCTCGAGCTGCTGCAGGGTGCGATCCCGAGGCGGCTCGTGGCTGCGACCGATCCGTTCCTGCACGCCGCCCGGCGGGTCTGGACGTTCTACAAGGCGGCCGAGCGGCGCGCCGACGCGGACGCGGGCGAGCTGATGCTGGTCGCGCCGGTCTACGCCGAGGCCATGCGCGAGGTGCTCGGCGGCCTGCTCGCCCCGGACGCGAACTCGACCTTGCGCATCACCTACGGCACGGTCAAGGCGTTCACGCCGGACGCGTCGCCGTTCACGACCGGCGCCCAGATCCTCGCCAAGGACACCGGCGCCGATCCGTTCGACGCGCCCGAGCGCCTGCTCACCGCGCTCCGGGCCCGGGACTTTGGGCCCTACGCCGGTCCCGACGGCGAGCTCCCGGTCGACTTCCTGAGCGACCTCGACACCACCGGCGGCAACTCGGGCTCGGCGGTGCTCGACGACCACGGTCGCCTGGTCGGGCTCAACTTCGACAGCACCATCGAGGGCGTCGCCTCCGACGTGGTCTTCGACGGCCGGATCGTCCGCAAGATCCACGTCGACGCGCGCTACATGCTGTGGATCATGGATCGAGTCGATCAGGCCGATCACCTGCTCGAGGAGCTGGGCATCGCGCCGCGGCTGTGACGGACGGCCGTGGTCGCGCGCGGTGGGGTAGGTGGAGGTCGGACGCCCGCGCCGCCAGTTTGCGCTGGTGACCTCGCCGCGGTCCGGGCGAGACTGACCGCTCATGCGCTCCCACCTCGCGTTGGTCCTCGGTCTCATCGCGGCTTGCTCGGGCGACGACGGTGGTCCGGGCGACGGCGACGCCGGCACCAGCGGCGACCCGTTCGCGAGCGCGCGCCAGGCCTGCGTCGATCGCATCAACGCGTTCCGGGCCACCGAGGGCAAGCCGCCCTACCAGCGCTGGGCCGCCGCCGAGGCGTGCAGCGACGATCAGGCGCGCCGCGACTCGACCGCGGGGCCGCACGCGAATTTCGGCGACTGCGGCGAGAACGCCCAGAACACCTGCCCGGCCTGGCCGTCGCTCGACGCGGTGGTGCAGGGGTGCCTCCAGGCCATGTGGGACGAGGGGCCAGGGCCGTTCAACGGCCACGGGCACTACATCAACATGTCGAGCACCAGCTACGGCATGGTCGCGTGCGGCTTCCACCAGATGCCGAACGGCGACATCTGGGCCAGCCAGAACTTCCGCTGACCGACGGCGAAAATCGGTCGGGCGCGCGCCGATCGTGGTTGGCGGCCCGGGGCGGAGCCCCTACGTTGAGCCTCATCCCATGTCGGACGAGAGGACCCTCGCACAGCTCGCCGAGGCCGGACGCGCGCGCAGCGCCGCCCAGGCGACGGCGGCGGCCCAGGTCGCAGCGGCGGCGCGTGCCGAGGAGATCGCGGCGGCGCGCGCCAGCGCCGCTCGCACCAAGGCGATCGCGCACACCTCGAGCCGGCGCAGCCTGACCGCGTGGCAGGCGGCCAACCTGCTCAACCTCACCGGCGGCGTGGGCGCGCTGGTGCTCGCGAGCGCCGGTGTCGTCGCGGCGGTCGCGGTCGCGCTCACGCAGCCGCTCGCGCTCGCGGTCGCGCTGCTCCCGCTGGCGGCGTTCGGCGCGCTGTTCGGGTTCGCGGCGTGGCGCGTCGGCGCCGCGATCCAGCGCGACCGCGCCCTGCGCGCCGCCTTGCCGTTTCGCGTGCTCGGCTACGAGGAAGCGCTGGCGATGGGGCGGTCGTATCCGTCCGATCGCGTCACGATCTGGTTCGAGGGCGCGGCGCCCGAGCGGCGCCTGCTCGTGGATCTCCTCGCGCTGCTCCCCCAGCCGACGACGATCCTCGCGACGACCGCGACGAGCGTCGAGCTCGAGGTCAACTCGAACGTCGGCTCCAAGTTCGACGGCTACCGGCGCTGGTTCGTCCGGTGGTTCTACGCGCTGTGCGAGGACGCGCTCGTGCCGCTCGCCAAGGTCTACCCGATCGAGCGGATCGAGTTCCGCGCCTGACGCGGGGCGCGGCTCAGGCGAGCAGGCGGACGACCAGCGCCGCGGCCAGCGCGGCCAGGCCGAGCGCGCTGGTGGCGAGGCCAGCGCCGGCGCGGTCCCGCGACACGTCACCTCGCGGGGCAGCTGCGGCCGCGCTTCACCGCGCGCGTTCGTCGTGCGCGACGACTCGTGTCGACGGCTAGGCGAGTCGGCCAGGCACACCCAGGCCGCGTGCCGTACGGTGAGGAATTCGCGGGTGTCGGCGCGGCACGCGGCTTGCGAAGGCGCGGCGCATGCGCATGAATCGATCCGCCTTCCTCCTCTCTCTCTTGCTCGGCGGCGCCCTGGTCGGGTGCCTGTCCGCCGACGACGAGGCCGCGATGCTCGACGAGTCCGTCGGCGAGCTGTCGGCCTGGCAGTGGCCCGACGACACCCAGATCGTGGGCAAGGAGAGCACGCGCCAGCCGGCCCTGGCCTGGTTCGGCAGCCGCCTGCACATGGTCTACACCGACTACAGCTCGAGCTCCTCGACCGCGCTCAAGCAGACCCGCTTCAACGGCTCGAGCTGGACGACGTCGGTCTCGCTCGGGGTCAGCAGCGACTCACACCCGGCGCTGGTCGACTACGACGGCAGCCTGCGGCTGATCTACAAGCCGGTCGGCCAGAACCGCCTGATGATGATGACGTCGACGACGGCGTCGGCGACGACCTGGTCGAGCCCGGTCACGATCGGTCGTTCGCTCGGGACCCGGACGGCGTCGGCGCCGTCGGCGCTGGCCTTCGGCGGCAACCTGTACGTGGCGTACTGCAGCCAGCTGTCCGACCTTCCGCACGTGCTGGTCGATCGCTTCGACGGGGCGACGTGGACCGCGGTCCATGACACGGTGGCGTCCTCCCAGCTCTACAGCACCTGCAACAGCGTGGTGATGGCGGCGATGCCGGACACCGGTGAGGTCGAGGTGCTCTACAACGTCATCGGCAGCGGCGGCGGGGTCAAGCCCTACATCATGCGCCAGCGCGTCGTCATCGGCCGCAGCTCGACGGTCTGGTACTCGCCGACGTACACCGGCATGACCAGCTTCAAGCCGATCTCGGTGGTGACCTGCGACGGCATCACGCACCTCGTCCACGGCGGCGACCCGGACATCACCGAGATCTGGTGGTCGTTCCGGAGCAACAACAACTGGGTCGCCGGCACGCAGGTGCCGAACCAGTGGAGCGGCGCCGGCGCGGCGCTGGGCTGCTTCAACGGCACGAAGACCGTCATGGTCCACAACGTCAGTGGCGGCACTCACCTGATGCAGTCGATCTTCGGGCCGTGACCTCGGCGGCGGCGCGCTCGATCGGCGCACCCGCGGCCGATCGACTCGCCTGGCCGACGTGGCTAGTCAGCGCGTGGCGCCTGAGCGATCGCGGAGAGTTATCGACGGCACGACCGGTGCACTACCGGTCCGCGGAGGAATGACCATGATGCGACGCTACCCTGCCGCGTGCGCGGCGACCCTGCTCTCGATCGGCCTCGCCCAGGTGGCGCACGCCGACAAGACCTACCAGATGCGCGACGAGGACGTGCGCACGCTGGACGCGGCGCCGTTCCGGCCGACCGCCAAGGCGTTCAAGCCGACGTGGTGCGGCAAGGTCCCGGCGAGCGGCGGGAGCCCCGGCGCGCTCGGCCGCACTGCCGAGTCGTGGTTCAAGTACGGCGGCGAGGACGCGATCCCACAGCTGCTCGGGTACCTGTGCGACGCCCCCGACGATCCGAACGTGCAGAAGCAGGCGGGCTACGTGCTGCAGGCCTGGATGAACTGGTCGGGGCTGTCGCAGGACGAGGCGGTCGCGTCGATGCTCATGCGCGCCGACCTCGACGGCTGGAAGAAGCTCAAGGAGGCGACCTGCGCCCCGCTCGTCGACGGGCCCGAGGCCTCGGCCGAGCAGAAGGAGTACACGAAGGCGTACCGCTACATCTACGGCTGCACGGGCACCCCGGCGTGGTTGGGGCGCAGCGGGAGCTTCACCAACCTCGTCTGGTACCTCGACCGCGAGGCCGACGCCCCAGACCTCCTGCGCTCGTTCGTGGCGATCAGCCGGCTCGGCAAGACCGAGCTGGCCAAGCCCAGTGACCTCGGCGGACCGACCAGCCTGGGGATGTACGCGGTCTACGGCCCCGACGCGCGCCGCCTCGACCGGGCGCGCCTCGACCAGCAGGTCGGCGGCGGCAACGCCTACGCCACGTGGGTCGCGCGCGAGACGCTGGCGCTGGCACAGGCCGAGACGAAGGGCTGGGACAAGATGGTCGCCGACGCGAGCGCCAAGGATCCCGATCTGAAGCGCGTGCTCGTCGACGCACCGGAGCAGGCGTGGAAGGACTGGGTGGCGTTGCGCAAGCAGGAGGCCGCGGCGTTCGACGCCGGCTCGGCGTTCGAGGACCTCGCCAGCTCACCGAGCAAGTCCGCCGCCAAGGGGTGCGCCGCGACGCTGCGCCCGCACGTCGAGCGCCTGATCAAGGGCAAGGCCGGCGCCGACCTCAAGGCCGTCACCGAGGCGATCGGCAAGGATCCGGCGCTGGTGCCGCTGTTCCAGCGCTACGTGCTGTGCGAGGCCCTCGAGGGCAACGTGCCCTACGCCACCGTGCTGTACCGGCCGCTCGGCGGGCTCCGCACCTACCGCGGCCCACGCCTGGCCGGGTTCAGCGCGGTCGTCGAGGCGGTCGGCGGCGTGCTCGCGGACCGCGAGAAGTTCGTCCTGCAGCTCACCAACATCAACGCCCCGGCCCAGGACCCCGGCAGCGACCGGCTCGCGCGCGTCGTCAACTCGTCGACGCTCGACTCCGAGGCGCAGGGCACGATCACGACCGCGAAGAGGGTCGCCGACGGCGTGCTCGTGACCTTCAAGAAGGAGAGCTACATGGTGACCGACTGGGACTGCAAGCCCACCGGGCGGGTCTACCGGGTGCGGACCGACGGCGTGGTCGAGTACGAGGAGAACTGCAAGAGGACCGGTCAGCACAAGGTCGACACCACCGCCCCGTCGGTGGTGATCCCCGAGCGGCTCGCCGCCGGGGTCGCGAAGGGCAAGTTCCTGGTGTTCCGCCCCGACCACGGCAGCCCGTCGGCGCAGCAGGGCGTGACCATCGGCGTGCCGCTCGCGGTGTTCGACGCGAAGGCGATGACCAAGCTGATCGCGGCGTGGGGCTTCGCGCTGTAGCGCAGGGCGCGCGGGGGCGGCCCCCGTGAGCGGGCAGGCCCTGGCGCGGACCGACCTGCGTCGAGCCTGGTGGGCGCGCCGCCCGCGTGCGGCTACTGGAAGATGCAGACCTTGGCGGAGCCGGCCGGGTCGAGCGTGCTCTTCTCGACGCAGTTGTAGCCGGCGCGGCAGTCACCGACGTCGGCGCAGGTCAGCACGCAGATCCCGCCGTTCTCCTGGATGCACGCGCTGCCGTCGGGGCAGTCGGCCTGGCGGACGCAGTCCTTGACGCAGCTGCCGTCGGGGAAGTCGGCGTCGACCACGCACTTCGAGCCGTCGCTGCACGAGCCCGACGGTCCGCCGCTGGTGGTGCAGCTGGCGCCGACGACCTGGCCGGTCTTGCCGACGTCGTCGTCGCCGCCACACCCGACGGCGAGGGCGGCGACCGCGATCAGGATCGAGCTGGCGCGGATCATGGGCCGATCGTACCCCACCCGGGCCGCCGGGCGGGCGCCGACCCACCTGCGCCCCGCCGGGCGCTGACCATCAGGCCGCGCGCCCCGCCGAGCGCTGACCCGCCCGCGCCCCGCTGACCATCAGCCGCGCGCGCCCGGCCGAGCGGGGTACGCTCCGTGCGCGATGCTCCACCTCGAGGACGGCGACGACGTCGGGTTCGTGCACCAGGTCCGGCGGATCATCACCGGGGCGCTGGAGCTGACGTCGCCCGCCGAGGCCTACGTCGTCAAGATCGACGGCTGGTTCAGCGAGCGCTGGTTCGGCTTCTCGCACAAGGCGCTCGGCGCGCTCCGCATCGCGAACCACGTGACGCTGAGGATCCCGCCGTTCGTGCCGGCGCGGGTCGTGTCCGAGCGCTACCTGATCCGGGCGCCGTCGGGGACCCTCGAGCCGGCCGACGCGCCGTGCGGGCTCCACCTCGAGCAGACCAGCACGGACAACGCCCGCCGGTTGGTGTCGGCGGTCGCGCCGCAGGCCGCGCTGTGCTGGTGGTCGGCGCAGAGCCGGCGCGACGGCCGCGGCGCGCTGATGGCGTACCTGCCGACCGCCGATGGCCACGCCGGCTGGTACGCCGAGCTGGCGAACCACGACGGCTGGCGGTTCACGCGCCTCAAGGGCACCAGCCGCGCCGAGGTCGAGCTGCTGGCGCGGGGCGCCGCGCGGTCGCGCTGAGCGCGCGCCGGCGACCTCGCCGCCGCGTCACCGGGGCGCCGCGCGGTCGCGCTGAGGGCGGGCCGGCGACCTCGCCGCCGCGTCACCGCCTGGGCGCGCTGAACAATCGGCGATGGGCGCCGTCACGATCGGGCCGCTCGCGGCTCTGTCAGGGCATGTCGAAGATCCTGTGTTCGTCTGTCGTGCTCGGCGCGCTCGTCGCGACCGCCGGGCTGTCGCGCTCCGCCGACGCCGGCCCCGCCGTCGGCGACGGCCGCGTCCTGGCGCCGATCGCGCCGGAGGCTCACTACTGCGCCGGGCAGCCCGGGTGCAACGGCGGGTTCCCCGAGGGCGTGGCCGTCGTCGGCAACCGGGTCTACGTCGCCGGCCCCGCGAACTTTGGCACCGCCGGGAAGGGGCCGAGCGTCGTGACCGTGCTCGCGCGCGGGGACGGTCACCTGATCGCCGAGCTCCCGATCGCCGGCGAGCAGCTCGCCTTCGAGCACGCGCTCAGCGGCATCGCCGTCGACGCCGCCGGCGACGTGTTCGTGGCGTCGACCCAGCTCGGCGTGATCCGGATCCACCGCCACGGCGACCACTACACGCAGTCGTCGTACGCGCCGCCGCTGCCGGATCTGCCGGTGTGCGCGCCGGGCGGCGCGCAGCCGTGCACGCCGACGTTCATCGACCTGCCGCCGCTGTCGAACGAGCTGACGTTCGACGCCGCCGGCAACCTCTACGTCACCGACTCGCTGCAGGCGACGATCTTCCGGGTGCCGGCCGGCGGCGGCTCGATCACGCCATGGTTCGCGAGCCCGCTCCTGGCCGGCAACCTGGCGGCGCCGCTGCCGTTCGGCGCCAACGGCATCAAGATCAGCCCCGACCGCCAGCACCTCTACGTCGTCGAGACCTTCGACCCCACCGATCCGAGCCTGGGCCACATCTACCGCGTGCCGGTGGTCGACGCGCCGGCGCCCGACCGCATCGAGCTGGTCGCGACCTTCGCTGGCGGCGTGGTGCCCGACAGCCTCGTCTTCGGCGCGTCGGGGCGGCTCTACGTGTCCCTGGCCGGCTCGAGCCAGATCGCGATCCTCGCCGGCGATGGCCACGAGCTCGGCCGGATCTCCGGGCCGAGCGGCAGCTCGATCCCGCTCGACAACCCCGCGGTGATGGCGTTCGACGACGCGCGCAAGTCGATCCTCGTGAGCAACCACGCCATCTTCGGCGACCCGGCACACTTCGCGGTGCTGCGGATCTACGTCGGCGAGCGCGGCGACCCGCGCCCCGGCGACGACGACGGCGACGACGAGTGAGCGGCGAGCTGGGCCGCCAGCGTCGCGGCCGGTCCGCGCCGGCGCCGGCCGATGACCACGCTTCGCGCACCGGGCGCGTCGAGTCCGTGCGCTGACGGCCGCGCGCGCGGCGACCCCGGGGCACCGGCCGGCCGTGTCCGCGTCGTCGAGGCGGCGCTGCACGAGCTCGAGCACCTGCGAGACCGCCAGGGGCAGGAAGCCGCCGCCGCCGTCGGCGCCGGTCTGGACGACGTGCAGGCGCGCGTGCTCGAGCGACTTCGCGACCGCCTGGGCGACCTGGGGCAACGCCTGGGTCATGACCGCGGGCGCGCGCGCGACGTCAGCCTGGGCCCGCGGCGGTGTCGCCGGGGACGCCGAGCTCGACGAGCCAGGGGCGCACCGCGAGCGCCGTCACGGTCGCGGTCGGCAGATCGATCCACGCCCCCGCGCGATCGAGCACCCACGCGTCGCTCGAGGCCACGACCGCCGCTGGGTCGCGGATCAGCTCCGGGTCTGCGACGTTGACCAGCTCGACGGTCCAGGCGGGATCGACGGCGCGGACGCGCCGGGCCACGTCGCCGCTGCTCGAGACCGGACGATCGAAGTACCAGGTCACGCGGGCGGGCGCCGCGCGCGCCAGGAGCTGCGCGATGGCGGCCAGCGCCCGCGCGGTCTCGTCGACGGCGCGGTAGCTGCCGTGGACCGAGCCGAGATCGCGCCAGGCGCCGTCGCGGCCGGGCAAGACGACGCCGCCGGCCAGCGCCGCCTCGCAGGTGACCAGCACGTTGAACCCGTCGATGACCAGCGCGCGCCCGGTCAGGGCCGCCACCGCGAGGCGCCGACCGCGTCGCGCCGACGCCACCTCCGGACTCGCGGCCACGCGGGCGACGGCGGTCCGGGCGCGGGCGAGCAGCTGGTACCGGTCGCCGACCAGCGCCAGCGCCGCGGTGTCGGCGTAGCCGCGCCCGCGCAGCCAGCTGAGGTCATCGACCGCCGCGCGCAGCGTCGGCAGCCGCACGGGCGCGAACAGCTCGTGGTCGTCGGGATGCGGACGGCGCGACACGGCGAGGGCCTCGGATCGCTACGCCACGTCGGCGGCGTGGCGCTGCCTCAGCTCGTGGTAGCAAGCGCCGCAGACGACGACGCAGTCGTTGAACGCCCGGAACGCGTCGGTGAAGCCGCCCTCGTCGAGGAACCGCTCCTCGCACGCGACGCACCACGCCTGCGGATCGGCGGGATCGGTGTTGTTCTCGATGAAGCCGACCGGCTGATCGCGGGTCGCGACGTGGTGACGGCAGACGACCGCGCACGCGCCCTGGTCGTGGTGGTGGCACGAGATCGTCGGGCGGCCGCCGCTCGGGGGCGCTGGTGGCGTGGACACCGCCCGAACCTAGCACCGGCCGCGCCGGCGGCCCGCGCGTCGGTGGCGCCGCCGTCGGTCAGTGGCGGATCAGCGCGATGGCCTTGGGCGCCGGGGCGGCGGCCATGACGTCGTGGACGTCCCACCGATCGGCCGGGGGCAGCCCGGCCGCGGCGAGGGTCTCGGCGATCCGCTGCACCATCTCGACGGTGCGCAGGTAGGTGTGCGGATCGGGGCTGGCGCCGATCGCGAGCCAAGCGCGCAGGGGCGCCGCAGGACGGCGCGCGCGATCCTGCCAGGACCTCACCAGTCGCGCGGGGCGATCGCGTCCTCGATGTCGACCTGGTAGCCGTAGGTCTGCAAGATGAACATCATGTCCGCGCCGATGCACTCGCGGGCCGCGGTCTCGATCTCGCTGTCGTGCTCGTGGAGCTCTTCGTCGAGCTGGTTGAACTCCTCGGTGGCGGCGTGGGTCAGGGGCAGCACCGCGTCGCCGACCGGGCGCTCGGCCTCGATGCGAGCGCACAGCCGCAGCAGGATCTGCTTGCCCTTCTCGACCAGCGGGTTCGGGAAGTAGTCGTCCTCGAACAGCTCCTGCAAGAACGCGCGGTCGCGCACCGCCGGGTTGGTGATCGTCATCGCGCGAGCCTATCGCGACCGGCGCGGCTCCTGAGCCTGGACGGTGGCGGCGCGCGCCCGCGCGGCGCATGCTGGCGGGGTGGGCCGCACCCTCCTCGTGGTCGCCACGACCGTCGCGATCGGCGCGCTCCTGGCGGTGACGCTGGCGGCGTTCGGCGGCGACAGCGTCCCGTTCGCGCTCGCGGTGGTGTGGCTGCCGATGACCTGGCTCGGCACGATCAGCCACGTGGTCCCGATCCGCTTGCCGGCGGCGTGGCACACCCTGCGCGGGTTCGAGCGCGACGGCCGGATCTACGAGCGGCTCGGGGTCGGGCTGATCAAGCGGCTCTTGCGCCGCGGCCCGCTGGCGGTGTTCAATCCGGGCCTGCGCCTGCCGGCCGAGCGCACCGGCCCGCAGCTGGCGGCGCTCGAGCGGCGGATGTGCGCCGCGGAGGCGAGCCACGCGATCTTGCTCGTGGCCGCCGCGGCGGTCGCCGTCCACGCCGCCGCCCGGGGATGGTGGCTCGCCGCGGCCTGCACGCTCGGGTTCGACGTCGTGGTCAACGGCTACCCGGTGATGCTGCAGCGCTACAACCGCGCGCGGCTGCGCGCGCGGTTCGGGTCGATCCGGTCGGCCTGATCAGCGCGCCGCGGCTACGCGAGCAGGCGGGCGCGGCGCGCGTACGCGGAGCGCGTCACGCCGGGACGCCACAGCGCCAGGCCGTACCGGTGGACGCGGGTCTTGCCGGGGCCCCAGTCGTGCCAACGGTCGTCGAGGTCGTCGTCCGATAGCCAGCCGCGGGCCGCGTGGAGCGCGGGGTCCTCGACGTAGACGCCGCCGCGGTCGTGGCCGATCGCGACCACCCAGTGGCCGTGGCGCCAGCGCGCCCGGTACGAGCGCGGCGCCGGCCACGCCCACGCCTGCACCATCATGACCACCGGACGCCCGCGGTCGAGGGTCGCGCGCAGCGCGGCCGTCGTCATGCCGACGTGCTCCTCGACGCGCAGGCCCCACCGGCGCGCGACCTTGCGCAGGTGCGGCGGGTCGCTGCCGTCGCGGCCGATCGTCATCGCGGCCGCGACGTCGTCCTCGTCGCCCGGCCCGACGCCGAAATACGCCGCCACCGCGAGCATCGCCGCGGGCCCGCAGGTGTAGCCGCGACGCTGGGCCACGTTGGGCAGGTCGATCTTGATCGCCCCCGCGGGGATCGTCCTGAATCGATCGGGCATCGGGGTGACCCTACCGCGGTGGTGCTCGTGGGCGGCCATGCTCGGCACGGCGGCGACCGGCGCTGGTGGCTGCCGGCGCGGTCCCGCGTCGAGGTCGCGGCGGTCCTTGTCACGCGCCTGGGACGGGGCGGTCGCGGTCGGCGCGTATCACCGACGCATGCAGCACGAGATCATTCGCTACGCGGGGCGCTATCGGTTCGCGCGCCGCGACCTCCTCGATCGCGCGCTGATGGTCGCGCGCGAGCAGATCGACCTCGAGGACGATCTGGCCACGCTCGGCGGCGGCTGGATGCGGTGCTTCGTCATGCACGGGACGACGGTGACGATCGACCTCGCGATCCCGGCCATCGCCGAGCTGCGGTTCGCCGCGGCCGAGGTGTTCGAGACCCTGTCGCGGACCGCGGTCGACGGCCTGGTCGAGGGCAAGATCGGCGAGCGGTACGTCGACTACTACCCGTCGGGTGGCGACGACTGAGCGGGGCGGGCGCGCTGGGGTGACGGCGCCGCGCCGGCCTGGGCGCGACAGGGCCGCCGCGAGCGGGACGTCGGTCAAGACGCCGGCGGTCCCGTCGAAGGTGAAGGGCGACCTGGACACCGTGACGCTGCCGCCGATGCCGATGCCCGGGCCGCTGAAGGTTGGGGCCGAGTCCTGGCCCCGCTACCCGGCGTGCGGTGCGGCGATCCGGGGCGATCCAACAGGCGTCGAGAACGGTCACATCCGAGCGGTGTCCGACTCCACCACGACATGGCGAACCAAGAGACCGACAAGACCCAAGCCCCAACTGGCCCCTCGCTCGAGGAGGTCATCGAGCTGTACGAAGGCCACGGCAAGGTGTTCGAGAACGTGTTTCCCCACGATGCCGAGCTGGCAAAGGCGTTCGTCACCTGGGCCAAGGGTGCGTTCCCGCACTGGTACGAGGAGGTCGAGGGCAGCGACCCCGCAGTTTGGTCCTCCGACTCGAGACGCTGATCTACGACGAGGAGAACGAGGCGGAGTCGGTCGCCCCGTTCTTCCTGCAGCTCCCTGCCGCGCTCCGTGACCGGGCGCTCGCCGCGCTCGCCGCCGCCGGTGGGGGCGACGACTGAGGACCAGCCGGCGCCGAGCTGGTCCGTCATCGACGACGGTCGCGCGCTCCACGCCTCGGGCGCTGGGATGATCGGTCGCGCGTCGGTCGTGACGGCTCAGCGGCGCCGCGGCCGCGCGACAGCGCTCGTGGGCGCGATCACGTCGGGCGGCTGTCGTGCCGCCGCGAGGTTGTCGATCAGGTTGGGATAGCGTCGACCGTGCTGCGCCGCGGTCGCTCGCGCCCACGCGCGCTGGGCCTCGGTCAGCGGGGTCCGGGGCCCCGAGGGTCTCGGGCGCTTCCACACAGGCGGTCGGGCGGTCATCGCGCCTTGACGCGCGGCGCGGCGGTTCGGTTACGTCTTCCGGTCACGCGCCCCCGCGCGTCGACCGGTCCGCGGCTCCGCCTTAGGGCCCGCGCGTGAACAAAGTCGATCGAGGATCGCGGACGAGGCGCCCGGATGGCAAGGCGACGGCGAGGACCGGAGGGAAGCGTCCTCGTTGGACGTGCCCCGAGGACCGGAGCCGGCAACGCAGCCAGCCGGGATGGATCGGCCGCGAGACCGACCGAGTTGTTCGCGCGCGGGCCCTTGGGGTCAGTGGTTGTTGTAGTTGTCCACCAGGGAGTTGTACTGCTGGACCGCCGCTTCGTGCTCGGCGGGCGTGGCCCCGTCGGGCTCGGCGACCTTCCGGGCGATGACCTTGCAGGCGGCGAGGAACGTCTTGCTGTAGTTGCGAAGGTTGGCCAGCGAGCCCCACGTGCTGGCCTCGTCCGCGTGCGCGACCGCGTAGGCCTCGGCCTCATCGACGAGCGCGCCGTAGGCGGCGAGCTGCGTCGCGACCTGGGCCGCGTCGGGCTTGGCGGTGTCGACGAGCTCGAGCAGCGTCTGGGCCTCGAGCATCAACGTGCCGAGGACGACGTTGAACGTCCGCCCCTCGCGCTGCTCGGTCGCCGCGAGGTCGGCCTGGTGGCGCAGGCGGTTGCGCTGCGAGACCACGGCCTGCAGCGCCTGATGGGCCGCCGCGAAGGCGTCGAGCGACGCCATCACCTTGGGGTGCAGGACCTTGGCCTTGGCGCCCTGATCGTCGAGCTGCTCGCCCTTCTTGTAGTAGGCGTCGAGCTCGTCCCACGCGGCGTGGAACGCGGTGAGCGCGGCCACGTAGTCGGCGCTCGCCCGATCGAGCTCGGGCACCGCGGGCGTGAGCGGGGCCGCCGCCTTGACCTTGCGCTCGCACGGCGCGGCGTTCCCGATGCCCATCAGGTTCATCGGCCGGTTGGGCACCGGCACGCCGGTCGCCGGGTCGACGTCGCCCAGGTACCGGTCCCGGACCTCGAACACCCGGCCCGAGTTGTTGTTGAGGCACTCGATCGCGGCCTCGAGCTTCGCGGCCTCGGCGCGCGCCGGGTCCGCGGCGGCCGTGGTCGTGGACGTCGGAGCGCCGGCGGACGAGCCCTGCTTGTCGGCCCCGGACGGCGTGGACTTGCCGCAGGCGGCCACCGCCAGCAGGACGAGAGCGATGGAGATCACGCCCGCGCAGGACGTGAGGTGGACCTTGGTGTTGGATCGGGCTCGCACGGCCTGCGATCTTCACCGAGACGCGGCTCGAGCGCACCTCGCTTCGCCAGGAAGCGACCGCTGGCGTGATCAGCGGCAGACCGGGGGGCCGCACACGTCGCACGTGGGGCACGACGGATCGCCAGGGCAGCCGTCGCAGGTCTGGCCGTCGGGGCAGCCGCCGCATGCGTCCGTCGCGGGCGCGGCCGGGGGCGGGTTGGTCGTGGCGGCGGTCGACTTGCCTCCGCAGGCGGTCGACGACGTCGCGAGGGCCAGGCAGATGAAGAGTGCGCGCATGGGGATGGACGATAAACGCGCCAGCGCCCCGATGGCGCTATCGTCGTCCGCAGACGATGCCGGCCGATCCGCCATCGCCCAGGGGGGTGGCCGGCCCAGGTGACGCCGCGCACGGCTACCTCCGCGGCGGCTGGGACTCGTAGCCGGCGTCCCGGAGCGCGTCGACCAGTCGATCGACGGGCGCCGCGGCGGGGTCGTGCTGGACGTGGGTGATCCGATTCACCGGAGAATCGCCCTGCGGATGGTTCCGCCCTGACCTCGCGGGCGACGGAGGCCCCGCGGGCGCGGTCGCTGCTCAGCGCGCGGGTTCGGCGATGACGCAGAAGCCGTTGCCGAAGGGGTCGCTGCAGAACGCGGTCGGGCGCGGGCCCTGGGTGCGGAACTCGTGCTCGATGGCGCCGCCCTCGGCGCGCACCTGGTCCAGGACCGTGTCGAGGTCGGCGACGTGCAGGTCGAGGTGGACCGGCGTCCAGTGGCGATCGTAGCGCCGCACGTCGTCGCCGGTCGACGAGCTGCGGCTGCCCGCCGTCTTCTGGTGGATGCACACGGTGACGTTGTTCCCGTCGAGGATCGCCATCGTCGGGAACGGCCGGGCGGTCTCGGTCAGGCCGAACACCGCCTGGTAGAAGCGCAGCCCGGCCGCGAGGTCGGGCACGTCGATGCTGACATGGACGGTGGGGCGGGGAGACGTGGCCGGCGGGGGCGAGGGCATCGGCCGCGAGCCTAGCGCATCGAGGATGGGCGAACGCCGGGGAGCCCGCCGCCGGTGTGTGGGCCTACACTGGCGGCGATGGGCATGCTGCACATCCGGCCGCAGGCGGTGGCGCTCGACGAGCTGATCGCCGCGTCGCGCGCGATCGCGCTGGTCCGCCCAGCCGATCCGCCGCAGCGCGTGGTCCACCACACGCTCGCGGCGATCGACGCCCCCGGGGCGTTGGCGGCCTCCTACGTCGAGGCCTACGATCGGTTCGAGGTGATCGACTGGGTGCGCGCGCTGCCGGACGCGCCGACCACCATCGAGGTCGCGTCGCCGCACAACGCGGCGTCCGCGCGCGACGCCCAGGACGCGGCGCACGGCATGCTGGGCCACGTCCACCACGTGCTGCTGCAGTCCGTGGTCGAGGTGCCCGCGGCCTGGCGGGAGTTGCCCGACGAGCGCCGCCTGCTGTTCATGGCGCCGGTGACCTGGACACCGCTCCGGTTCGGGCTGGTCCACGACGCGGTGCTGGGCCCAGCCGCGCTCGAGCCGATCCGCGCGGCCGTCGCCGCCGCCACGCCGCCACCGCCGGTCGCGCGCCGTGGTCGCGGGTGGATCGCCGTCGCGCTCGTCGCGGCCGCGGTCGCCGTCGCCGTGGCCGTCGCCCTTGTCTGCGCGTCCTGCTGAGGATCCTCGAATCGGGCGGCGCCGGCCTGCGCGGGTTCCGGCGCCGCCGCCGCCTCCGCGCCGGTCGCCGCCGTCGCTGGACCCCGCGCGGAATCGCCGCACGCGCGGTGCTTGCGCCGCGGAAGGGGCGACGCACACTCGAGGGATGGATGGGACCCAGGCGCAGCGGTTCTTGTTCGTGCTGGGCAGCACGCGCGTCGACGGCAACAGCGAGCGGCTCGCGCACGTCGCGGCCACGCGTCTGGCGGCGGGCGTCAGCCAGCAGTGGGCTCGGCTGATCGACGATCCGCTGCCGCCGTTCTTCGATACCCGCCACTCGACCGGCTACGCGACGCCAGTGGGCGCGGGGCGGCGGTGGGTGGAGGCGACGCTCGCCGCGACCGACGTGGTGATCGTCACGCCGGTCAACTGGTACAGCGTGGCGTGGCCGGTGAAGCTCTACCTGGATCACATGAGCGGGTGGATGCGCGTGCCCGCGCTGGCGTTCGCGGAGACGATGGCCGGGCGCTCGCTGTGGGCGGTCGTGGTCGACGCCGACGACGAGGCCGCCGGCAGCGCCGCGCCGGTGGTCGACGCGCTCCGCCGCACCGCCGACTACCTCGACATGCGCTGGCGCGGCGCCCTGGTCGGCCACGCCAACCGGCCCGGCGACATCACGGCCGACCGCGCCGCGCTGGCCGCCGCCGAGACCTACTTCACCGCGGCCTGAACCACGGCCTGGCGATCGAGGACGCGGACCGTCGGCAGGTGCGCCCCGCGCGACGCCGCGCGCCAGGCCCGCCAGCGGCGCGCGAGCACGCCCAGGCAGACGGCGGCGCCGGCCAGCTCGATCGCGAGCAGGGCGAGGTCGAACTGCACGTTGCCGTCGCTGATGTAGACCGAGTCCGGCAGGTAGCACTCGTCAGCGTCGCACCGCACCTCGACGACGGCGCCGCGGGGATGACGCGCGGCCTGGTCGGCCGTGAGCTGGATCGTCCAGGCCGCGTCGGGCCGGGCCCGGTCGCCGAGCTGGTACTCGGCGCCGCCGTCCGAGAACCGCCGCGCCACACCCTCGACGATCAGCGCGCGCACCGGGACGTCGCCGAGCTCGCCGCGCATCCGCGCCATCACCACCAGCTTGTGCGTGGTGAACGCGGTCAGCGCGACCGCGGCCAGCGCGCCGAGCGCGAGCATCCGGTACGCCGGCCTCGGCGGCGCGTGAACTTCGGCGAGGACGCTCGTCGTGGGCATGACCGGCGCGGCCAGCATACCTGGCGGTGGGGAGGCGCGCGCCGGCGCACGCCCGGCTGGCGGCCCGCGCCCGCGCGGCGGGTCACAGCGGCGCCCGCGGCAGAGGTTGAGGTGGCCGCGAGCGCCGTGGCCGCGAGGGGATCGGCCGCGATCCGGCCGCGGTCGCAGCCTCAGGCACGTTTCGCCCAGCGGGCCGTGGGCGGCGCGGGGCGGGACGTCGACGCCCACCGCGTCAGGTCGATGGGCGCGGGGCCCGAGGCCGGGCCGAGTCGGTCGGCGCGGGGCGATCGGTGCGGGGCAGCGAGCGACGCGATCGTCACCGCCGGCGGCCGGACGTCCGCGGCGGTAGCGGCGGGTCCTTCGCCTGCACGAGCACCTTGCGGCCGGTCTTGAAGAACACCGTCACCTTGCCGGTCTCCGCGCGCGCCTCGACGACGCCCTCGCCGAACGTCGGGTGGAGGATCCGCTCGCCGATCTGGAACAGCTCGCTCGCGAGGTAGGCGCGCGTCGGGCGCTCGAGATCCGCCTTGACGCGCTGGGTCTCGAACCGCCGCTCGCACACCGCGAGCCATTGGACGAGCACCGCGCGGTTCGCCGCCTCGATCTTCGCGAGCGGATCGGGCTCGAGCGCGACGCCGCGGGCCTCGAGCGCGACGGCCATCTTGGCGATCCACGCGTCGCCGGGCGCACCCGCGGCGCGCCGCGCGTCGAGCGCCCCCGGCGTGAGGTGAGCTGGGGCGTCGACCGCCGACGATGGCTCCGTCAGCCGACGGGACCAGTACGCCATGGCCTCGGTGACCCCGTCGCCGTAGGGCAGCATCGAGATCAGCTCGGCCTCGCTGCCGGCCGCGACGTACTTCTGCCCCTCGGCGCCGACGTAGACGATGCACGACTTGATCGGCCCGCGCTCCCAGGTCAGGTAGTACCCGCCCGCGCGATCACCGACGATGGGCTTGAGGCCGACGGCGCTCGGGTCGCCGACCACGAGCCCCGCGGCGAGCGCCTTCTTGTAGTCGCCGGCGACGACCGGGGTGAAGTTCGAGAACTCGAAGGCCTTCGGGTCTCGCTGTTTCGCGGCGCGCAGGACGTCTCGGATCTCGCTCATCGGGGGCACCCTACCGTGATCGACGCCCGCGTGCGCTCGAAGGCCCGGAACTCCGGGTGGTCGTCGAGGCTGGTCGGGGAAACCGGCGCGTCGGGCGGGCCCGAAACCGGCCCTGAATCCGGGTCGCGGCCGGTGCGGGGATCGGTGCGGGGATCGGTGCGGCCGATCGGCCCCGGGCGCTGTCAGCCGGCGCGGGGCCACGACCTCTAGACCAGGCCGCAGGAACCGGGGCGCCTCGGCCGGCGCTGTCGCAGCGTCAGGCCGCACCTCGTGGTGGGCGGAGCCCGAGCGTCTCGCGGAACTGTCGCGTCGTCATCGATCCCGGTAGCTCGGGGACGGGCCGCCCTCCCCCCCCCCCCCCGGCGCGGCGCCCCCCCCCCCCCCCCCCCCCCCCCCCCCCCCGGCCCCCCCCTCGGGGACCCCCCCCCCCACCCCCCCCCGACCCCCCCCCCCCGGGACCAGGGCCCTTGCGCCAACTCGACGACGTCATCACCCGGTCGGGTCCGCGCCGGCTCACGGCAGCTGCGCGGCCAGGGCGGCGCTGCGCCGCTCGGCGAAGGTCGCCAGCCCGAGGATGGCGGTGTCGATGCCGGGCTGGTTGGTCACCGGCAGGTCGTCGTGGAGCGCGGTGTCGAACTGGGCCAGCGTGAAGAACTTGGTGGGATCGGCGGCGACGGCGTCGCGGATCAGCGAGCCGCGGGCGTCGACGTCGACCCGGACGGCGGCGGGGGCCCCGGCGCCGGCGATCAGCTCGGTGAGGAGCGCCTGGTAGCGCGCGCGCCAGGTCGGCGACGCCAGCACCCTGGTGATCAGCGGCCGCGGGGCTGGCTGGTTGCACCGCGGCTGCAGGTGATCGAGCGCCACGATGGTCGCGGCGGTCCAGCCGCAGCGGAAGGTGCCGAACGTCTCGTTGAGATCCCAGGGGATGAGGATCCAGCGCGCGCTGGCGGGGTCCAGGTACAGGTAGTAGTTGTGGGCGCTCCCCGCGTAGCTGTCGAGGTTGGCGAGGTAGGTGTTGATCGCGAGCCACGGGAGCAGGCGATCGACGTCGAGCACCGCCGCCAGCTCTTGCTCGGTGCCGTGATCGAGCGCGGCGATGAGGTCGAGGAACCGCTGGTGGGTGGGATCGCCGCCGTCGGTCTTGACGTCGATGCCCGGGTAGTCGGCGAAGGTGGCGCCGCGATACGTCAGCTGCCCCGACGGCTGGTCGGGCTTGAGCAGCTCGCCCCCGGCGGCGCCGAACCGGTCGCGGAGGAAGTCGGCCTCGACCTGCTCGACCACCACGTACAGGCCCCACGGCTGGCCGTTGATCGTGAGGCGCGCGAACGCGGTGCGGCTGGCCGGGACCCCGGCGCCGCTCATCATCGCGTAGCCGATCGTCTCGCGCAGCAGCGTCGGGTCCTTGAACGAGTTGTGGAGGTTCAGCTTGTCGACGCCGAGCAGGCGCTGGCCCGGGACCAGGTCGTCGGTGTCGAGCTTGAAGCTGTAGCGCTGGGAGCCCATCGCGCGGACCGAGTTGCGCGACGAGTTGCCCTTGGTGCTGAGCCCGACCTGGGTCACGACGACCCCGTCGTAGGTCACGGTCGCGGGGACCTGCAGCGCGTCGTTGAGCGGATCGGCCATCAGCGCCGCCCAGTCCGCGGCGGCGGTGTCGAGGGCGATGTCGATCACCCGATCCGACGGGAACAGGCGCCCGTAGTCGGGGACTCCCCCGCTGGCGCCGTCGGTCGCGGCGTCGACGCCCGTGGCGTCAGGCTGGGCCGCCGGCGAGCCGCACGCCGCCAGCATGACGGCGGGGATCACGAGCAGGAGGGGGCGCATCGACCTCGTCACGGGCACGCTGCCCAGCATATCCGACCCCGACGCGTGGCCGCGGGACAATTGCGGTCGTCGCGGGGCTCACGGCGGCGGCGCGTCGGGCTCGGCCCAGCGGAGCGGACCGGCGCCGTCAGCGGCGTCGCGCACGAGCCTCGCGGCGGGCGGCGACGCCGACGCCGCGGTCGGGGCACCGGTCGTCAGATCGATGCACTCGCCGGACGGCGTGCAGTAGCTGGGGCCGGGCAGAGTCTTCGCGATCGGCTCGAACGTGCGCTCGACGACGCCGGAGATCGTGAACGGCTTGACGTTCGGCGCGTTGACATAGATCTGCTGCGGATCGTCGTAGCACTGCGTGATCACCATGCCGCTCGGCGGATGGACACCGATCATGTCGAGCTCCTTGCACCGCGCCGCGCCGATCGGCTGGCCGTCGAGCGCGAGGCCGTGCTTGCGCCGGGTCAGGCGGTGCGCGCCGACCGGGCGCACCAGCGCCGGGTCCTCCACGATCGTCTGCGTGTCGAAGTCGACCCACAGGAACCGCACCGGAGGAAACAGGCTGTGGTCGCGCGAGCCGAGCGCGCACCAGGCGTCGTACGGCCGCATCCACTCGGCCGGGTCGGCCTCCTCGGCGATCGGGACCACGGTCCACCGCGCCTCGAACGGCACGACGCCGCCGAGCCAGCCCGCGGCCGGGAGGTCGTGCGCGACCTCGGCGCCGGTCGCGAGCGTCCGTCGGATGGCCCGACGGTGCGTCGCGTCCGCGTCGACGCGATAGACGAGCTGGGTGCCGTCGGGGCTGAACCCCGCGTCGCCGTGCGCGCCGGGCAAGACGGCGCCGGTGCGGCGCGCGAGATCGAGCAGCACGACCGCGCGATCGATGCCGACGACCGCGTGATCGCCGGTCGGCGAGATCGCGTTGACCGTCTCGAGCTCGAGCCCGGGCCCGCCGCCGATCACGAGGTAGGCCGCCGGGCGGTCGCCGAGCGCGAAGTGCGCCTCCTGCTGGAAGCGGATCACGCCATCGTGATCGGTGTCGCGGCGCTGCTGGCACACGATGGCCCAGCGCCCCTGCGGATCGGCGATCGAGCGGATCACGCGGTCGGTCGTCCCGATGGCGTCGCCGGTCCCGATCGCGGTCGCCAGCTCATCGGCCAGCGTGAACGAGGCCGCTGGCCACGGATCGCTGGGCGGCTGGCCGTCGGCCGGGGTGACGTGGCGTGGCGCGCGCAGCGCCGGCGCAGCAGGTGTCGTGGGCGCGGGCGCGGGCACCGCGGGCGGCGGTGGTTGCGGTGCAGCGGCCTTGCCGGCGCACGCGGTGACGACGATCAGGGCGAGTCCACGCATGGCCGCGACGATACCGCCGTTCCCGGTGGGCCAGGGCGGGGCCGGGCGCTGGGCGCGGGCGCGCGCGCTGGATCGGGCCACGTCGAGGACCACGATCGGCGCCGTGGTCCGGCGATGGCCGCGTCCGCGTTCCACTCGGGGCTGTCCTCGATCGCCTGTCGGGACAGGTCGACGCGCACCTTGTGCTCATCCCAGCTGATGCGGCTCGCCCAGTGCGGCGCGACCAGGACCTCCCTGCCGCCCCACCAATTGCTGGTGTCGACCATCAGGTAGCCGACGCGCCAGGTCTCGTCGTCGACGATGAAGAACGTCCACGCCCTTCTCGCCACGGTGTGGCGAGCGCGCTCACGTCACCCCGCGGGCCTGCGGCGTCGCCGCGCGTGCGGTCGGCCACCGGGCTTGACGTCGGGGCCAGCCTCACCGCGCGGGAACCATCGCCCGGTCGGGTGTGTCGCGGGACCGCGGCCAGCCGATCGGCGGCACGGGCGCTGCCGTCGCGCGCGCCCGATCGTCGACCTACAGCGCCAGCGCGGCGAGCGTCGCGGCCAGGGCACGATCGAACGCGGCCGGACACTCGAGCATCGGGTAGTGGCCGACGCCGGGCAGGATCGTGCAGGTGAAGTCGCGCAGGCAGCGTCGGTTGGCGACGACGTTGGTGGGGTGCAGGTCGCCGTTGATGGCGCGGACCGGGACCGCGACCTTGGCCGCCGCGGCGCGCGCGTCGTACCGGTAGAGCGGCTCGAGGAGCTGGGCCGCGCGGGGGCCGTCGACGCGCAGGAACTCCGCGGTGAGGCGCGCCCGCACCTCCGCCGGCGTCCCGGGCGCGAACAGGTAGGCCGGGAGCACGCCCTCGACGGTCGCCCGGTAGTCGTCGCGATACCGCCCCAGCATCTGCTCGACCTGGGCCGGCGGCGTGACCTGCTCGAGATCCTTGAGCGTGTCGATCAGGACCACCGCCGCGACCCGATCGAGCGCGGGCGCGGCCTCGAGCACGATCGCCCCCGCCATCGAGTGCCCGACCAGCACCAGGCGTCGGCACCGCACCTGGCCGGCGACCGCGATGACGTCGCCGGCGTAGGCCTCGATCGACCAGCGCGCCCGCGCGCCGCCGCTGTCACCGTGCCCGGCGAGATCGAGCTGCGCCACGGTGTGGGTCGCGGCGAAGGCGTCGCGCTGCGCGTCCCACCACCGCTTGTTGCCGCACCAGCCGTGGACGAACACCAGACCGACGTCGCCGGCCCCGGCGACCTCGTAGGCGATGGGCACTCCATCGGCGGACGCGACCTGCATGGCGGCAGGATACGCGATCGCCCGTGCGCCGCGGGTCGCCCAGCTGGTGAGGAAGGACCGCTCGAACCTGGCGCCGGTGCGCCCTGCGCGGGTCAGCGGCCGCGACCGTCGAACGACCACCGCCCGGCGCCGCGCGCCGCGATGAACAGGAACACGAAGCAGTACAGCACCGCCAGCTCGCCGTGGTTGACGATCGGCAGCCACTTCCAGTCGCCGAACTCGCCCTTGTGGTGGAACTGGAAGTAGGCCACCGCCATCGTTCCTGAGCCGAGCAGCGCGGCGATCCGGGTGCCCAGGCCGATCGCGATCAGCACGCCGGTCACCAGCTCGATCACGCCGCCGATCCAGGCCTGGCTGCCGATGTCGGGCGTGGCCCGGGTGGTCAGCCAGCCGAACATCTTCTGGAGGCCGTGACAGGTGAACATCGCCCCGGCGACGATCCGCAGCGCGGCGTAGGACGGGGCCTCGAGCTTGGCGAGCAGGCGCATCGCGCCAGTGGAGCATGCCGCGGCGACCGCGCACGCGGCCCGGCGGTGCGTCGTGCACGGCGCCGCCGAGCAGCGCGAGCCAGCCGTCGAGGCGGCCCGGCGGGCGCGGTCATGACGTGGGCGCGGTCCCCTCGATCCGCGCGATCGCGCGCCGCGCCTCCTCGCCGACGCTCCAGGTCCTGGCCACGGCGGGGGTGCGGGGGATGGCCGCGTCGTCGAGCATCGCGCGCAGCGCGGGGAGGGCACGGGGATCGCCGAGGACGCCCAGGTTGCTCGCGGCGTTGTAGCGATAGAACGGCTCCGGGTGCCGGCTGAGCTCGAGGAGCAGCTCGAACGCGCGGGGTTCGTCGGGGGCGAACAGCCGGAGCCCGTACGCACCGGCGCTGGGCTCCCGCGGGCCTCGGGCGGCCGCGACGTGATCGACCGACAACCGGTAGGCCAGGGCGCGCCGGGGCTCGTCGACGACCCCGCGCTCGACGGCCAGCAGCATCGCGAACAGCGCCGGGTCACCAGGGTCGGCGGACACGTGCGCGACGAGCGCGTCGAAGGTGGTGGGCGACGAGCGCTTGCGCGCGGCTTCGATCCCGCTGCGGCGGATGCCCGCGTCCGTCGACGCGAGCAGCGCGACGATCTCATCGTCGGTGAGGTCACCGCGCAGCCCGTGGATGGCCAGGAGCACGACCGGGTAGGACGGGTCGGCGAGGAGCGGTCGCAGCAGCGCGGGGTCCGGCGGTTCGAGCGCGCCGACCGCCCACCGCCGCACCTCAGGGTCGGCGCTCTGGAGCGCGCGGCGGAGCTCCGGCTGGTAGTGCTGCGCGAGCTTGTGCTTCCGCACCAGCGCGAACGCGCCGCCGCTGACGTTCGGGTCGGGGTCGGCGATGCAGGTGGTCAGGAGCGCGCGCGCCTCCTCCGGGAGCGCGGGGGCCTGGACCAGGGCCCACAGCGCGTCCCCGCGGCGCGGACCGGCGAGCGCGGCGACGAGCTGCGGCACGCTCCCCGGCATCGGTCGCCCGAACCAGGTGTGCTCGTAGCCCCAGCTGAGCTCGTCGAGCCAGCGCTCGTACCACGCCAGGAAGTCCTCGTTCTCCGGGAGCAGTGGCGGGCTCCCGTCCGGCGCCACGTACCGCACCCGGCCGTCCTTCCCGAGCACGGCGTAGAAGTCGTCGCCCTGATCGACGATCGCGAGCGAGCCGTCGCCAGCCTCGGCCCAGCGCTTCGGCGGCAACAGCCCGTAGTACGGCCCGGCGCCCGACGCGCCCGCCTGGACCACGAAGACGCGGTACGCCTCGGGCAGCGGGCCCCACGTCTGCTCGAGCTTGCGCACCCGCGTCTCGGTCAGCGGGGCGGCGAGCCGGAAGAAGTGGCGCTCGGCCCCGAGCGTTCGTGGCTTGTGGGCGCGGACTTCGGCGAGCTTCCCGAGGATGCGTTCGACGCGCTCGTCCATCGATGCAGTCTATCGGCGAGCGCCGCGGCGCGGTCGGCAACGGCTGGCACGGGTGACCGCGGCGTCGCCGCGCGGCGCGGGATGACGACGATCGCTGCGGCCACCGCCACGGCCGCCAGCACCGCGCGTGGCCCCCAGCGAGACGGGGGCGCGTCGGCGCCGATCATGCCGACAGTCTACTGCGCGCGGGCGGACGTGGGCGGGCGGATCGGCCCGGGCCGAGCCGCGAGGGGGCTCAGGCGCCGGCCGGCAGGCGCAGCACGAAGGTCCTGGTGTTGAAGTCGGCGTCCGAGGCGACGCCGATCAGCACGGTGCCGTCGGCGCTGGCGCCGAGGACGCTGGTGAGCAAGAGGCCGTCGGGGATGGTGATGCCCGCGGCGGTCGCGACGTCGGCGAGCGGGCGCATGCCGGTGGCGGCGGTCCAGACGAACGCGATCGGCACGCCGAAGAACGCGCTGCCGACGCCGCCGTAGACGTGGGAGCCATCGCCGCTCATGGCGTTGGCGAAGACCGGATCGCTGGGCAGGGCGACGTCGAAGCGGACCAGGTCGACCAGCCCGCCGGCCTGGGTCCAGACGAAGCCCTCGTTGCCGGCGCTGCCAGCGATCGTGGCGCCGTCCGCGCTGATCGACAGGACCTCGCTGGGCGCGTCGGCCGGCAGGCCGGAGATCAAGAAGCCGCTGCCGTCCGCGTTCCACACCGCGGCGTGGCGGTCGAGGACGTCGTCCTCGGCGAAGCCCGCCGCGACCCGGCCGTCGTCGGAGACCACGGTCGCGCGGTTGATCGGGCCGCGCGACGCGCCGGCCGGCGGGGTCCCGAGGCGCGCCAGCGTGGCGAAGGCCGGCGCCGCTGGCGTCGCTCCACCGGAACGCGGTCGTGGCGCAGCCGTCCCAGGCCAGGCCGACCGCGACGTGGCCGTCGGCGCTGATGTCCCACCCGCCGCTCAGGTCCTCGCCGCAGCCGGTGGCGTGGGGGCTGCCGAGGTCGAGCCAGCCGTCGGCCTGGCGCCACAGGCCGGCCTGCACCGGCTCGCTGTGCAGCGCGCTGACCCGCCCGTCGTTCGACACGCCGGTGGCCAGGGTGCGGCCGGGATCGCCGACGGTCCCCACGGTCGAGGTCTGGCCGGTGACGGTGTCGTGGAACACCAGCAGCGCCTCGGTCTGGGTCAGATCCTCGAACACCGCGAGCCGTCCGTCGGGGCTGACGTCGACGGCGATCTCGAAGTCCAGCACCGTGAGGCCCGGGAGCGGTAGATTGGCGTCAGGGGGGGCCGCGTCGACGCCGGGATCGCCGCCGCCGTTGTCACCGCAGGCCACCCACGCCAGCGCGAGAACGGGCAAGATCGACGCAGGACGGAGACGGATCGTGGCTGAGTTCATGCGCGCACCCTATGGCCGACGGCCCCGATCGAGCTTGACCGCGGGCGCCGCCGGCTTGGCCGGAGGTGCCAGGTGACCGGGCTGGTCCGGGCCGGCATCACCCGCGGTCTCGGGGCCTACCTCGCGCGCTACCCTGGGCTGTCGATCGACGAGCTCATGCAGCGGGCGGGGATCGGGCCCGAAGAGCTGGTCGACCCCGACGCGATGCTCAGCCTGGCCGGCTGCATGGAGCTGCTCGAGCGCGCGGTGGTCTTGACCGGCGATGCGGCGCTCGGACTCGGCTTCGCCGCCCAGCTGCCGTGGAAGGACCTCGGCGTCCTCGGCTACGTCGTGCTGAACTCGCCGACCGTGGGGGCGGCCTTCACCCACCTCGGCCGCTACCTCGCGATCCAGCAGACCACCGGCGCCGCGACCCTCGACGTCGGCCCGAACCTGGCGACGGTCACGCGTCGGGTCAGCGATCCGTCGGCCGCGACCAGCGCCCAGGCCGGCGAGCTGGCGCTGGCGATGTACACCCGGGTGGTCCGCGACGGCACCGGCGATCCGACCTGGGCGCCGCGCGCGGTCCGCTTCCGTCACCCGCGGCCCGCCTCGGTGCGAGCGCAGGAGCAGTTCTTCGCCGCACCGGTCCACTACGGCGACGATCACGACGCGCTGGTGTTCCCGGCCGCCGACCTCCGCCGGCCGATGCGCACCGCCGACGCCGACCTCCTGCCGATCCTGCTCCACCACGCCGACGCCTGCCTGGCCAGCCTGCCGGCCGCCGACGATCTGCTCGGCGCGGTGCGGCGGCTGGTGGTCCCAGCCCTGGGCTCGGGCGAGGTCACCATGGACGCGATCGCGGCTCGGCTCGGCGTCAGCCCGCGCAGCCTGCAGCGTCACCTCCAGGATCGCGGGCAGTCGTTCACCGAGCTGGTCGCCGAGACCCGCCTCCATCTGGCGCGGCGGTACCTCGCCGACCTGGGCCTCTCGTTGACCGAGTGCGCGTTCCTGCTCGGCTACGCCGACCTCAGCGCGTTCAGCCGCGCGTTCCGGCGCTGGACCGGCCAGAGCGCGCTCGCCTTCCGCCGCGCGCTCGCCTCGTCGCGGCGATCGCTCCCGGACGCGCGCTGATCCGAGCCTGGTCGGTCCGGATCTCTGCCGGCAGACCGCAGGTCGACCGGATCGCAGGCCAGCCCGCGGCCGGGCGCGCACGGTCCGGGCCGCAGCCGATCGTCGCGGTCGCAGCCGATCGGATCGCCGCCCGTCGGATCGTCGCGACCTACTTGGTGGCGGGCGCGCCGGCCGCGGCGCGGTCGTACAGGTCCTCGCAGGTGGTGCCCGGGTTGGCCTTGTCGACCTTGCACTGCTCGACCGTCAGGGTCCGCAGCTGCGCGGGCGTGAGCTTGTCGACGCAGAGCGCCACCTCGTCCCCCGTCATCGAGCACGCGATGGCCTCCTTGGACCAGGCGTCCTCCTTGCAGACCCGCGCCATGACCGCGGCGTTGGCGGCGGCCGCGTCCTTCACCCACTGGAGGTCGGACGCCGCATCGGCCTTGAGCGCGAGCGCGGCGATCGCCTCGCACGTGGGCTCCGGGCCGTGCTCATCCGCGACCGCGCGGAGGGCGCCCACCATGTCCACGCCCGCGCCGACCACCTGGTCCAGCGCCGCCTGTTGACTCTCGGCGTAGGCGCGCTGCATCGCCTGCGCGGCGTGGGCGCGCTGCTCGGGGTTGAGCATGCTCTGACACTGCTCGGGTCCGGCGCCCGCCTTGGCCGCGGCGAGGCACGCGCGCAGCTCGGGGGACCACCCGTCGTCCTGGCACACCTTGAGCAGCGCCGCGGTGACGCGTTCCCCGATGAGGTCGGCGTTGCGCTGCTGGCTGGCGGTCATCTCCTGCGCGGCCTTGCCCTTGACCGTCACCTGCCCCGCCTTGGCGGCGATCACCTCGCAGGTGACCGGCTTGGCGCCGCCGCCCTTCTTGCATCCTCCCGCGAACGCGCCCGCGAGCAGGCCGGCGCCGAGTACGATCGAGAACTTCATCCGAGCTCCTCGACCCTCGAGGCTGCAGCGCGCCCTGCGGTGCAGGCGAAGATCGTTGCCACGATCTCGGGTGCGCTCGGCGACGTCATATGGCGTTCCGGCGATGTTGCACCTCAGGCTCCGGCTCGCGCCGCGCCAGCGCCAGCAGCACCGCCACCGCCTCGGCGGCGAGCCGTGGCGGCGCGCTGCGGAGCTCGCGCAGGATCCACACGCCCAGCACGCGCTCGTCCGCGGCGGCGCTGGCGCACACGGCCACGGCGCGCTCGAAGATCGCGCGCGCGCCCCGGCGGTGCAGCTCGACCAGGTGGGGCGACGTGGCGTCTGGAGCGTCGTCGTCGACCTCGCGCTGCGCCGCGGCCAGGAGCGCCTCGAGATCGAGCGCGGTGAGGTCCATGTCGAAGTCCCGCGACGGACCAGCGCCGCCGCCGTCGGGACGAGACGCCGCCCTCGGCGCCGAGCGCCGCCGACGGCGAGGCCGTCAGGGGCCACGCGCGGCGGCGTCCCGGCCCGCGCCCGGCGCGTAGTACGATCCGGCGATGCGCTGGACAGTCCCGCTCGGGCTGGTGATCGCCGTCGGCGCCTGCGGCGACGAGGCCGCTGGCGGCGGCGTGACCGCGGTGACGGCGGTCCCGCCCCTGGTCGCCACCGCGATCTTCGCGCCGCCGGTGCCGCACCCCGAGGCGAGCTCGTCGACCTTCGGGCCGCGCTGGAAGATCAGCGCCGGCCGCACCGACTTCCACCCCGGGATCGACTGGTTCGACGCCGAGGGCACGCCGGTCACGGCCATCGGCGACGGCGTGGTCGAGGCGGTCTACCCCGAGGGCTCGACCCAGTTCCCGCTCGGCGGCAACGTGCTGGCGATCCGCCACGAGCTGCCGACGCCGATGCGGTTCCACGACCAGCTCGTCGACCACGTGTTCGCGGTGTACTTGCACCTGCAGTCGATCGCGGTCGCCGCCGGCCAGCCGATCACCCGCGGTCAGGTGGTCGCCGCCATGGGGCAGACCGGCGACACCGAGTTCGTGCACCTGCACTTCGAGCTGCGCATGCAGACCATGTGCTCGCTGCCGTACCAGACCGAGCACCCCGACGCCGGCTGCGTCACCGGCTTCGATCCCCACGTCCATCCGTTCGTGTTCATCCCTGGGCCCGACGCCGACACGATCGCCCTGGCCGAGATCGCGCCCGGGCCCGACGCCGCCTACGCCGTGCGCTACACCGCGACCCGCGGCGATCTCGATCTCGACGCCATCGCCACCGACGCCGGCGCGCTGGGCTTCGACGAGCGCGCCGGCCTCGACGCCACCTCGCTGGCCACGCTCGATGACTTCCGCTACCCGTGGCTGACGCTCGCCCCGCAGCCGTTCGCCTCGACCGACGACCTGCTGGTGATGGACCTCCACTTCTCGACCCGGCCGGCCTTCGTCGAGGTCCGCGATCTCAAGGGCCGCGGCCTGCGCCTCGAGCCGTAGCCAGGCTCGGCGCCAGCCCCGATCCGCGCGGCCCCGGTCCGCGTGGCCGCGCAGATCGGATCGCTGTCGATCGAATCGCCGGCCGGGGGGCAAGGCGGTCGTGCTGGTCGTGACACGCACCGACGTGCGCGTGATACAGGTACGCCGATGATCTCGCGAGACCTCGGGGTAGTTTCGTTCGTGCTGGTCGTAGCGTGCGGCTCAGCGGCCAAGGGCCCGTCAGGGTCCCAGGCGACCCCGGTCGCCGCCGGTGGTGCCGGGGCGGTCGCGGCCCCCGCGCCGGACGAAGACTACTGCAAGGTCCTCGCCAGCTATCTCGAGGACGCGCCGGCCTTCGCCACGCTGCGGGCCCAGCCGGTCGTCAGCGTGCCCGGGATGGCGTGTGCGATCCGCGAGGAGTCGGAGCTCGAGGTGCACTGTGAGCTGCACGTCCGGAGCCGGGCGGACGCCGACGCCCGCTTCACCGAGGTCGTCGCTCGCGTCGCCGGGTGCCTCGACGAGGCGGCCTGGAAATACAGCGAGCGCGATGACGGCGACGAGGAGCGGGCGGGTATCTACTCGCCGAACGCCGAGGGCGCGAAGGCGTTGATCGGGTTGTACACGGACACGCGCGCCGACGGCGACTTCGCGGTTGAGCTCGACGTCGTGGGCTACTGACCCGCCCGCCCTGGGGCCGCGCAGGCGCGCGCGAGCTGCGCGCTCTGGGCTACGACGTCGCCGAGCATCGAATCGCGCGGTCGATGCGCGGGATGAGACCGTGGTAGTGACTGTTTCGATTCCAGCGCTCGCCCATCGCCTCGAGCATCCGGAACATCCGCGCGCGCGCGAGCATTCCCAGCCGCCATCCCCGAAGCCGGGTGGCGGCCGATCGGATCGCGGCTCGGGAGGGGGACCAGGTCGCGGGAAACCGACTCGCCGCCGATCGGATCCGGGGAGCCGTTCCCGCGGCTGCCATGCCTGTGGTAGCGCTTGTGGCCGTATGGCTTCGGTGAAGAAGAAGGCGGCCACGAAGCAGGCGGCCACGAAGCAGGCGGCCACGAAGCAGGCGGCCACGAAGCAGGCGGCCGCGAAGCAGGGCGGCCACGAAGCAGGCGGCCGCGAAGCAGGGGGCCGCGAAGCGGCCCGCGAAGCAGGCGGCCACGAAGAAGAAGCCGGCGCGGCGGGGCGAGGCGACCAGGCCGCGCATCTTCGCGATGTCGTTCGCGAGCGTGTACCCGCTCTACGTGCAGAAGGCCCAGAAGAAGGGCCGAACGCAGGAGGAGGTCGACGCGGTCATCGCGTGGCTCACGGGCTACAGCGCCGCGCGGCTGCGGCGCACCATCGACGCCAAGGACGACCTCGAGACGTTCTTTTCTGAAGCGCCCCGGATGAACCCGAACGTGGCGCTCATCAAGGGTGTGGTGTGCGGCGTGCGCGTCGAAGAGGTCGCCGACCCGCTGATGCAGAAGATTCGCTACCTCGACAAGCTGGTCGATGAGCTCGCCAGCGGCAAGAAGCTGGCGAGCATCCTCCGGCAGTAGGGACGCGATCAACCGCGTACGGGGCGCCGCGGCCTACTGCGGCGGGTCGCAGAAGATGAAGTACTGCCCGTCCTCGGGCTTGCAGTTCTGCTCCACGTGCCGGGCGACGTCGGCGCGCGCCTCCTCTTCGGTCGCGCCGTAGCCCGTGGCCTCGGTTCCCGAGCAGTCGAGGTGGCAGACGACCTTGGGCTCGTCCGGCACGTCGCTGGAGGTCGCCGCCCCGCCGCCAGCGTTCGCCGGGGCCGCCGTCGACGGCGACGCCGGAGACTTCGCGCAGCCGGCCGCGATCACCGCGGCGAGCACCATGACCCCGAACGTCGTCATCCGATTGCGCATGCGTACTCCTGTGAGGCTCGCGAGGGCCCTGGCGACCTCGCCCGTGCATCATAGCCAGGCGTCGCGCCCGTGTCCGTCGCCGGTCCCAGATCCGCGCGTCCGGGGCGTCCGGGGCGGCCCGCGTCCGAAATCGGGTGGCCCCGGTGGCCCCGAAGTCGGGTGGCAGCGGTGGCTGCCGATCGGATCGAGGGGGCGCTGGTCGTAGTGCTCGGCGTGCAGAGGAACAACCGTCCGGACTCGACCTCCGAGACCACGACGCCGACGTGCATGCCCATGTTCCTGTCCCGCGCTTGTTGGCCCAAACCTACCGTGGCTCATCCCCTGGCTGCGCGGCGCGCGAGGCTCACGAGCTTGGTGAAGAACCGTGAGGTCTCCATCAGCCCGTGGTTGCCGTTGGTGACGATCGCGACGGCGAGGTCTCGATCGCGATCGCCGAAGCCGAGCGAGCAGAACGCCCCCTGGTGCCCGAAGCACGCGCTGGTGCCCCACATGCCGTACGCCGAAGGCCAAGGCGTGCCGACGACGAACCCGCGGCCCACCGCGAACGGCGCGCGGTTGCTCCGGTCGAACCCGAAATGCGCCCGCGTGGTGTACCTGCGGAGGATCTCGGGGCGCACGGCCGGCTCGCCGCTCTGCGTCGGGCACCCGCGCAGCACCCAGGCGTAGAACTCCGTCAGCGCGCGCGCGTTGGTCACCAGCCCCGCGCCCGGGAGGACGGACGTCGCGACCTCCTCGCGGGTGTGCCGCTCCTCGAACACGAGCGAGAGATCCTCGCCTGCGACCACCGTGCGGCGCGTGGACAGCCAGTAGGTGTGCGCCAGCGCGCGCGCGCGTTCGCTCGACACGCCGAAGACGAAGTGATCCAGCCCCAGCGGGCGCGCGATCTCGTCGCGCACGAAGGCGTCGAACGTTCGGCCCGTCACGCGTCGTACGACCTCGCCGAGGATCCACCCGAACTCGTAGGGCATGTACGCGAAGGTGCCGCGCCGGTACCTGGGCGCCGTGGCCACGAGCTCGGCACACACGCCGTCCCAGTCGGGCCAGCGCTCGGGCGACTTGATCAGCTCCGGGGTGAACACGCCGGCGCGGTGGGTCAGGACGTCGAGGACGGTGAGCTCGGCCTTGCCGTTGGCCGCGAACTCGGGCCAGTAGCGCGCGACCGGTGCGGTCGGATCCAGCTCACCGCGGGACTCGAGCATCGCGATCGTCACGGCCACCACCGGCTTGCTCACCGAGAACACGAGGAACTCGCTGTCCGAGGTGACGGGGACGGCCGGCCTGCCCTCGTTCGCGCGGAACCCGCGCAGCACGCCGACGGCCTCGTCGACCACCAGGCGGCCCGCGCGGCGCACGGCGAGCTGGCCGCCCGGCACGAACCCGCGCGCGCAGGCGTCGCGAAAGTGCTGGACCAGCCGGGCGACCCGGCGGGGATCCATGTCGGCGTCGCGCGGCGCGCTCGAGCTCAACTCGGTCATGCGGCGCCGAGCGTAGCTGGAAACCCCCTCGGGATCGGGCGAGCCTGGCGTCAGTGACATGACGGACGACGAACAGGACGTGCCGATGCGAGCCGCCTTCCGCGATGCGGCGACGGCGCGTGGCTGGATCGACGACACGAGGATCAAGCGGCCGTTTCGGCCGAACTGCTTCGCCGCGTTCTGCGCCGCGCCGGTGGCAGGCGAGCGGAGCCCCGGGCGATCGTCAGAGGGTCACGAGCAGCTCGGCCAGTTGCTCGAACGTCTCGCCCATCCCGTCGTACGACCCGAGCGCAGCGTCGAGCGCTTCCTTCGAGGCATGGAGCTCGTGCATCACGACCAGCGTCTTGCCGCCCTTCTCCTCCAAGGTCACCGTGCTCACGGCCCCACCCTCGCCACCTTCGTCATTGGTCCAGACGAGGCGCGCGTGCGGCGTCACGTCGAGGTACCTACCGAAGAACGCCATCGGCTCGGGGCCACCGACGTCGAACTCGAGGCGGTACCCGCCCCCGACGCGAACATCCATCTCGCAGGAGCGCAGCTTCAAGCCAGCCGACTTCGGCAGCCACCACCGCTTGAACAGCTCGGGCTTGGTCCACGCCTCGAACACGAGGCGCGCCGGGCCGTCGAAGGTGCGCGTGATGACCATCTCACGCTCCGACCTCCGTTCCACGGCCGTGGGGTTCTTCGTCGCGGTGGGCTCACTCTCACTGCTTGCGTCCATCGGTCATCTCCTTGAGTTTCAGTTCCTCGAGAACCTGGTCCAGCTCGTCGAAGCGTGAGGCCCAGCGCTGGCGGTACCGCTCGATCCACGCGGTCTCTTCCTCCAGCCGGCGCGGGCCCAGCTTGCAGGTCCGCACGCGTCCGACCTTCTCCGTGCTGACGAGCCCGGCCTGCTCCAGGACGACGACGTGCTTCTTCATGCCCGTGAGGGTCATGTCGAACTTCTGGGCGAGCTCGGTGATCGACGCGTCGGCACGTCCCAGCTGCTCCAGCACGCCGCGCCGGGTGGCGTCCGCGATCGCGGCGAACGCGGCGTCGAGGCCGGGTCTCTCAAACTGAACCATATGGTTCAGTATATAACGCAGGGCCGGCGACATGGCAAGGAGCGTGGTCGTGGCGCATCACCCGAGCATCGTGGCCAGGCCCACGGCCCAGGGCGCGCGCGTCCCGAGTCCGCGGTGACCCGAGGTAGAACTTGTCCATGGCGATAACGATCGGTCGCGTCGAGGGGCTGTACCGATATCCGGTGAAGTCGATGCGGGGCGAGGCGCTCGATGCGGCGCGGCTGGGCTGGCACGGGCTCGACGGCGACCGGCGCTTCGCGGTGCGGCGGCTCGCCGTGGGCGGTCCGATGCCGTGGCTGACCGCGAGCCGCCTGCCCGAGCTCATCCACTTCGCGCCGTGCGGGCGCGACGACCGCGGCGGCGAGCCGCTGCCGACGCACGTCCGGACTCCCGAAGGCGACGAGTGGCCGTTGCTCGGCGAGGCGCTCGCTGCCGAGCTGGGCCGCCGGCACGGCGCGCCGGTCGAGGTGATGCACCTCGGCCACGGCATCTTCGACGAGACCAGCGTCTCGGTCATCACCTCCGACACCAGCCGCGCGCTGTGTCGGCTCGCCGGCGTCGAGCCCGACGTGCGCCGGTTCCGGCCCAACATCGTCGTCCGCGCCGAGCGCGCGGTCCCCCTCGAGGAGGACGACTGGGTCGGCGGCGTGCTCACGTTCGGGGAGGCCGCGGATGCGCCGGCCGTCACCGTCACGATGCGCGACCTCCGGTGCGTGATGGTCAACCTCGATCCCGACGGTGGCCCGCCGGCGCCCGCGATGATGAAGGCGGTGGTGCGGGCCAACGCCAACCACGCCGGCGTCTACGGGACCGTCACCCGCACCGGCGCCCTCGCCGTCGGTCAGCCGATCGTGCTCCACCGCCCCTGAGCCGCGACCGCGCCTGGCGCGGCCACTTGCTGTCGGCGCGCCGCCCTGGCGACCGATCGCTACGGCGGGCCGATCAACCCGCGGAAGACCACGCCCGGCTGGCCCCGCTGCCAGGAGACCCCGCTGACGATCACGTCGGCGGCGTTCTCGTCGACCTTCCAGTAGATCACTCGCTCGGCGTCGCCCAGCGCGGGCAGCGTGGCCTGGAAGGTCGGATCGGGGCGGATGTCGGCCATCCGCATCGCGTTGCGATCGCGCTCGTCGCGGGTGTCGATGATCGGCGCCCGGCCGATGCGCGCGGCGAGCTCGTCGGGCCCCACCCCGTCGGCGAGGGCGTCGCCCAGGGCCGCCTCGAGCGACGCTGGCACCGGCCTGGTCTCGGACTCTCTCATGTCGGGTGATCTCCTCGCGTTGCTGCAGGCGAGCGCGCCCGCGATCGCGATCGCTAGCGCGACTCGCATCAGAAGGTGATCCCGGTGGCGGTGTTGCCCGCGATCGGTACGGGCGGTCTTGCCCGGGCTACCGCCGCTCGCGACGCCGACCTCGCTCGTCGCCTCACCACGTCCGTCGACGTCCCGCATGCCGCATTGTACGCCGCGCCGCTCCTCCCCGTTTCCCTGCCGGCGGCGAAAACCGCGCTCGACGTCCCGTTCTCCACGACGCCGGAGGACGGGCTTGCAGCTGTCGCAGGTCACCGCGTGGGTGTGAGTCGATGGGTTGCTACTCGGTGATGGGGCGTAGATCGAGTCGTTGCATCTGTGAGTCGATCTGCTGCATCTATTGCTGGCGGTTTCGGCGCGCTGCGCGTGGTAGGAGGGCCTATGACGCGCTCATTGACGACCGCGGTGCTCGCGGTGTGGATCCTCACCGGATGTGGACCGCGTGCAGCGGAGGTCTCGGCTCCTCGACGCGGGGCGCCCGCGCCAGCGGCGGATGCGCCACCCGCCCCGCCGGTCGCGCCGGCCGGCGATGCGCCGGCGTTGCCGGCGGTGTCCCTGCCGGCCGAGGCGAGCGCGTCGCCGCCCTACCGGTACGAGTTCGGCGTCCGCGTGCCGATGCGCGACGGGATCACGCTCGGCGCGACGCTGTATCGCCCGATGACCGACACGCCGGGCCCGGTGGTCTTCGTGAAGACGCCGTACAACGCCCACGGCTACCACCGGTGGGCGACGTACTTCGCGACGCACGGCTACACCACGCTGCTCGTCGATGCGCGCGGCCGGGGCAACTCGCAGGGCACGTTCCGACCGAGCGAGGACGACGGCCGCGATGGCGCCGACGTCGTCGAGTGGATCGCCGCGCAGCCGTACTGCAACGGCAAGGTCGCCATGTTCGGCGGCTCCTACGACGGCTTCGGGCAGTGGGCCACCGCAAAGCATCGGCCGCCGCACCTCAGCACGTTCGTCCCGACCGCGTCGGTGCGGTTCGGGTTGGACTTTCCGCTCGCGTGGAACGTCGGGATGCCCTACACGATCCAGTGGCTGTCGTTCGTCGCCGGTGCCTCGCTGGCGGGGCCGGTGTTCGGCGACAACGACCGCTGGCGACAGGTCACGGCCGCGTACTGCGCCGGCGCACCGTTCCGTCACCTCGACGCGCTGGCGGGCAACACCACGACCGTGTTCGCGGAGTGGGTCGACCATCCCACGTTCGACGCGTACTGGCGCGCACGCGCGCCGAGCGCCGATGAGCTGGTCAAACTGGACATCCCGATCCTGACCATCACCGGGCACTACGACGACGACCAGGCCGGTGCGATGAGCTACTACCGCGAGCATCTGGCCAGCGCGCCGGCGGCGGCGCGCGCGCGCCACTTCTTGCTGCTCGGCCCGTGGGACCACAGCGGGACCCGGACGCCCGCGACGCCCGTGGGTGGGCTGCCCCTCGGCGAGACGAGCCAGATCGACATCAAGGCGCTCCACGTGGAGTGGTTCGACTGGACGATGCGGGGCGGGCCGCGGCCGACGCTCCTGACCTCGCGCGTGACGTACTACGTGACCGGCGCGGAGGCCTGGCGGCACGCCGACGACCTGGCCGCGATCGCACCGAAGGTCCGGAGCTGGACGCTCGGCTCGACGGGCCGTGCCGACGACGTGTTCCACTCGGGTACGCTCGATGACGCGGGCGTCGCCGGCGGTGTCGCCGAGGATACGCTCGTGCTCGATCCGCGGGATGTGCGGCGGGTCGAGCGCGCCGACGTGGAGGTACCGGTGGTCGACGCCGCCACCGCGACGCCGCCTGCGGGGCTCGCGCTCGTCTACCACTCGGCGCCGCTCACGAGCGATGTCGAGCTCGGAGGTCAGCTCCGGGTCACGCTGCAGGTGGCGCTCGACGTGCCGGACACCGACCTGTCGGTCGGGCTGTTCGAGGTGCGACCGGGCGGGCGCACCGTCACGCTCACCAGCCAGGTCCTGCGCGCGCGACACCGCGATGGTCTCGACCAGTCGACCCTGGTGCCGGCGGGGCAGATCCTCGAGTACCACTTCGCCGCGGCCAACCTGTTCGCCCGGCGCATCAGCGCCGGGAGCCGGCTGCGGCTCGTAGTGGGGCCGCCGCTCGGCACGTCCTTCCAGCGCAACTACCAATCGGGCGGCGTGATCGCTGACGAGACGCCCGCGGTCGCGAGGGTAGGAACCCTCCGGCTGGTCCACGACGACGCGCACGTGAGTCGGCTCGAGCTCGGGGTGATCGCGCCGCCGCCGGCATCGCCCCGACCGCGTCGGTGACGATCGCCGAAACCGGGTGGCAGCCGATCCGGGCGCCCCCGAAACCGGGTGGCGGCCGATCGGATCAGGGGATCGGATCAGGGCCGATCGGATCAGGGGATCCGGGCGCCGCGTGTGCCGCGCGCCGTCGGCGACCGCCACCCGGTTACGGCAGCGACGCGATCAGCGACGCGATCGCGCGATCGCGATCGGCGGGCGCCGGGTGGAACGCCAGCGGGCGCCCGGCCAGGCGGGCGATGAAGTACGCGGCGAGGTCCTTGACCCGGTAGCCGCGGGCGTTGCCGACGGTGGCGTCCTCGCTGCCCTCGTACTGCACGACCTCGGCGCGGTCGAGCAGCGTCCGCAGCGCCGGCAGCGCGGCCGGCCCCAGGGCCAGCAGGTGGCGGCCGGAGGCGCCGACGTCGTCGAGGTCATAGGCGAGCCCCCACGCGTTGGCGGGGAGCCAGCCGCCGCGGACCTGGCCGTAGGTGCGGCCCAGCGCGATCGCGTACACCTCGGCCAGCGCCGGCCGCAGCGCCGGCGCTGGGTAGCCGGGCTGGCGGACGAACAAGATCTCGGCGGCCAGGAAGCGGGCGTGGGGATCGACCATGGGATCGCCGGCCAGCGCGGCCAGCTGAGCGGCGGCGCCCGGGTACAGCGACGCGATCGCGCGGTCGTCGGCGCGCTGGAACAGCTCGAGGTACCCCAGCCGCAGGAGCTGGCGCGCCACCGCCGCGCCGTCGAGCGCCGCGCTGCCGCTGCCCGCCTGTGCGCCGCTGCCGCTGCCGCCGCTGCCCGCCATCGCGCCGCCGCTGCCGGCGGCCGGGCCAGCGTGCGAGCCCGGGCCGTCCCCCGCCGAGCCGGCGCCGATCGGCGGCGCCGTCGGGGCGGGCGCCGCGGGCGCGCGCGCGACGATCCACAGCGCCACCGCCGCGGCGGCGGCCACCGCCACGCCCGCGGTCACCACCCAGGCCCGGCGGCGGCTGGCCACCGCGATCGGATCGACCGCCGGCGTCGCGCGCGGCGCGGCCAGCACCTGGGCCAGCACGTCGGCGCGCGTGGCGTCGGCCAGCGGCGTCGGCGCCGCGCGGACCTGCGCCAGCATCCGGTCGAGGGTCGCGTCGTCGTCGTCGATCATGGCTTCCTCCACGGGCGATCGGCCGCGGCCAGCGCGGTGAGCAGCGCGCGGCGCGCCGCCAGGGCGCGCTGCTTCACCGCGTCGGGGCTGGCGCCGAGCAGCGCGCCGGCCTCCCGCGCGGTCAGGCCCTCGATCGCGGTCAACACGAACGCGACGCGCTGCTCGGGCGTCAGCTCGCCGAGCCACGCGAACACCCGCGCCAGGTCCTGCCGGCTGGCGGCGCGGGCCGCCGGGTCGGGCGCGGCGGCGGCCATCGCGGTCACCGCCGCGTCGTCGAGGTCGAGCGGGCGGCGGCGGCGCGCGCGCAGGTGATCGAGCGCGACGTTGACCGCGACGCGGTGGATGTACGTCGCGACGCTGGCGTCGCCGCGGAACGTGGGCAGCCCGCGGTGGACCTGCAGGAACGTCTGCTGCAACAGATCGTCGCGCTCGGGCACCGGCCCCACCAGCCGGGTCAGCCGCGCGTACACGCGATCGACGTGCTGGTGGTACAGCTGCGCGAACGCGTCGCGATCGCCGGCCTGGGCCCGGGCCACGGTCGGATCGATCGCGGGTGGCGGATCGGGGTCGGGGGCCACGGCCACCAGCGTCATACCCCCATAGACGCCGGCCGCTCGCGAGCGGAAGGCGAAATCGCCAGGCGGCTCAGGTGGACGACGGTATCGTGGAGATCGCGAGCACCTCGCAGCCGTGGGGATGGCCGAGCGCACCGTCCGCGCCGCCCCGCTCAGGGGCGCCGGACGAGGCCACCGGTGGCGGCGACGCGCCGGTTGGCGCCGGCGCGGGTGGCAGCGCAGCTGGCAGCGCGGGCTGGCGCGGCTACGGCTCCTGCATCGCCAGGTCGAGCGTGCAGTCCATGAACGCCTTGCACGTCGTCGTCGGCAGGCACTTGTCGCGATACCAGTCGACGGTCCGCTGGCTGCGCGCGCAGGCGGCGACGCCGTCCTTGTCGGGCGACGCGGCCATGCGCTGCGCCTCGGGGCCGAGCTCCTCGCCGACGCAGCGTACGTAGCGTGCCGCGGCCTGCTCGCAGATCTGCTGGTTGGCAGCGCTCGGCGCCTTCGAGCCGCACGCCGTGGTGACGGCGGCGACGACGAGCAGCGGGGCGAGCGCGATGCGGCGACGATGGCGACGCGGAGGGTGCGGCATGGCTGGGCGTCGCGATACTCGCACACGCGCGCGCCGAAACCGGGTGGCCGAAACCGGGTGGCCCCGAAACCGGGTGGCAGCCGAAACCGGGTGGCAGCCGATCGGATCCCCGAAACCGGATGGCCCGAAACCGGATGGCAGCCGATCGGATCAGAGGATCGGATCAGGGCCCCCCCGAAACCGGGTGGCAGCCGATCGGATCCCCCGAAACCGGGTGGCAGCCGAAAGGTGGCAGCCGAAACCGGGTGGCAGCCGATCGGATCAGAGGGAGGTTCTGGAGCCCTTCGGCTTGGCCTTGGTCTTGGCCTTGGTCTTGGCCTTGGCCTTGGCCTTGGTCTTGGTCTTGGCCTTCGGCTCCGGGGATGGCGCCGAGGCCGCCTCCGCGACGAACAGCGCGGTGTAGACCGCGGGGCTATAGTCGTGGCCGAGGAACGTCACCTGCGGTCCGGCGACGAGGGAGATCGCCCTCGCGAAGCGGTGCAGGATGTCCGGTTCGCCGGCACAGTGGTAGGTGCCGTCGCGCAGCGTGTGCACGTGCAACATGCTCGCGATCACCTCGCGGCGGCCCGGCTTCGTCTTGATCAGTGATCCCTCGGTCCAGGGGCCCCGGTGCGGCGCGAGGCTGAATGCGTAGCCGCCGTCGCGGCCCAGCTGCGCCATCGTCTGTTTGAGCTCGGCTCTCGTGGGCCAGCGCGACGATCGGCGCTGCGCCGCGGTCAGCCTGGCGAGTCCGCGCTTGACCTCCGCGATCCGCGCCAGATCTGCGCGGTGGTCCTTGTCGTCCGCGCCGTACTCGCGGATGGCTTCGGCGTGCGCGTCGGCATCGAAGTCGTGGACCGGCACAATGTGAGAGGTGACCCCCATGGGCCGGTAGCTTGGGGGCGCAACCACGCCGCGGCAACCCTGTTGAGCAAGCATGCGCTGGTCCCTCGCGCCGGTTGAGGTCGAGGGCGGAGCCGAGCCGTTGCACCGCCGGCTCCGGCCCTGGTACGCGATGACGCTCCCCCTGTTCCGGGTGGCGGCCGATCGGAGCGCGTGATCGAGGGCGCGCGGGCTACAGCGCCACGCTGAGGCCTAGCGTGAACGCGACGAACTCGCCCGGGCGCACGGGGAGCGGATCGATGAGGTCCGGGGCTGGCGGGCCGGGGGGCCCACCGCTGGTGAACGGCGTGCCGAGGCGGGCGCTCACGATGACGCGCTGGAGCTGGTATTGCCCGCCCAGCGTCACCAGATGCCGATGGTACTGGGGCGCGTCGCCGGTCGACCCGAACATCGAGTACTCGATGGTCGCGGCGGCGCAGCCGGCCCGCGCGCCGATCGCCAGATCGAGGTGGTAGCTCGAGATGATCTCGGCGGCGGTGCGATCGAGCGGCGCGTCCAGGCCGGTGTCGAGGCGCGCCGTCCACGCACCGCGCACGAACGTGGGTGCCACGGCCAGGCGCAGCCGGAGGGGCTGGCCCCACTGGATCCACGCCAGGTCCGACGGCCGGCGCGCGCGCACCACGCTCAGCGCGGCGAGTGGGTACTCCGCGCGCGGGAGCGTGGGGACCGACACGCCGAGGCGTCCGGTGATCGCCCCCCACGCCGTGCGCAGCCGCTCGAACCCACCCACCTCGGCGCCCGCGAGCCTCGTGGTGCGGTCGTTGAAGGGCGGCCGATACGTCTCCCGGACGCCACCGAGGCGTCCGTAGCCGCCAGCGCCGCGCGCGACGACGTACTGCGCATCGATGTGGATCCCGCTGGCGTCGATGCCGCTGCGGGCGGTCTCGATGTCACCGGTAGCGAGCTCGACGTTGACCTCGGAACGAATCCCATCGGGCGCGAGCGTCGTGAAGCGTACCGGCGCGTGCGGCGCGGGGCCGTCGGCGTGCGCTCGGTCCGCGCCGAGCACGACCAGCGCGAGCGACAGCAGCTGCGCGCCGCCGCGCGTCGTCGAGCCGCCGGGGCCCCGAGGCGCTCGCTTGCTGCGGCGGCGACGTGGTCGGCGGCTGCGGCCGTCGGCCCCTGGTCCATTCGGTCGGGGCGACGGCGGAGATGGGGAAGTGGGCGGCGGCGACGTCATCGTAGGGCGGTCAGCGAGCGTCATGGTGCCACGCGTATCGACCGCGCGTGGTCGTGGTTGCCGATGATCACGATCCTGGGCTGCGACGCGCTCCGCCGGCCGAACAGCGCGCATCGAAGCGAGCCTCGAACCTGCGTGGCAGCCGATCGGATCCCCGGCGCTACAACGACTCCATGGCCTCGATCCGTCGGTTCTGCTGTCGGCGCTACAACGACTCCATGGCCTCGATCCGTCGGTTCTGCTGGCGACCGTCGGGGGTGTCGTTGGGCGCGATGGGCCGCTCGTCACCGTAGCCGACGGCCTGGATGCGGCTAGCCTCGATGCCCTTCGCGACGAGGTAGGCACGGACCGCGTCGGCGCGTTCTTGTGACAGCCGCTTGTTCTTCTTCTTGCTGCCGACGTTGTCGGTGTGGCCCGAGATCTCGAAGGTGGCCGACGGCTTGTGCGCCATGTACTCGACGACGCTGTCGAGGCGCGCGTGCGAGTCGCCGGTCAGCGTGGCCTTCCCGGTCTCGAACTGCACGTCCTGGAGCACGAACCGCGGCGGGGGCTCGCTTGGCGCCGGCTCGCTCGGCGTCGCCGCCACGATCGGCGGGGCGACCAGGTCCTCCCGCTTGTAGCGCAGCGTGAGCTTCAGGTTGAGGCGCGGCTCGTCCGCGACCGCGACCTGCGCGGCGACGTCGCGACGGCCGAGGCTCAAGTAGATCAGGTCGTACTTCGCGCCGATCGGGACCAGCACCTCCGCGAACCCCTCGGCGTCGGTCTCCCCGGTGTAGTACTTCTCGCCGGTGGGCGCGGTCAGCGAGATGACGATCCCCGCGATCGGCCCCTTGTCCTTGTCGATGACGAAGAACCGGACCGCGGCCTCGGTGTCCGTGGCCTTGAGCTTGGCGTTCGTCGGGCGCGACGATGCGTCGCCGTGATTGATCGCGAACTCGCCCGAATCACGCGCCTTGCGGCCGGGCTTGTCGGGCGATGCCGTTGCGTCGTCGGCCGTTCCATCATCGGCGCGCTCGTCCCCGCTGGCGCCACCGGTTTCGCCGCCCGGCCTCGCGGCACCCGGCGTCGAACCTCCGCAGGCGAGCAGATGCACGGTGAGGATGAGGACGAGCGCTCGGATCATGGTGGGTTCTTCTCGTGACGAGGGTGGCGCAGCTTCACGGGAACGCCGTGGCGACGACCCGAGGGTACCGCACCGCCTCCGCGCGGTCAGCGGTCGGGTGCTGCGCGCGCACCACGTGTGCCGTAGGCGCTGCGGGCATGCTGGCAGGATTCATTGGCTTTCGCGCGGGCTGGCTCGCCGAGCTGCGCTTCGCGCTGACGCGTGCCGGCCCCTGCAGGCGGAGCGATGGGGAATCGAACGCGCTGTTCGAGCGCCACCTATCGGGGGCGTTGTCGGTCCGAGGCGCCGGGCGGCCGCTGCCCGAGGGTCTCGGCGAGGAGCCGCGCCTTCTCCTCGGGGGTGAGCGCGTCGAGGTCGGGCGCCACGGCGGAGCTCACGACCCGGGCCTCCGGCACCTGCCCACGTCCGCCGCGCCCCGGTCGCCGCCGCGCGAACCGGTTGTTGGCGATGAGCTCGTTGACGAGCGCGACGTTCGTGGTGCTGAGCACGCACCGCCCGTTGTCGACGCTCATGGTCAGCGCAGGGTGGTGGCCGGCGCGACGCCACCGCCGCGTGCGCACCGTCGCCACGGCGATCCACGCCAACCCGGCGACCACCACCGTGGCGCCAATGGCGATCATGACCGCCGCGTCGTGCGGCCGCGCACCTGTGCGGTGGATGCCGAGCCCACCGACAATGGCGCCGAGCAGGAGCGCCGACGCCGGCAGGATGATCCCGGTCGGCGTGATCATGGCGTGCCGCGGACAGTCGCCGCACACCGGCACCGGGATCGCCTCGCACCGGATGCGATCCGTGCTTGGATCGTAGAGCTGCGTCCGCGATGTAACCGCGCCGCAACAGACACAGCCCTCACCGAACTTCGGCGCGATGACCCCTGGCGTCACGTTCGCCGAACGATTCTCGGCGAACACCACTGTCTCCATCGAACGACGGTAGCACGGAGGCGACGGCTTCGAATGGATGCGCTCGCGATCCGGCGACAGCCGATCGGATGCCGGCGCTGGCCCGCGTTCAATCGAGGTCAGCGGGGAACAGCGCGTCGAACTGCCGGTCGGTGTCGTCGTCGCGCGCCGACCAGCACTGCCTTCCGCCGGCGGCGACGACGCACGACTGCTCGCTCCGCTGGTCCACGCTCACCTCGGTCACGTCGGTGGCGACCTGCGTGGGCTCGAACAGCGGTCGGCGGCCGGCGTCGTCCGCGAAGTTCCCGCCCCAGCAGGACAGCGATCGATCACTCAGGAGCGCGCAGGTCTGCGCGTCTTGCAAGTACATCCCCTGCGCTGGCGCCGGCAGGCTGACGGCGCGTGGCGTGAGCACGACGCGCCGTGCGACGACATGAGGGTCAGCGACCTGGCCTCGATCGTTGACGCCCCAGCAGTAGACCTGCCCCGCGCGCGACACCGCGCACGCATGGAAGGCCCAGAGCGTCACGCTGGCGATGGGGGGCATCCCGGCGACGCGGGTCGGCGGTGCGATCGACGGGGCCGGTGCGTGGCCGCGGTACCGTGGCACATCTGGGCCGAGCAGGCCGAGGTTGATCCCCCAGCACCACACGTCGCCGTGGACATCCAGCGCGCAGACCGCGTTGCGCGTCGGGGTCATCGCGAGGTCGACGACCCGCGTCGGGATCCGCACCGCGCGGTACGCCTCGACGTCGCGGCGCAGGTCGCCGCTGCCCACGAGCCCCCGCGTGTTGTCGCCACGGCACCCGACGCGCCCCTTGCTGAGGACGCACGTCGTCGTCCCGTCGAGCGTCGAGCGCGTGAGCTCGGGCCGACCGAAGTCTGGCGTCGTGCCCGCGCGCTCGCACGCCGAGAGCGCGACCGCGGCGACCAGCAGGGTTCTCATCATCTGTCCCCGAAGCCGGGTGGCGGTGGCCGATCGGATCGAAGGATCGAGGGCGATCGGATCGAGCGGTCCCGCCCGCGACGCCAGTGCGCCGCTTGCGACCCGCGGTGTGCCCGCGTGACTGTACCGGCCGACCGCCCACGGGTCATGGCGCGGGCGCCGCTTTCGGGCACTCGGTCTCGCCGCGATAGCGTCGGGCGTACTGGCCGACCCG